>NZ_JASBRW010000012.1 GCF_030149235.1 Maricaulis sp. | reverse complement strand
CGCCATATTACTCTCCCCTCGGACGGCACCCCAACATCGCCGTCCCTTGTGACTAATCGCCGCGCACACTTCCCCATGCGTCATGCCCGGTCAAGCTTGACAGAGCAGAGGAATGGCTCAGCCGAACAGTCCGGCGCCCTTCGGCGGCTCTGCATTGCGGTGAATATGGGCCCCGAGGATGAGGCCGAAAGCGGCCAGAACCGAGAGCACAACCGTGCCGCCATAGGAGATCAGCGGCAGCGGTACGCCGACCACCGGCATCAGGCGCGAAACCATGGCGATATTGATGAAGACATAGAGGGCATAGGTGCCGGTCAGGCCCATAGTCAAAAGGCGCAGGAAGGTGGATTTGCAGGAAATCGCCACCCCAACTGCCTGGGCCATGATCAGCGCATTGATCGCCAGTACAGAAATCCCGCCGACAAAGCCGAACTCCTCACCCAGGGCGGTAAAAATATAGTCGGTCTGCATTTCCGGCAGATAGCCCAGCTTGGACTGGGTGCCTTCCAGGAAACCCTTCCCGGTCATGCCGCCCGACCCCATGGTAATCACCGCCTGATTGGGGTGGTAATTGATCCCGAGTGGGTCGTAGTCCGGATTGAGGAAAGCCCTAACCCGGTCCATCTGGTATTCAGCGAGAATATTCTCCAGCCCGTAGACCGCGACCCCGACGACGCCGATCAAGCCGGCAACCGACACGGTGAGAATGAACCACCAGCTCAGCCCGGCCATGAAGATGATGATGACCCCGGTCGCCGCCAGTAGCAGCGTCGTGCCCAGGTCCGGCTGGCCGATAATCAGCGCGGCCGGCGCGCCGATCATCATCAAGGGCACCAGCAAACCCGTCGGCGAAGTCACCTTCTCGGTCGGCAGGTCGTGATAGAAGCGCGCCATGGCCAGAACGAGGGCAACCTTCATGACCTCGGAGGGCTGGAGCCGCAGCGGCCCGAGATCAATCCAGCGCTGGGCGCCATTGATATTGACCCCGAAGAGCTCAACCAGAAGCAAGAGCGCCAATGCGCCGAAATAGGCCGGATAGGCCATGCCCATCCAGAAGCGCGGCGGGAACATGGCGATGACCAGCATGCCGGCAAATCCGGCGCCGAGGCGCATGGCATGACGATTGGCCCAGGGCGACCAGTCCGCCCCGGCGATCGAATACAGCATCGCGACACCGGCAACGCCCAGGAGGATGAGCAACAGAACCAGCGACCAGTTCAGCTCCATCATCTTGTCACGCAAATCGCGCGGAACAGTCTCGCGGAAGACCGCCATCACGCGCCTCCAGGACGGTTAGGCGACAGGCTGGCAAACACACCAGGACGGCTGGAGGGGTCACGGGCCACCGTGCGGCGCAGGATATCGCGCGCCGGGCGCGTCGCCGCACTGGAGCCGCCGCCATGTTCGACCACGACGACGCAGGCATATTTCGGATTATCTGCCGGCGCGTAGCACATGAAGAGGCCATGATCCCGCAGGCGCCAGGGCAGATCGTCCTGATCGCGCACACCGGCCTCGCGTTCTTCCGCGGTGATGGAATAGACCTGCGCCGTGCCGGTCTTACCGGCCATGTCGACACCGTCAATGCCCAGCCCACCAAGGGAATACGACGTTCCACCCGGCTCGTGCACAACACCGCGCAGGCCATCGCGGACCAGCTGCAAGGTGCGATCCTGCAGGCCCATATAGGGGGCCGGCGGCATCATGGCATTGCGGAACAGGGTCGGCTGAACCATGCGCCCCGATGCCGTTCGCGCCGTCATCACCGCCAATTGCAGCGGCGAGGCCAGGGTAAAGCCCTGGCCAATGCCGGTATTATAGGTGTCCCCGGTCGACCAGCCCTCATTGCGCCGCGCCCGTTTCCAGGCCGGATCCGGCATGAGCCCGCGGGCGACACCGGCAATGCCGATGTCAAATTGCTCGCCAATACCGAAACGGCGCCCCATCTCGTTCAGGCGGTCGATACCGAGACGCTCGGCGATCTCGTAGAAATAGATATCGCAGGAGGTCTTCACTGCCTCATGCAGATTGACCGGACCATGACCTTCGCGCCGCCAGCAGTGGAAGTCGCGATTACCCAGCCGGGTCGAGCCGGTGCAGCGCACGGTCTCGGAAGGATCGGCGAGACCATGCTCCAGGGCCGCCGCCGCGACCACGCCCTTGAAGGTCGAGCCCGGCGGATAAGTCCCCTGCACGGATTTGTGGAAGAGCGGGCGATGATCATCATCGCGATAGCGGGCGTAATCCGTTGTCGAAATACCCAGAACAAAGAGGTTCGGGTCGAAAGACGGGTTGGAGACCAGCGCGATCAGTTCACCGGTATTAACGTCCATCACGACCGCCGAGGCACTCTCATCACCCAATCGTTCGGATGCGTAGCGTTGAATGTCGGCGTCCAGTGTCAGAACGACATCGAGCCCGCTTTGCGGCGGAATGGACTGGTCGGGCAGTTCGCGAATGATACGCCCGCGGGCATCGACCTCGGTCTTCAGCGCGCCGGCCGAACCGCGTAGCTGCTCCTCGCGGGCAATCTCGACACCATTCTTGCCGATGCGGAAACCGGGATGGCGCAGGAGACGCTCGGCATCGGGGTGGTCATTGGCGATATCGTTCTCGTTCGGCGTTTGCACATAGCCGACCACGTGCGCGAAAGCCTCGCCATAGGGATAGGAGCGCACTTCCTCCACGTCCGGCGTGATCCCGGACATGCTCGACGCATGCAGATTGATGCGGGAGAAGGTCTCCCAATCGAGATCATTGGCCACGGTGACCGGGCGGAAGCTGGCATTCTGGCGGGCGGTGCGCAGGACGCGGTTTCGCCGTGCCTCCGAGATCGGCATGAATGCGGTCAGCTCATCCAGGGCCGCGTTCACATCTCCGGCCTGCTCCGGTGTCAGCGTAATGCGATAGCTGTCCCGGTTTTCAGCAATGGACAGACCGAAACGGTCAAGAATACGTCCGCGTGAGGGCGGGGTGAGCTGGTAGTTGAACTGGTTGTCGTCGGAGAGGGTCTGATAGCGCTCGGTTTCAAGTACCTGCAGGGCATAGAGCCGCGCGCCGAGCACGGAGAACGACACAGCCCCCACGCCGGACATCAGCAAGGCCCGGCGGGTGAATTTCAGTTCCTGTTCCTGGCGATCAGCGCGCATGAGACCTCGCGATCACCCCCCAAAACCCGAACTTCTGCTCCGACGTCGGCGCAACACCAGGAAGGCCAGCATCGGGAACATCAGAATTGACGCGATCACCTCGATGATCAAGGGCTGCCAGTCCGCCGGCTGGCCCAGGGCGAAACTGCCGGCGGCATAAGCAATGGCGTGCGCCAGCAACAACGTCCCGGCAAAGCGAAGTACAATCGGTGGCAGATCGCGCGGCATGCCGTCCTCGCCGCGGAAGCGGAAAACAGCGATGGAGACGAGATAGGACAGCGCCCATACGCCCATCGGCGCACCGGTCAGAAGGTCCTGGGTCAGCCCGATGGCGAAGACCGCGACCGGCGGCATGAAATAGGGACGCAGGCCGGCCCACAGGAAGATCACCATCAAGGGCCAGGTCGGCATCAGCGTGATGCCTTCGATCAACCGGGTCGGAGCGGCCTGGAACAGCAGTGCCGCGATCACCGTGAAGACACACCAGAGCGCAGACCAGTATGGCGCATTGCGTTCGCCAGGCTTTCTCATGGGGCATCCTCCGCGGCCGCTTCGGCTTGCTCCTGCGCCGGCTCATCTGCCGTCGCCGGCACTTCCGGGACCTCGTTCGTCGTCGCCCCGTCCCCAATGCCAGCAGGCTCAACCCCCTCCATGGCCGGCGCGTCCTCGGCTTCGGGTTGTGCGGCGCGGACATAGGGCCAGACCCAGACGAAATCGATCGGCGCCTGGTCCGAATAGAGCTCGATACGCCACCCCCCCTCCCGGGTCGGGACAGCACGGCCGATCGGCAGCCCGCGCGGCAGGACACCATCATCGCCGGACGACACAATGCGGTCGCCCTCCTCGATATCCGGATTACGCCCGAGATACTCCAGGCGCGGATATTCCGAATTATCCCCGATCAGGATGGCGCGGGCATTGGACCGGTCGACCATAACCGGGACGCGGCTGTTGAGATCGGTGAGCAGCAGGACGCGGGCGGAGCGGCGCCCGGTTTCATAAACCCGGCCGACCAGGCCATAGAGATTGATCACCGGATAACCGTCGGCCACACCGCTGTCCGAACCGCGGCCGATCAGGCGGGCCTGGACGAAGGGGCCCTGCGGGTCGGCCACGGTCCAGGCACCGATGCGGTCCTCGGTTGCCGCGGTCTGCACATTGAGGGCCGCTTCATAGACCTCAATACGGTCGCGCTGACGGTAAGCGAGATCTTCCCAGTAGCGCGCTTCGATCAATTGCTGACGCAGCTCGGCGTTTTCGCGGGCCAGATCCCCCTGCGCCCGGAAATACGGTCCGATGCCCTTCACAGCCCGGATCGGCTGTGCGGCGAGTTCCAGCAAGGGCGATGCGATATCGGTAAAGCTGGCACGGAATGAGGCAAAGGCCTCCGAGCGCGATGACGGGCGGTCGAACATGATCAGCGCGCTCGATATCACAATCAACATGATGAAGATCGTGCGCGAAAAACGGACACCACCGTCCGCATCATGTCGTGATGCGCGCCTAGACGCCAACGACTTACTCCTTCTCCCCCGCCCAGCCGGAGATTACACGGCTTCAGAGAGAATGGGCCGCCAAACTTTCAAATCTTCTACCGCGCGGCCGCAACCGAGCACGACGCAGGACAGCGCCTCGTCAGCCAGGCTGACCGGCAGACCGGTCCGCTCACGCAGTTCGGTATCCAAATTGCGCAGCAGTGCACCACCGCCCGTCAGGACGATACCCTTGTCGACAATGTCCGCCGCCAATTCCGGCGGGGTCGCCTCGAGCGCCTGCTTGACCGCCTCAACGATCTGTTCGACCGGCTCGGACAGGCTGTCTGCAATCATGGCTTCGGTGACGGCGATCTCGCGCGGCACACCATTCATCAGATCGCGGCCCTTGATGTCGAGGGAGAGCCCCTCGCCCTTCACCGGCGGCATGGCCGATCCGATTTCCTTCTTGATACGCTCGGCGGAAGTCTCGCCGATCAGAAGGTTCGCGGAACGACGAATATAGTTGATGATGGCTTCATCCATCTTGTCACCGCCGACACGCACAGAGCGCGAATAGACAATGCCGGAGAGCGACATCACGGCGACCTCGGTGGTGCCGCCACCAATATCGACGATCATGGACCCGGTCGGCTCGTCGATCGGCAGACCGGCACCGACGGCCGCGGCCATCGGTTCATCGATCAGATAGACCTTGCGCGCGCCGGCACCGAGCGCAGATTCGTGAATCGCACGTCGTTCAACGGCGGTCGCACCCGACGGGACACAGATCACCACCTGCGGGCTGACCATGGCGCGCCGGTTATGCACTTTCTGGATGAAGTGCTTGATCATTTCCTCGGCGACATCGAAGTCGGCGATCACGCCATCGCGCATTGGCCGGATGGCTTCGACATTGCCCGGGGTCTTGCCCAGCATCAGCTTGGCTTCCGCGCCAACCGCCTGCACGTGCTTGCGGCCCTTGTCGACCTTGTACGCGACAACAGACGGTTCATTGAGCACAACGCCGCGCCCCTTAACGTAGACAAGCGTGTTGGCTGTACCGAGGTCGATGGCGATATCCGCAGAAAGCAGACCGAAGAGGCTGTTGAGCATGGGCGCGCAGGAACCGTGAGGTGTGGCGGCAAAGCCGCGTTGCAACTATTTTTCTTGTGCGATGATGCGCCCGATATTGCAAGGGGCGCGATTGTGCAAACGCACACATGAATCAAGGCGAATTCGAGGCGAAGCGGCTTCGCGACGTTTTAAACGTCCGAGTCGCCGGGCCGATTTCGCCGCAGCCAGCGCCGGGCGATCAACATAACCCCGATCCAGCCGACCACGGCGACTGCCAGAGCCACGCCCAGAAGAAGCTGCCCCTCGGACAGCATGGCCAGAATACTCTGCCCCGCGAGACCAACGACGAAAATCTTCGGCCCGGTCCCGATGGCCGTCCCAAGCAGGAAGGCCCAGTAAGGCGTCCGGGACAGGCCGAAACCCATATTGACGACGATAAACGGGCCGGACGGCACCCACCGGACGACCATTGCAGCCAGCAAGCCGTTGCGGCCGATGAAATCGGCAATGCGATTGGCCCAGTCTCCGCCATAGCGCTTCAGGATATCCGCGCCGAAATAGCGGCCGATCACATAGTTGACCGTTGCAGCACTTAAGGTCGCGATCCAGGCATAGATGAAGCCGGTCTGCGGCCCAAAGGCGACAATTGCTGCCGCCATCAGCGCAAATTGGGGCGTCCCGACAAAAGACAGTGCGATGAAGATCAGGATCGTCAGCGGCAAGGCATACCACTGACTGGAAGCCGCATCGAACCAGCCATCAATAGCGCCCGGCTCGATATCGAGAACAAATTTACCGAGGACAAAAACAGTGCCGACAATGACGAACAGGCCAAGCGACACCAGCACGGCGCGCTGGGCCTTGGCGTCCATACGCATGACGAAATCTACAATGCGGTTCATCGCGCGGCTGATCCCCGTTCGCACACTTACAACTTAGTAAGCACGGATCGGGCCAGCCGCAATGTGGATTTGCCGTCCCGGGCGGGCAGGCAGTCGGACTGGCATCGTGCCGATTGAGGCAATTCTACCCTTCCCGGTAGCACGACCTTCACAGGCGGTCCGGCATATTGTTACCCGCTCATAATAAAGGTGCCGGGCATTATGAAATCGCTGACCTTCAGCATCGTCTGGACGATTTTGGCTGCTGCTTTCGTCTACGCGCTTCATTTCGAGGCGGATTTTCAGCGGGAAAGCGCGGCCTTCAAGCTCGTTTTCAAACTCATGCCGCTCGTGGGACTTCTTTTCATCTGGGATAGCTGGCGCAAATACCACCGCTTTCGCAGTGTCAGATGCGAACAGGGAGAGGAAGGCGCCATATTCATTTGGACCGAGCTCAGCGGTGCGGAAAGGCGCAGCACGACCGATCCGCGTCCACAATGGATTGAAGACGACCGCCTGACAGACCCCTAGCGTTTACGGCATTCAAGCCACGCCCCGATCCCATCACACAGCCGAACTTGCCAGTCCTTTCACGGGGATTTATGTCTGGCGCCGAACAATATGCGGTTGGCGCGAAGCTTTTTGCTGCAGCGCACTATCATCAATAAATCAAAGACGCCGGGACACTCATGAGCTTGTATTCTGACTACCTCCAAGAGATCGAAACCCGCAAAACTCAAGGCTTGCACCCCAAGCCGATTGAAGGCGCCGAGCTGACGGCGGAAATCATCGGTCATATCAAGGACACCGGCAGCGAGCACCGCGCCCAATGCCTTGAATTTCTGATCTATAATACGCTGCCGGGCACGACGCCCGCGGCCGAGCAGAAAGCCGAGTTCCTGCGCGAGATCATCACCGGTGAGATCACCGTGCCAGAGATCTCCGTCGACTTCGCTTTCGAGCTGCTGTCTCACATGAAGGGCGGCCCGTCCGTTGATGTCCTGCTCGACCTCGCCCTGTGCCAGGACCGCGTCATCGGCCCGAAAGCAGCCGACGTCCTGAAGTCCCAGGTCTTCCTTTATGAGTCGGACACGCAGCGTCTCGCCGACGCCTATGAGCGCGGCGATGAAATGGCAAAGCTCCTGCTGACCAGCTATGCCAAGGGAGAGTTCTTCACCGACCTGCCGGAGATCGACGAAGTCATCCAGGTCGTGACCTACGTCGCCGCCGAAGGCGATGTCTCCACCGACCTGCTCTCCCCGGGCAATCAGGCGCACTCGCGTTCTGACCGCGAACTGCACGGCAAATGCCTGATCTCCGAAAAAGCGCAGGAAGAAATCGAGGCGCTCAAGGGCCTGCACCCGGACAAGCAGGTCATGCTGGTCGCGGAAAAAGGCACGATGGGTGTCGGTTCCTCGCGCATGTCAGGCGTCAACAATGTGGCGCTGTGGACCGGCAAGAAGGCCAGCCCTTATGTGCCATTCGTCAACATCGCGCCGATCGTCGGCGGTACCAACGGCATTTCTCCGATCTTCCTGACCACGGTCGGCGTGACCGGCGGTATCGGCATCGATCTGAAGAACTGGGTGAAAAAATTCGACAGCGACGGCAAGCCGGTGCTGGACGAGAACGGCGACCCGGTACTCGAGCAGGTCTACTCCATCGACACCGGAACGGTGCTGACCATCAACACCAAGACCAAGAAGCTCTACGACGCCACGGGCGAACAGGAGCTGGCTGATATCGCCGATGCCCTGACGCCGCAAAAGGTCGAGTTCATCAAGGCGGGCGGCTCCTATGCCGTTGTGTTCGGCAAAAAGCTTCAGAGCTTTGCGGCCCAAACGCTCGGCATCAAGGCGCCGGAAGTCTTCGCCCCGTCCCGCGAGATCTCGCATCAGGGCCAAGGCCTGACGGCCGTCGAAAAGATCTTCAACCGCAATGCAGTTGGTGTGGCCGAAGGCACGCCCCTGCACGCGGGCTCGGACGTCCGCGTTCGCGTCAACATCGTCGGCTCGCAAGACACGACTGGCTTGATGACCTCACAGGAACTGGAAGCCATGGCAGCCACGGTGATCTCACCGTCTGTCGATGGCGCCTATCAGTCGGGCTGCCACACAGCTTCCGTCTGGGACCTCAAGGCCCAGCGTAACATCCCCAAGCTGATGAGCTTCATGAACAAGTTCGGGCTGATCACGGCGCGCGACCCGAAGGGCGAGTACCACGCCATGACGGACGTGATCCATAAGGTCCTCAACGACATCACCGTTGACGACTGGTCAGTCATCATCGGCGGCGACAGCCACACCCGCATGTCCAAGGGCGTCGCCTTCGGCGCGGATTCCGGCACGGTGGCCCTGGCGCTGGCAACGGGTGAGGCCACCATGCCGATCCCGGAATCGGTCAAGGTCACCTTCAAGGGCGATCTCAAGGATCACATGGACTTCCGTGATGTGGTGCACGCTACCCAGGCCCAGATGCTCAAGCAGTTCGGCGACAACGTCTTCCAGGGCCGCGTCATCGAAGTGCATATCGGCACGCTGCTGGCGGACCAGGCCTTCACCTTTACCGACTGGACGGCCGAGATGAAGGCCAAGGCGGCGATCTGTATCTCCACCGATGAGACGTTGATCCAATCCCTGGAAATCGCCAAGAGCCGCATCGGCATCATGATCGAGAAGGGTATGGACAACGAGGCCCAGACCCTCGCCAACCTGATCAAGATCGCGGACAAGCGTATCGCGGAAATCCGCTCTGGCGAGCGCCCGGCGCTCGCACCGGATGAGACTGCGGAATACTTCGCGGAGTTCGTTGTCGATCTCGATGAAATCGTCGAGCCGATGATCGCCGATCCGGACGTCAATAATATCGATGTCTCCCGCCGCTACACCCACGACACGATCCGACCCGTCTCGCATTATGGCGGAGAAAAGAAGGTCGATCTCGGTTTTGTCGGCTCCTGTATGGTGCACAAGGGCGATATGAAGATCATCGCCCAGATGCTGAAGAACCTCGAGAAGTCCGGCGAGACCGTCGAGTTCAAGGCGCCGCTGGTCGTGGCACCGCCGACCTACAACATCGTTGATGAGCTCAAGGAAGAAGGCGACTGGGCCGTGCTGCAGAAATATGCCGGCTTCGAGTTTGATGATGACGCCCCGAAGAATGAGGCGCGCACCGAGTATGAGAACATTCTCTACCTCGAGCGCCCGGGCTGTAACCTCTGCATGGGCAACCAGGAGAAGGCCGCCAAGGGCGATACCGTGATGGCCACCTCGACCCGCCTGTTCAAAGGCCGCGTAGTCGAGGACAGCGATGAGAAGAAGGGTGAATCCCTGCTCTCCTCGACGCCGGTTGTCGTGCTCTCGACCATTCTCGGCCGGACGCCGACCATGGAGGAGTACAAGGCAGCCGTGGATGGTATCAATCTGACCCAATTCCGCCCGCCGGAGGAAAGCATGACGGCCAGCTCCGTGCACTACTGAGTACGGATGCATCGAGACAAGAGAAAGCCCCCGGTGAGCACCGGGGGCTTTTTTGTTTTTGCATCACCTGCGCCAATGCCGCTGCGAGGTGGGCAGAAATCGTCGGACCTTATTCTTCCTCGCCCGCAGCAATGACCGAGAGCTTGGCCCGCTGCATGGCGAGCACACCGAGCTGTTCGTCGAGGATTTTGAGGATGTCGCGGGCTTCCTGCTGATCGACCTCGCCCGGCGAACGGGCCGTTTCGGACAGGGATTCCATCAGGGCAGCGATATTGCGGGCATTGCGGCGGCTCGCTTCACCGGCAAGTGCCAGCCAGTCGGCATCCTCGGCCTTGTCGATGGGAACAAACAGCCCGCCCGCCAGTGCGGCGAGGTGCTGTGCGGCGGCCTGGGCGCCCGCCTCGGTCAGCGTACATACCCGCGCGTAGGAAATCTCATTGGTCGAGTCCGGATCGGCCAGGGCGTAGACCCGCGTACGGCTCAGATCGAGCAGCTCCATCACCTTCGGAATACCACCAACTTCCTCGAAGACGCGTGCAACGACTTCCTTGGGCTCGCCATAGACTCGTTGCTTAACCGGATTGAACGCCATGATGTGCCCCCGCAATCGGCTTTGGAATCAGTTCTATTCTATAAGCAACGCTTAGTTTGGCTATTTCGAGGCACGGTAAAGTCTGGATCGCAGGTCGGCGCCAGCAGCTTCGATCGCCAGGGTCTTGTCGCGCGCCCGATCCTCGACCATGGCATTGCCCGCCTCATAGGTCTCAACCCATTTGCGTGCGAAGGACCCATCCTCAATCGCCGCCATCGCCTTGTCGAACGCCGCATTGAGTTCGGGACCGGCAATATCATCCTCGATCAGACGCGCGCCGAACTCTGCGGTATCGGAGATCGCTTCATACATGCCGGCAATGCCCTGAGCCTGCATCAGATCCGCCAGGTATTTGATTTCATGGACACAGTCGATATAGGCCATGCGTTCGCTGACGCCCGCAGCAACCAGGCGCTGGTAGCTCGCCTTGGCCAGGGCGACGAGCCCACCGACCAGGACTACCTGTTCACCGAACAGGTCGGAGACGGTCTCCTCGCGGAAGGTCGTTTCGAAAATCCCGACATTGCCGGACCCGATCCCCGCCAGATAGGCCAGCGCCAGATCACGCGCCCGACCGGAGGCATTTTGATGCACAGCCCAGAAACCGATCAGCCCGCCGCCCTTTTCAAATTCCTGGCGCACAGCGCCACCCGGCCCTTTCGCTGCCGCCAGAATGACATCGGCATCGGCAGGCGGTTCGATCAGGCGGTAATGGATGGAAAAGCCGTGACACAGGATCAGGGCCTGTCCAGGCTTACGGTTCGGGGCGATGGCCGTCGTCCAGATCTCGCGGTGCGCTTCATCGGCGGCGAGCAGGGCGATTGCATCAGCCCAGGCGGCCACTTCGGCGAGGCTGACCACCTCGAACCCGTCCGCCTCCGCCTTGGCTCGCGATGGCGAGCCCTCGCGCAAGGCGATCTTGATCTGCTCTGCCCCGCTATCACGCAGACAGAGCGCGTGGGAACGGCCATGATTGCCGTAGCCGACCAGGCCGAGCTTCCAGTGCTTGAGCGGAGCCATATCAATGTCGGCGGTATAAAGCGCGTCAGTCATTGTGATCGTCAGTCCTCATGTGCCGAGACTGGCGTCGAGCTCGGCAGCCCGGTCGTCCGGGTCCAGTGATGTGATCCGGGCCCAGTCCGCATGCTGATTGCGGAACCAGGTCATCTGCCGCTTGGCATAGCGCCGGCTGTCCCGCTTGGCGAGTTCGATCGCCTCCTCAAGCGGTAATTGGCCATTGAGATGCTCAATCAGGGGCGGCACGCCAAGCGCCTTCATGGCCGGCAAGGACGGATCAAGCGATCGCTCCATGAAGCGTCGCACTTCCTCTAGCGCTCCGGCCTGCATCATCTGGTCAAATCGTAGATTGATCCGGGCATACAGCGCCTCGCGGTCCGGCTCGACAACCAGGCCGGTCCAGCGCTCAGCCGGCAGGACCGGCTCGGTCTTGGCATGAAAGCTGGAGAGCGCTTCACCGGTTGCGTAGCCAACCTCAACGATACGCTGCAGCCGCTGACGATCGGCCGGTTTGACCTTGGCGGCACCCGCGGGGTCCAGGCGCACCGCCTCGGCGCGCAGCCCGTCGACGCCTTCCCTGTCGATCAGCGCTTCGGCCTCGGAACGCGCCTCCGGCGTGATGTCCGGCACCGGGGCGAGGCCCTTGGTCAGGGCGTTGAAATACAGCCCGGTTCCGCCCACCAGGATCGGGGTTCGGCCGCGACCCTCGATGTCGTCGATCAGCGCCGTCGCCGCACCGAGCCAATCCCCGACGGAGAACCTCGTGCCCGGATCGATCGTGCCAAACAAATGGTGCGGCGCCTCGGCCAGCTCCTCAGCGCACGGCCGGGCCGTGATCAGGCTCAGCCCGCCATAGACCTGCATGGAATCGGCATTGACGATCTCGCCTTCAAGTCGGCGTGCCGCCGCAATCGAGAGCGCCGTTTTTCCAGCAGCCGTCGGGCCGGCGATGAGGAGAACCGGCCTCAAGGCCGGATCGACTGCAGCACGTATTGGCCACCGCGATTGAGCTGGAAGCGCAGCGGACCGCCATTGGAATTGGCAACGATCTCGCGGATTTCCTCGATGGTCGCGACCCGCGTGAACTCGACCTCCTCGATGACATCACCGGCGCGCACCTTGCCGGCGGCATCAGACGTGCCATCGACATCGGTGACCAGAACGCCTTCGGCGTCCGGATGCACGCGATAGCGGCGGCGGGTCTGCGGCGTCAACTCGCCCAGCGTCATGCCATAGAGCTCATTGCTGGCCGGCTGCAGCGGGCTGACAAGGCCCGGCGGCGCGGCCGGAGCATCTTCGTCGGCCTCGCCTTCATCGAGCTCGCCGATGGTGACCGTCCGGGTCATGCGGCGATCGCGGCGGATAATCTCCAGGTCCACCTCTTCGCCGATCTCGGTTTCCGCGACGAGGCGGGAGAAAATCCGGCTGTCGCGCACGCGACGTCCTCCGTAGGTGAGGATCAGATCACCCTGGCGCAGATCAACATCGGCGGCCGGACCATCCGGATCGATGAAGGACAGAATGGCGCCATAGGGGGTCTCCAGGTCGAAGCTCTCGGCCAGTTCCGCGGTGACTTCCTGCACCCGGACACCGAGCCAGCCGCGACGGGTCTCGCCGTATTCGATCAGCTGGTTGACTACACGGGTGGCGATATTGGCCGGGATTGACAGGGAGATGCCGACGCTGGCACCGGTGGGCGAGAAGATCAGCGTGTTCACACCGACCACATCGCCATCCATGTTGAACAGCGGACCACCGGAATTACCGGTATTAATCGCCACATCGGTCTGGATGTAATCATCATAGCGACCACCGGCATCACGCCCGCGCGCCGAGACCACGCCAGCCGTCAGCGTGCCACCAAGGCCAAACGGGTTACCGATCGCAATCACCCAGTCGCCGACCCGGGCCGTGTCGCTGTCGCCGAAGGCCACCGACGGCATGGTTTCACTGGTCTGCATGCGCAGCACCGCCAGGTCAGTCACCGCATCAATGCCGATGATGTCCGCCGGGAAAGTCCGCCCGTCCGGGAGGGAAACCTCGACCTCATCCGCGCCGTCGATCACATGGTTATTGGTGACGACAATGCCGGACGGATCGATGATGAAGCCGGAGCCCAGCGAATTGGCGATCCGCGGCTCATCGCCGAAAATATCGTTGAAGCGCTCCAGCGGAGACCCTTCCGGGAAGTCCGGCAGGCCATCACCGGCATCGAGCCGCTGGGCCGCGGAGATATTGACGACGGCCGGTGACAACCGCTCAGCGAGATCGGCAAAGCCGTCCGGCGCAGGGTGCGCGTGAACTGCCGCAGGCAGCAGCAGGAGAAGTAGGACGGCGAAGAATTTTTGCATGAGCTCAGCGATGTTTGTGGTCTGCAATCAAAACTATGAACCACAGGCATAACGTCAACTCGATAGCTGCGGCAACCGCGCTGACAGCAAGGTGAAAGCTCTAACCTTTCTGTCAGACGCCGGCCACAACCGGTGGAAACAAAAAGCCCCGCTCGATTGAGCGGGGCTGATTGCTGGTGAAGACCGAAGTCTACTGACCGCCTTGCTGGCTGAAATAGCTGAAGAACTCAGAATCAGGCGGGATTACGATCGGGGTTCCCTCCTGCACAGCCCGTTCATAGGACTGCATGGAGCGGTAGAAAGCGAAGAACTCCATATCGCGATTATAGGCCGCGGCGTAGATCGCGTTCCGCTGGGCATCACCTTCACCGCGAACACGTTCGCTTTCCGCGCGCGCTTCGGCTTCGATAATGGTAGCCTGACGGTCTGCATCGGCGCGGATCTCAGTGGCCTGCTGATCACCTTCAGCGCGGATACGGGCCGCTTCCTGCTCACGCTCGGAGCGCATACGCTGGAAGACCCGCTCTGCAATCTGCTGCGGCAAGTCGGCGCGCAGGATACGGACATCGATCACCTCGATACCCAGATTCTGGTTCGCCACCTGGACGTCAACAGCTGCCTGGACCCGCTCCATCAGCGCGGCACGCTGGCCGGAGATCACGTCCTGGGACGGGATGGAGGCGATGACGCCACGCAGGCTGTCATCCATGATCGAACGCAGGCGAAGTTCCGCGCCAGCCTCATTGCGGACCGTCTGGTAGAAACGCAGCGGGTCGACAATGCGATAACGCAGGAAGGCGTCAACGACGAGACGGACCTGGTCCGAGGCCTGGATTTCTTCCGGGCGCATATCGAACTCGACATTGCGCTTTTCGAAGATCAGGACATCGTTAATGAACGGCGCCTTGAAGTGCAGGCCCGGATCCGGATTGGTCGGTGAATTGACGGCACGAACCGGCTCACCGAATTGCAGCACCAGCGCCTGTTCGCGTTCATTGACCGTGAACACGCTTTGCAGACCCATGAAGATCGCAACAGCGCCGATAATCAGTACGAGAGTGCGGATCATCAGTTGTCTCCACGATTGCGGTTTTCGCCGAGGCGATCGAGCGGCAGGAAGGGCAGCGCGCCCGCATCACCGTCCAGGACAAGCAGGTCGGAACGGCCAAGCACCGATTCCATGGTTTCCAGATACATCCGGCGGCGGGTGACTTCCGGCGCCTGGGCGTATTCGTCATAGATGGCGACGAAGCGGTCCGCATCACCCTGAGCCTGGGCAATCACGGAGTCGCGATAGGCCTGGGCTGCCTGGGTCAGCTGTGCTGCACGGCCGCGCGCGGCCGGAATGACGGAGTTGGCATGCGCCGTGGCCTGAAGCCGGGCACGTTCCGCATCCTGTTCCGCCACGTCGACATCGCGGAAGGCCGCGATGACGCTTTCCGGCGGCTGCGCGGTCTGCAGGTTGATCTGCAGGATCTGGATGCCGGCCTCATATTCGTCGAGCGTGGCCTGGACCAGATCACGGGTGCGCTGGGAAACCTCACCACGACCTTCGGTAATGATGAATTGCAGATCCGAGGTACCGATGACTTCGCGCATGGCACTTTCCGCCACGGCACGCACGGTACCTTCCGGATTACGCACGTTGAACAGGTAATTGCGCACACCATCACCGGTACTGTCGACACGCCACTGCACCGCGAAGTCGATATCAACGATATTCTGATCTCGGGTCAGCATCTGGCCTTCCGGACCGGTACCGATCGTCATCGACTGGGTCGTGGTGACTTCCGGCAAGATCACGGTCTCGATCGGGGTCGGCAGTTTGAAGCGCAGACCTGGCGTGGTCGTGCGATTGTATTCGCCGAAGCGCAGCACGACGCCATTCTGTTCCGGCGCGACCTGGTAGATGCCGGTCGTGACAAACCAGGCACCAATCAGCAGGACAGCAATCAGGCCGATGCCGAAGGCACCACCGCCCTTGCCGCCGGAGCCGGATCCGTTGGACCCGCCCTTGCCGCCGAAGAATTTACGCAGGCTACCCTGCATTTGACGCACGACCTCATCGAGATCGGGCGGCTGTTCGCCGCCACCGCCGCCTCCCCCGCCCTGGGGCCGCTGCCCCCACGGGTTCTGTCCGTTATTGTTGTTGCCGCCGGAGCCCCAAGGACCCCCGCCGCCACTACCGCTGTTATCATTCCAGGGCATGGGCCGGATTTTTCCTCTTGGTTGTTCTGGCCTCTACATGAACGCATGCGGGCCCGGGTTCAAGGGTAAGCATGTGGGACGCGCCGTCGGGCAATCCCCTCTCAAATATTCTATGGATACTCTACGAGGCGCGTTCGAGCGCCCGGAAGGTAAAGGCGTGGTCGTCATTCTCGCCGGGATCATAGTCCTGCCGACCGATCTCCGACCAGTCCGCTGCGTCAAATTCCGGGAACAGCGCCTCGCCGGCCGGCGCCGCATCCACCTCGGTAAGATACAGCCGGTCAGCCAGGGCCATCGCGGCGGCATAGATCTGCGCTCCGCCGATGACGAAAACCTCGTCGACCCGGTCCATATTGGCCCGCACGAAGGCCTCATCGAAAGCCGCACCCATATCGCCGACCACGCGTGCGCCCTCGGCCCGATACCCGGCCTGGCGCGTGACCACGATATTGAGCCGTCCCGGCAAGGGCTTGCGCGGCAGGCTCTCCCAGGTCTTGCGCCCCATAATGACCGGCTTACCCTTGGTCACGGCCTTGAAAAGCTTGAGGTCGGTGCTCAAGCGCCAGGGCAGGTCACCATCTGCCCCGATGACATTATTGCGCCCGCGCGCCGCGATAAGAGAGATTTTCGGGACAATCGTGTTCACGAGGCCGCCTCTTTATCCAGCCAGCTCAACCATTTCTCATCCACGGCTGCGTCGAGGTCGATGCCCTCCTTGCGCGCCAGCAGGAGCAGCATGCCCAAAGTATCCGCCATTTCCCGGGCCAGCTCCGCACGGGCCGCCTCGCCCGCTGGCCGGCGCGAACGCCCGGTCGCGGATAGGTAGGCCTGGGTCAGCTCCCCCATTTCCTCCTGTAATTTCAGAAGATGCCAATCCCCGGAGCGATCAATGTCGTAGTGGCGGGCATAGATGTCGGACACCGTTCCGATCTGCTCAGCCAGCGCCGCGAGCGGACGGCTCATACGGCGACCGGGGCGGAAATCCGGGGCAGAGGGTCATAGCCTTCCAGACTGATATCTTCGTATTCGAAGGCAAACAGGTCCTTGGCCTCGGGGTTGAGCTTCAACTTGGGCAAGTCGCGCGGCGTGCGCGATAGCTGTTCGCGAACCTGGTCGTGATGATTTGAGTAGATATGGGCGTCACCGAAGGTGTGGATGTACTCGCCCGGTTCCAGCCCACAGACCTGGGCCACCATCGCCGTGAGCAATGCATAGGAAGCGATGTTGAACGGCACGCCGAGGAACATGTCAGCCGAGCGCTGGTAGAGCTGGCAGGAGAGCTTCCCGTTGGCGATATTGAACTGATACAGCGTGTGACAGGGCGGCAGCGCCATATTCGGCACATCGACCGGATTCCAGCCGGAAACGATCAGACGGCGCGAGGACGGGTTGTTCCTGATCTGCTCGAGAATATTGGACAGCTGATCGATCTCGGTCCCATCCGGGCCTTCCCAGCGACGCCACTGCTTGCCGTAAACCGGTCCGAGATCGCCATTCTCGTCGGCCCACTCGTCCCAGATCGTCACCCCGCGTTCCTGCAGCCAGCGCACATTGGTCTCACCGCGCAGGAACCAGAGCAGCTCAATAGCGATCGACTTGAAATGGACTTTCTTGGTGGTCAGCAGCGGAAAGCCTTCAGACAGGTCGCATCGCAATTGGCGGCCGAAAACCGACCGCGTCCCCACGCCGGTGCGGTCGTCCTGGTCCGCGCCCGTCTCCAGAATGTCACGCAGAAGATCGAGATAGGCCCGTTCGACCGAGGACCCGGCCGGACGCACATCATTGGCCCTCTCGGGCGCGGTATCTAGGGCTGCGATCTGGGACATGGGCGGCGACCTCCTCTGGCGCAGGGCTCGCCCCTGGGCGGCCCCCATCAGACAGCATACATGCGATTCGACGCGGCGCACCGCAGCGGCCAGAATGATTCACAGCTTTCTTGAACGCACGGATTTGTGACCTGTTCGATGCCCCGAAACGCGAAAACCCGCTTGCGCCACCACGCTGGGCGGCTATGGTGACGAGGCAGGAACATTTGCGGAACATGTAATTCGCACAATCGAGGAAGAGACCCCATGCTGGGCTATGTCACGCTTGGAACCAATGACATTGAAAAAGCGGCTGCTTTTTACGACAAGATCTGCGCCGAATTCGGCGTCGGCCGGATGATGGAAGACGAGAATTTCATTGCCTGGGCCAATCCGGGCGGCGGTTGCGGTATCGGCCTGACCAAGCCGTTCGACGGCCAGCCGGCCACCGTGGGCAATGGCGTCATGATCGCCTTCCAGGCTGAGAGCAAGGAACAGGTCGACAAGGTTTACAAGCTCGCCATCGAGCTTGGCGCCACGGATGAAGGCGAGGCCGGGCCGCGTGGCGATGGCTCCTTCTATGCCGGCTATTTCCGCGACCCGGATGGTCACAAGTGCAATGTTTTCGTGATGTAGACAGCTCAGCATCCTCTTACCGGCTCGCCTGCATATTTTTAACGGGCGAGCCGGGCGCGGAGATTGCGCTCCCTAATAGAAATCTCATAGGAAGCTGCGCTTGACCATGCCGGGCTGATAATGCTCCGCTGCATCCGCACGCAGGTGTTGTGCAGGGAAGCAAGTTGAGTCAGCCAGCCCCCAAAGCGAACATGGACCTCTGTGCCAATTGCGGCGCCGGGCTTACCGGTCCGTTCTGCGCCCAGTGCGGACAGGCCAAGGAAGACATCCGTCGCCCCGCCTGGCATTTGCTGACCGATCTGATCGGCAGTCTGTTTGCCTGGGAAGGCCGTTTCTTCACCACGCTGGCTGCCCTGGTCCGCCAGCCGGGACAGGTCGCACGCGCCTATGTCGACGGCAAGCGTAATCGCTACACCGCGCCGGTCCGCATCTATCTCATCTTCTCGCTGATCTTTTTCGTCCTGATGTCCGTGGCCGACATAAGGGTTGTCGGTGTGACGATGACCCCGAGCGCCGAGACGATCCGCGCCCAGGACCCGATTGTCATCGCACAGCGCCGGCAGGCCATTGCCGAGATAGATGCCCAGCGCACCAGCGATACGCCGGTCTGCGGCGTCCTGCCGGGGCCAGACGAGATCGACGCCGGCGGCCGGCTGGTCCTGGCCCGCGATACCGATATTCGCATTGAAATGTTCGAGTTTGGCCCGACGCCGGAACGCCGGCGCCTGCCCGATGATAGCGAGGCCTGCGAGAACGGGATTGAACCACCCGGCGATGACAACCCCCTCGCACCGGTCTCGCGCGAGGCGGCCACCAATCCCGAACTGTTTGAAAACCGCATCAC
Organism: Maricaulis sp.; assembly: GCF_030149235.1. GTDB lineage: Bacteria > Pseudomonadota > Alphaproteobacteria > Caulobacterales > Maricaulaceae > Maricaulis. The sequence continues at coordinate 767 of NZ_JASBRW010000012.1, read as the reverse complement.
CACCGCAGCGACGCAGGCCCTTCTGCTCATGGTCATCGCCTATGCGGGCTTGAATCTCATCGTGCACCCGCGCCGGCGCATCATCGAACACCTGATCTATTCGCTCTACTGGCACGTGCCGTTCTTGAGCGTCATAGCGGTCTTCGTGCTGCTCGGCCGTTTTGCCGCAGGCACTACGCCATTGCTGATTACCCTCGCAGCAGCAGGCGGTTTGGGAACCCTCATCCTGCAAGCGCTCTATGATCGCGGCTTCTATGCCTCCAGCTGGTTCGGGGCCATCCTGCGCAGTCTTTTCCTGCAATTCTTCTACATTGTCTGCGTGGGCGTGGTCGCGATCGCTCTGATCATCATCTCGGCCCGCTAACACAGGCCCGGGGCTTTCATCCCTCCTCGTCCATGCCTATATTGGTGAGGCTGGCTTGCCGGCTATGGCGATAAACGCGCACGTAATAACCGGACTGGACCCGGGGGCAGTACCCGGCGGCTCCACCAAATTTCCCACGGCTGTGGGATAGACGGCCTGAACCGGTGTTGACCGGCCCGGGTCACTATGGGGGCCGAAACAGGATCGACAGACGGGTAAAGGTGATTGCTTTCGCTCGGGTGAGGCCCGTTACAGGCTCGACTTAAATAGTTGCAAATGACAACTACGCTGAAGAGGTCGCTCTCGCTGCGTAAGCAGCGCGGGTAATCTCGCTAAAACTCCTATTCCCTTTAGCCGGAATAGGCGGGGCTCGGAGGCGCCTGGCAACAGAAGCCTCCACTTT
>NZ_JASBRW010000005.1 GCF_030149235.1 Maricaulis sp. | reverse complement strand
TCCAGCGCTTCGGCCGAGCTGGGATAGGACCACATGCGGCAGCCGCCGGCGCCGGGGCCGGTTGCGGTGGAGTGCACGCCGATGATGGCCTTGAGGCCGGTCTTCTCATCGGTCGCAAACAGGATTTTTTCGTGGTTGTCGTAGGACGGGTGTTCGAAAACACTCATGACGCGCAAAACCTTTCTGTGCGAGGCCAGCTAGAGCGCTGTAAAATCGGGCGTGGGATAACCCCTCACGCCGCTTGCCGCAAGCGCCAGACACCGCTTGTGATCAAGCGGGGGATAACAAGTCCTGAATGCGGCGGCGCAGCAAAGGGAGGATTCTTTCCTCAAACCACGGGTTTTTCTTCAGCCATGCATTATTCCGCCACGAAGGGTGGGGAAGCGGCAGAAAATCCGGTTGATAGCGCTCACTCTCCCGAACCGTTTCGGTGAGTGTTTTTTGCATTTGCGAACGCAGATGGAAGCGCTGAGCGTATTGTCCGACAAGTAATGTCAGCCGGATTTCCGGCAGAGCCGCCCGGACGCGGTCCTGCCAGAGCGGCGCACATTCCTTGCGCGGCGGCAGGTCACCGCCCTTGGCATCGAGGCCCGGAAAGCAGAAGCCCATCGGCGCAATCGCGATCCGGCTGGAATCGTAGAACACCGTCTCATCCACCCCCATCCAGTCCCGCAAGCGATCACCGGATGGGTCGGTGAAGGGCCGACCGGAGGCGTGGACCCGGGTGCCCGGCGCCTGGCCGACAATCAAGATGCGCGCGCCTGCGCAGGCCTGAATGACCGGGCGCGGCTGATGTGGCATGGCGGGCGCACAGACCCGGCAGGCGCGGATCTCACCCAGCAGCGGGTTGAGATCAGGCGCGACCAAGGCGATAGACGCCCTTGAGGGCATCGAGGTCTTCAACCGGCTTGCCCTTGCGCAGGATCTGGATCCGCCCGGCCTTGGCCAAGCGCAGGGCGGCCTGACGGACATGGCCAAAGCGTTTGTGGTGATTATCCGGGTCAACCGCCTTGGCAACATCGGCCGGAGAAATGGAACGCCCTACTGGCGCCGCCGCCACGAGTTCGAGAATGGCTGCTTCGATAGGATCGTCGGTCATGGTCTCAGGCCTTTCTCGCTTCCGGCAGGGAATAGGTCGCGCTGGCTTGCGCGATCACTGCGTCCTCGTCCTGATCCGTCGTGATCAAGCAGTCAACCACGGCAAGCCGCTTGCCAAGCTTGAGCAAGCGCGCCTGGCAGATCAGGTCGCCCGGACCGGCCTTGCGCAGATAATTGATATTGATGTTGGTCGTCACCGCCAGCGCCTGGCGCCCAACATGGCCGAGTATCACCACATAGGCGGCGAAATCGGCCAGTGCCATGATCGCCGGACCTGAGACCGTGCCGCCGGGACGCAGACTGTCTTCCCCCGCCTTGTACCGCACCCGGGCCGTCGAGGACTCGATGGTCTCAACTGTGTAGACGCGGCCGTTCTGGTGTATTTGCGGGAAGACCTCGTCGAGGAAATCGCTAACCTCGCTCGCACTCATCACCACTGTTTCGCTCACACGCTCATCCTCGCTCGACCCGTCGAATCCACGAGCATCATCGGGAGCTGGAGAAGGAAACACAATCGGGGACCTGACATGCGGCGCGATCATCGCCCTTACTGGATGCACCGGCTCTGGGAGAATTTCGAGAATGCCTGGACCGCGCATTTCCTCGAGCCCCATTTCGATGCCCTGGGCCAGAAGCCGAAAATCGTGCGCCCCTGGCATGTCGAGGTTTTCGGACCGAATATCCGCGCCGGGGATCATATCCACCTGATCGCCAGCGCCGCAGATCCGATCCGTTTCACCGTCTGGTCACCCCAGGACCAGGCCGGCCGCATCGAGATCGGTGATTTCGTCTTTATGGCCGGGGGCACGCGTATCCTCGCGGCCGGACAGATCGAGATCGGCGATAATTGTCTCATTGCCCGCGAGGCTACGATTACCGATTGCGACTGGCATTCCCTCTATGACCGTGTTGATCCCAACCCGCCCTGCAAGCCCGTCAAACTGGGCAATAACGTCTGGATCGGCGATGGCGCGTTCATCGGCAAGGGCGTGACCATTGGTGACCACGCCGTCGTCGGCGCCCGCTCCACCGTCACCAAGGATGTCGAGCCCTATGCCGTGGTAGCGGGCAATCCGGCCAAGGTGATCAAGCGCCTCGATCCGGACGCCCCGATGCGGACCCGCGCCGATCTGCTCGGCGCCGGGCCGGATACCGACCGCTTTTTCGAGAACGCCTATCGCAACACCATGGCCGGCAATTCGACCTGGGGATGGGTGCGCTCCAAACTATTTCCCAAGCGCGGGGATTAAAGCCCGAACATGTCCATCGGCAGCGCACCGATCGCTGCGCCGGTCATCAGCGTCGCCAGCGTGCCTGAAATCAGGGCGCGCGGGGCGAGTTTGAGGATGTCCTCACGACGTGACGGGGCTATCGCCACTAGCCCGCCGGTCAGAATGCCGATCGAGGAGAAATTGGCGAAACCGCACAGGGCATAGGTCATGATCAGGGCCGTTCGCGGTGACAGCGCGTCGCCGGCCTCAGCCAGGGCGATGTAGGCAAAGACCTCGTTGAGCGCAGTCTTCAGCCCCATCAGGGAACCGGCCTGGAAGGCTTCGCTCCAGGGAATACCCGCCAGCCAGACCACCGGCCCGAAGAGCCAGCCGAGGATGCGTTCGACGGACAGCGGCGCGCCGGCAAATTCCGGCGCCAATGCCAGGAGCACATTCACCAGCGCCACCAGGGCGGTGAACACCAGCAGCATGAAAATGATGTTGAAATAGAGCCGCATCCCGTCCGACACGCCGGTGGTCAGTGCGTCCATCGAGGAATGATAGATGGTCTGCGGGATCTTTTCCTTGGTGGCCGGCTCTTCGCTTTCTGCTTCCGGCGGCATCATCAGGCGCGCCAGCAGTACCGCGGCTGGGACCGAGATCAGCGAGGCGGTGAAGATGTGGCCGGCAGCGCCCTCAATGACATCGCCCAGAAGGCCGACATAAAGCGCCATCACCGAGCCGGCGACGGTGGAGAAGCCGACGGTCATGATCAGGAAAAGATCGGAGCGGCTCATATCCGGCAGACGCGGCCGAATGAGAACCGGGCTTTCGGTCATGCCGAGAAAGATATTGGCCGCCGCGCCAAGGCTGGCAGCGCCCGAGAGGTTCAGCAATCGCCGGAACGCCAGCGCAAAGGCCCGCACCAGCACCTCAAGGATACGCCAGCGCCAGAGCAAAGCGGACAGAGCCGACAGCACGATCACCATCGGCAGCGCCCGGAAGGCGAACAGGTAAGCGGCGCCGGGATCTGCGTTCGGGTTTGGGATCCAGGGCGCTTCACTGCCGGAGAGGTAGCCGAAGACGAATTGCGCGCCCTGGTCGGTCACCTGCTGCAACACCGCGACGACACCGGTCAGGGATTGCAGGAAGGCGCGGAAGGGGGCGAAGCTGTAGAGCGCCCAGGCGAGCCCCAATTGCAGCCCGATGGCACCGACAACCAGCAGCACCGGGATGCGCTTGCGCGGGCCCAGCAGCCAGGCGATCGCCGCCAGGGCAAACAGGCCAATAAAGCTGCGCATCTGCAGCGACACATCTTCCATGCCAGTCCCCCCAGGAATTTCGGTTGCGCACCTTATTCCGCGGGCAGGTGCGGCGGCAAGGACTTGCTTCAATGACGCGAAGGCCCAAATGTGAGCCCATGAGCCAAGGCATCAAGACACCGTGCGTGAAAGTCTGCTTCGTCGATCCGACGGCGCAGCTCTGTGTCGGCTGTTTCCGCAAGATGGAAGAGCTGGGGCGCTGGACCAAGTATAGCGATGCGGAGCGCGACACGATCATGGGTCAGCTCGAAGCCCGGCGCGAGGCCTATCTCGCGTCCCGGACCGCCGCAAGCTAGGCCGTCCGGTTGTGAACCCGCTCAAACGTCTTTTCATTCTGGCCGCCATACCGGCCCTGATCGCGGCCGTCGTTTTTCTGGCCGTACGCATTCTGGCCTGGCCGATCTGGCAAGGCGTCGCCCCGGTAACCGGCATGGCCTATGCCGCGCTGATCCTGGTGCTTCTGGCGATCGCCCTGACGGGCGGCGCGCTGGCCGGACGTGACGCCAAATACCGCCACGTTCTCAGCTGGGGCAGCGTGGCGCTTTCCTTCTTCGCCGTCGCATTGCTCGATCGGGATTACACGGCCTGGGAAACTGAACGGCTCTGGGTGGAAGCCCCGCCTGAATTCACCCATAGCCCGCAGCGCGGCATGACCCCGAGCAGCGCTTTCGCCAGCGTTGAGGCCGGCAATGCCATCATCCTGCAGCGCCAGGCGGACGGCCATTACTATATCGACGCCCGGATCAATGGCGTGGATGTGGTCTTCCTGGTCGATACGGGGGCGACCGGGGTGGCGATCACCCAGGACGACGCCCGCCGCATCGGTGTGAACATGGACCGGCTCGACTACCGGGTGAATGTCTCCACCGCCAATGGCCGCGCCCAGGCCGCTCCGATCACCATCCGGGAATTCAACCTGCCCAATAACAGTTTCTCCAACGTCCCGGCCCTGATCATGCAATCCGGCGGACGGTCCCTGCTCGGGATGGAGATCCTAGAAGAATTCCGCTCGGTGGAAATTCGAGGCGACCAGCTGATCCTGCGCCGCTAGGCGCCGATGACGGCCTCGCGCAACAGCATGACGCCGACGATCGCCAGGCCGACGGCAAACAGGCGTTTGAGGTTCTTTTCCGGCAGGGAATGCGCCAGGTGCGCGCCCAACGGCGCCACGAAGAAGGCGCAACCGGCGAGCAAGGCGAAGCCGGGCAGATTGACGTACCCCAGCGACATCGGCACGGCATCCGATCCCCAGCCATTGAGGATATAGCCAATCGCACCCGGCGCGCCGATGGCCACACCGAACCCGGCGGAGGTCGCGACGGCGCGGTGGATGGTCTTGCCGCACAGCGTCATCAGAGTGACACCCATGACCCCGCCGCCAATCCCCATCAGCGCCGACAGACCGCCGATTGTATGCCCCAGGGCAATACGCGGCAGTCCGCCCGGCATCTCGTCGGCCAGCCGCCAATTGGGCCGGCCGAAGAAAAATTGCAGGGACAGTAGAAGCGCCATACCGCCGAAGAGCCCGGTCAGTCCGCGGCTGGGAATGTAATCCGCCACGACGGTGCCGATCAGCGTTCCGATAACGATGAAGGGCGCCCAGGCCTTGAGAACGTCGAAGTCGACCGCGCCTTTCTTGGCATGGGCCGACACCGAGCGCAGCGAGGTCGCCACGATGACCGCCAGCGAGGTCCCGACCGCGACATGCATGGTGCGGTCACCGTCATAACCCAGCGTCTGGAAGACGTAATACATCGCCGGCACCATGACGATGCCGCCGCCGATACCGAACAGGCCCGCGACCAGACCGGCCAGAGCGCCGGTCAGCGCCAGGGCGATAATCAGAACACCAAATTCTTCCACTAGGCCGCCTCGTCCATCTGTTGCGCAACTGCCGCGCGGGCTTCATCGAGCACTTCGAGCGGAGCGCCATGGCGGCCGCCCTTTTCCGACAGGATGCGGCGCCAGTGCCGGCCGCCGGGCTGGCCATGGAACAGGCCCAGCATGTGCCGGCTCATGGCGTGCAACGGTACGCCCTCCTCGATGCGGCGTTCCAGATATGGCCGATAGGCATCCAGCGCCTCGAACCGGCCCGCCACCGGATCGGCCTCAGCGCCGAATACGAGACTGTCGGCCTGTGCCAGAACCCAGGGCGTGTGATAGGCTGCCCGGCCGAGCATGAACCCGTCCAGATCGCCGAGCTCGGACTGGGCGTGGGTAATATCCTCGAGCCCGCCATTGAGGATGATTTCCAGCTCCGGTCGCTCGGCCTTGAGGCGGCGCACCAGGGCGTAATCGAGCGGCGGAACGGTGCGGTTTTCCTTTGGCGACAAGCCCTTCAGCCAGGCCTTGCGGGCGTGAACGGTGAAGCTGGCAATGCCCGCCGCGGCGACCCGCTCGACAAACTCGAACAGAGCGGTTTCAGGGTCCTGGTCATCGACGCCGATACGTGATTTCACCGTTACCGGTACGCTGACCTTGTCGAGCATCGCCTTGACGCAATCAGCGACCAGGCCCGGCTCGCGCATCAAACAGGCACCGAAACGCCCCGACTGGACCCGGTCCGAGGGGCAGCCGACATTGAGATTGATCTCGGCATAGCCAAACGCTTCACCGATCCGGGCCGCCTCGGCGAGCTCGGCCGGGTCGGACCCGCCCAGCTGCAGCGCCACCGGCTGTTCCTCCGGCTCGAACCCGATCAGGTGTTTGCGATCGCCATGGATCACCGCCTTGTCCACCGCCATCTCGGTATAGAGCAAGGTCTGGCGCGTCAGGACACGATGGAACGCCCGGCAATGCCGGTCGGTCCAGTCCATCATCGGCGCCACGCTGAGCTTGCGCGACAAGGGTGCGGAGGTCGTTGTCATGAGGCCCCGGTTATCACGCTTTTTCCCTGCGGGCACGGTCGTTCGCTGCGATCGCCTGCCCGGATATTGCGATGTCCGCGTCGCTGGTGTTCACTTCAGCCAACACAAATCTGGGGGCATTTCATGAAACATCTCTTGCTTGCAGGCGCTGTGGCGGCCCTGACGGCTTGCAATGCCGCGCCGCCACCGGCCGAGCAGACCGAAGCCGCAGCGGCCCATTCCGACATGGAAACCCTGCCCCGGGAAAAGCGCGTCGCCTTCATGTCCGGCCATGTCATGGCCGGACTGGCACTTTACCGGGCCGGGGCACCGGAAGAGGCTGCCCCTCACCTCCTTCACCCGGTATCGGAAACCCATGCCGCAGAGCGCGCCGGTCTGGACGAACTCGGCTTCGACCCGGCTATTTTCGAGGCCGTCTCAACGGCGCTTGCAGCGGGGCGCCCGGCAAACGAGGTTGAACGCCTGCTCAACGGCGCCCAGGCCAATCTGGCCCGGATGCAGAACCAGGCCGGCGGCGACCCGATGGAAATCATCAGCTATCTGATGGATGTGCTGGAAGAGGAATACGCGATCGGGGTCACCGACGGCGTGATCACGGACCCTGGGGAATACCAGGACGCTTTCGGCTTCACCCAGGTTGCCTTGCGGCTGGCCCGGCGGGCGGAGAATGAGCCGCTCGCGGCAGAGCTGGAAGCGCTTCAAGCGATGTGGCCGGAGTCCGGCCCCCTGGCCGCTTCAACCCCGACCCCGGTGGCCGATGTCAACGCCCAGATCGCCCGCGTGCGCGCGCAGATCGGCTGATATTTCAAATCCAAGAGAGTTCGTTTAGCGGATTTCAAGATGGTTCTGGTCTGATGTCTGTCCAATGGGAGGGCATCATGGCCAAAGCGATCTTTCACAAGCATCAGCGCGTTTTCGTCCAGCCGGTCGGCACCTGGGCCTTGGTCGAACATGTGAAACCGCAATGGGTCAAGGATGTCGAAGAACCGGTCCGGGTGTTTTATGACTGCGGTCTGGGACGCGATTTCACCGCCGACGAGCTTTCCGCCGAACACACCGAGATCGTCGAAACCGGTCACTGGCGCCTGCTCCGGGCCAAGAACAAGTGGCAGAGCGATGAAGAATGCGCGCGCCACCCCTATCCCGGCACCTTCCCGGTCATTGTCACAGACAGTATGGACTGGGGCGGATGGCGTGTCCCGGCAGCCGAGTACGACCGCGACCCGGGGCGCATCGAAGCCCAGGCCCGCCTCGTCGTCCAATCCCCTCGGCTCCTGCACATGGCTGAGAAACTGGTCGAGCTGACCGAAGAAGAAACCGATCTTCCCGCCGACTGGGCCGAGCTTGTCCGCCAGGCCCGTGACATCCTCCAGGCGGTCAACACCAAGCCTAGATCTGCGGCCACGGCTCCAAGCGCCAAAGCGGCGTAACAGAATTCCATTCGCTTAAGGCCGCCATAACGTTTTCGATGCAAGACTGAAGACTCAAGCGAACCGCTCGGGCCTTTGGAATGTCGCTGATAGAACAACGCAATCGCTTTCTGTCCTTCGCATTTGCTGCGGCAGATGTTCTGGTCGAGACCGACCGCGAGGGAATAACAACCTTCGCGGCTGGCGCCAGTGCGGCACTCGGCGAACCGTCGATCGACGAGACCTCGGTGACCTTGCCCGATCGCTTCGATCGAACTTCTCGGCCTATCTTCAAGGCGATATTGCGCTCCATCCGCCCGGGCCGGCGCGCTGGTCCGGTGCGGATCTGTATCGGCGGTCGTGAGGCCATGCTGTCCGGCTGGCAGCTCAAGGACTCCGATAACATCCGATGGACGATCAACTTCACGGCACTGTCCGCGCCCGAAGAGGTTGAGCCGGAGGTATTCAACCGCTCAGCTGCAGCCGCCATCTCCGCCGCGCGGGATGCCGGCACTGAACTGAACATGTCGGTCCTTCGCATTGATGGCATCGACGATGCGACGCGCATGATCGGTGAAGCCGCGGCTCGCTCAATGCGTGACGCTCTGGCGGCGGCATGCGCATTGACCACCGGTGAGTACGGAGTCGCGCGCCAAGTCGACGGGAACCGCACAGCGCTCATCCACGACGCCAAGGCCGACTTGAACGGTCTGCTCGCAGAGGTGAAGGGCATTCTCGCCGACAATGGCTTCACCAATGCGGTGGCCACGATCGATACCGTCCCCGATGCGCCGGATCTTGAACCGGAAGTCGCCGTTCAGGCTTTCATTCATGCGGTCAACGAGGCAGCGGAAACAAACAGAGCTCTTGATATCAAGAGCCTGAAGGAAGTGGCGACCACGATGATGGAGGCCACCAAGCAGCGTATGCTCGAATTGCGGACGACGATCGCCGGGCGCGTCATCGAACCCTTTGCCCAACCCGTCGTCGATATCACGAGCGGCGAGGTCAGCCATTACGAGCTTTTGCTACGCCTGCCGGGTGGGCGCCCAGTGAGCGAGAGCGTCGGTTTTGCGGAGAGTACGGGGATTATCCACGAGATCGATTTTGCCATGACCGAAATCGCCGCGAGCTTCCTGCGCGACGACTATGACCGGCCGGCGCTTGCAGTGAACCTGTCTGGCAAATCTCTGACCAACACCATCTGGGCCAAGAAATTTCTCAAACTGCTGGCAGATATCAAAATCGACAGATCCCGACTGAGCTTTGAGATCACCGAGACCGCTCAAATCAAGAATGTCAAAGCCGCCAACACTGTTATCCAGAAGATCCGGGAGCGAGGGCACAAGGTGTACTTGGACGACTTCGGAGTCGGACAGGCCGGTTTCCACTATCTTCGGGATTTTCCCGCCGATATTATCAAGATCGACGGGTCATACATCCGCGCACTGGGCCGGTCGGAGCGCGACGACCTGATCCTCAAAGGCATGGTAGATCTTTGTCATTCTCTCGGCTGCAAAACCGTTGCCGAAATGATCGAGGACGAGAAGGCGGTCAAACGTCTGAAGGCCATGAATGTCGACTTCGGCCAAGGTTACTATTTCGGTAAGCCTCTCCCGCTAAAAACTCTGGCAGACCCGAATCACAAGGCGAATCGGGCCGCGTAACCGGAGAGGCGAACCGCCATGGCCGCAGATATGAGCCGCGTCAAAGTGCTGATTGTCGACGACAACGGCTATATGCTCACCATCTTGCGTACGATCCTGCACGGGTTTGGCATCAAGCAGATTCTCGAATCGCGCGACCCCGCCGACGCCTTCGACATGGTGCGCTCCGACAGCGTCGATATCATCATCACCGATTATCAGATGGAGATCCTGGACGGTCTCGATTTCGTGCGCCTGGTCCGCACCGCAGATGACAGCCCCAATCCGCTGATCCCGATCGTCATGCTGAGCGCCTACTCGGAGAAATCACGAGTGGAAGCCGCACGCGATGCCGGGGTTACCGAGTTTTGCTGCAAGCCGATCACGGCAAAGGAAATGTTTGCCAAGATCGCCGCAGTGATCAACGAACCGCGTCCCTTTATCCGCAACAAGTCCTATTTCGGACCGGACCGGCGCCGTCAGGACCCTGAGGATTCGACCTATAAGGGACCGGAACGCCGCAAGGGTCTGAAGTCTGTTGCGCCGGCCGCGGATGACGATGGCGGAGACGGTATTGACCTCTCCCCGCAGGGCAACGCGGCTTAAACCGTGGATAGACCGCGACGCGTGATCGACATTGGCGCGCGACGCACTTTAGTTTATGACTATGAGTCAATCTGTTTCCGATAGGCCGGCTGCAAGGCAGCGCGGTGCGAAGCCCCGTCCGTCGACGGTGCGCGCGCCTGCGGCCGAGGGGAAAACGGCCCGTGGAATGGGCGCGGGCTGGATTGTCTTCGCGATCCTTCTTTTCACGCTCGCTTATGGCGGCATTTTTGCTCTCAAGATCCAGCAAGAACGCGGCGCCCTGATGACGGAAGCGGAACGGTCCCAGGCCAATGCCGCCGGCTACCTGGCCGAGCGTGTGTCAGCGAGGCTGGGCGAGGTCCGCTACGCGCTGAATTTCGCCGGGACCGATCTGGCGGCCGCACCGGTCCAGGGCCTGAGCCCACTGGCCGAGACGCGCCTCGACACGCTGGTCCAGTCTCCTTTGATCGATAGCGGCATCATCATGCTGCCCGACGGACGCACCTTCATGAGCCAACCCGGCGACAGCGCTCTGCGGTCGGCGGCCGGCGATGCTCTGGCGGTTGAGTCCGGCATGGTGGCGACCATCAGCGACAATAGCGAGGCCTTTGTCGTTCTCGCTGTACCGGTACCGCTTGAAGACGGCACTGTCGGCGCCATCGCGGTTCGCGTACCGGCCCAGCTCGCCCTACCCGACTGGGGCAGCGACCGCGTCGTAGCGCTGGCCGATGAAGATGGCCGCATGCTGGCCCTGCAACCCGTCATGACCGGCGTACGCGCCGGCACCCCATTGGCCGAGCGTTTCGGGCTGACCCGTGAGATCGTCGCCTCCCTCGCTGATGGCGGCGGCGCGACATCGGAGGCCCGCTTTGGCGAGGACCCGGTCACCTTCGCGGTTGCTCCGGTCTCGAACACGGCCTTGCGGGTTTATGCCCTGGGCGCTGTGGAGATCAATCAGAGCGCCTGGATCCGGACGATTTCCTTCTACAGCCTGATGTTCGTGGCGCCGATTATTGTTGCGCTCGGGCTTGTCGGCCTGATCTTCCTGCAGATGCGCCGCCTGCGCTCCACCCGGGTGCAGCTGGCCGTTAATGAGCAGCGTTTCCGTTACGCCATTGAAGGCGCGCGCTGTGGCGTCTGGGACTGGAATCCCGATGCGGACACCGTCTTCGTCACCGACAGCCTGGCGCGCATGCTCGGCCTGGACGGTGCGATCGAGTGTTCGGGCACGGAATTCCTGCGCCTGTTCAGCCGCAGCGACCGGGACAAGCTCCGCGCCGCCATGCGTACTGCTCCGACCGGCGGCGAGGTTGATCTGGAGGTCATCGCGTCGGTCGCTCCGGTCTGGCTGCAAATGCGCGGCCGCATCCTCAGCGACGGTATGGATGGTGCCGCGCGCATTATCGGCGTCGCCATCGATGTGACCGAACGCAAGGGCGCCCAAGCCCGCGTGGCAGCGGCGGAATCGCGGCTGCGGGCGGCGCTGGAATCGATGTCGGAAAGCTTTGTCCTGTGGGACAGCAAGCGCCGTCTGGTGCTGTGGAACCGCAAGTTCCGTGACTATTTCGATTTCTCCGACGGCCAGCTCAAGCCGGGACTGTCCTACAGCGCGGTTGAACAGACCGCAGCCCGCGCGATCAAGGCTGTGCATGGCGAACAGGACACGTCGGAAGCCTATGATATCGAGCTCGCCGACGGTCGTTGGCTGCACTATTCCGAGCGCGCCACTGCCGATGGCGGCCTGGTCAGTTTCGGGGCGGACATTACCGACCTCAAACGCCATGAAGCCGCGCTGACCGAGAATGATGCCCAGCTGCGCAGGACCGTCGAAGACTTGCGCGAAAGCCAGGCCCGTATCGCCGATCTGGCCCGCAAATACGAAGAAGAGAAGATCCGCGCCGAGGAAGCCAACCGCTCCAAGAGCGAATTCCTCGCCAACATGTCGCACGAGCTGCGCACCCCGCTGAACGCCATCAACGGCTTCTCCGAGATCATGCTGCGCGAGATGTTCGGTCCCTTGGGCGATGAGCGCTATGTCGGCTATACCAACGATATTCTCTCATCCGGCCAGCACCTGCTGGAATTGATCAACGACATTCTCGACATGTCCAAGATCGAGGCTGGCAAGATGCAGCTCCAGACCGAGCCGACTGATGCCGGCGAGCTGGTGGAGCATTGCCTGCGCATTGTGCGCGGCCGGGCCGACGAAAAGAATCTGCAATTGCGGGCCGATGTGTCCGAACTGCCCGAGGTCGAGGTCGATCCCCGCGCGTTCAAGCAGGTCGTCATCAACCTGGCGTCCAATGCGGTGAAATTCACCCCGGAAGGCGGCCGCGTCACGGTACGTGGTTTCCTGTCTGGGAATGGGGTGGTCTTCCAGGTCTCAGACACCGGTATCGGCATCTCCAAGGACGACCTGCCGCGACTGGGCCGTCCGTTCGAGCAGATTGAGAGCCAGCATTCCAAGAGCTATCAGGGCTCCGGTCTCGGCTTGGCCCTGTCGAAATCACTGATCGAACTGCATGGCGGTACGATGACGATCGAATCGACCCTTGGCGAGGGCACCACCGTCAGCTTCGTACTGCCCCTGACCCAGGATCAGGAGATCGACGCCGAGGCCCTGGCACGACAGGTCGAAAGCGATTTCGGCGATGACGCGCTGGAATTTGTCGATGGCGAGCCGGCAGCGGCAACCGCAGCCTCAAGCCAGACGGGCTAGCCGCCATCCGGGGACGGCGGTCGGCGGCGCGGTCCCGGACGTTCACCGTCTGGCCGGAACCCGCGACCGCGCGCTTCGCGCAAAACCCGCGCCCGGGTATCCGCATCAAGATCCGCCACCACCGCGATAAGCACGCCCTCGATATGGGCCTCGACAGCATGGCGGCTGGTACGCATGCGTTGCAGGGCCAGCTGCGCGGCGTCCGGATCAAAGGGTTCAGCCATCATCGCCACTTCTGCTTCCCGGCGTGCCCTATAGGCTTCCCGCATCAGCTCGCGTGAACGGGGTGCCTCCTGGCGCATGCGCTGGCGCGCATTGCGCCGGTATTCCGGCGGCAGAGCGGCGATGAAACGGCGCACATTGAAGCCGCGCAGCCCGGTCTCGCGCCCTGAACCGTCCGGGCGTTCGACCGCTGCCGGTGCGGCGGGCGCCAGCTGGCGCTGAGCCACAAAGCCGATGAGCGCACCATTGACCAGCACGGATACGATCAAGGCGATGATCCAGGGGGTGGGTGAGTTCAAATCTCCTCTCCCAGCCAATCGGTCCAGTCCTCGTCAAAGCCGCTGAAGGCTTCGGCATAAATCGCTTCGGCGTCGCTGCCTTGAGGCGCGACATAGCCACCGGCAAAGCCGGCAAACACACCGATGACCAAGGCCGCCGCTGCAGCGACCGGCGCGCGCCAACCCCAGACCAGACCCGGCTGCGGCAGGCTTTTCAGGATCCGGTGCTGCAACAGCTCGCTCGGCTGCGGGTCGGGCATCTCCAAGAGGGCATCGAGCTCGGCTTCCAGTGCATGAGCCTCAGCGAGGATTTCGGGATGATCGAGCAAGAAGTCCTGCGCCGCATCGCGCTCGGCCTCAGGCCAGCGCGCCGGATCGGCGCCATAGGCTTCGAGAATGTCTTGCATGCGTTCCCGGTTCATGGCTCCACTCCTTCCTGCGTAACCGCCACGCTATGGTAGCTTGATATCAGATCGCCTGCCTGATCCATCAACAGTGCCTTGAGTTTACGGCGGCCGCGGGCGAGCAGGCTTTCCAGCGCCTCGACACTGACCGACATGATTTCCGCAGCGGCGATATTGCTCATCTCCTGGAAATGGACGAGCTCCATCGCCATGCGCTGGCGTTCGGGCAATTGATTGACCGCATCGACAACGCGATTGCCACTTTCCCGGCGGGTCAGGCGGGCTTCCTGGTCCGGCGTCTCGTCGGCGCGCTCGGGCATTTCATCCATCAGCACCTCGCGCCGCTTGCGCAGCCGGTCATAGCAGAGGTTGATGGCGATGCGGCTGACCCAGGTGGTGACCTGGGCGCGACCGCTTTCAAACCGGCCGGCCGCTTTCCAGACGCGGATGAAGGTCTCCTGGGCCACGTCCTCGGCCTCCGCCGGATCCCCCAGCATGCGCTGGGCAATCCCGCAGATACGCGGCAGACAACGCTGCATCAGGAGGCGTGCGGCATCGCGATCACCCTGAGCAATGCGGCCCAGCAGGGCTTCATCGCTCTGATCGCCGCCGCGCGAACGGACGCGAAAACCGTTGAGGCCCGTATCGGCCATCAAAACTCCTGAGCTAGCGCGTCCATCCAGAGTGCCGGCCGAACTAGTCACGCCACCACATGCGGCGAGATTGACGCCGTTCGACAGCAGCGTCCAGCTCGTCAGGGGTGATCGCCCCGTCGTTATTGCTGTCCAGGCGTTCAAACAGCGGGTGCTCGACCGACATGAATTCGGCCTGGGAAACCCGGCCATCGCCATTGCTGTCAGCCCGGCGATGTTCACCGCCCGGACCGTGCCGGCCGCGACCGCCCCGGCCACCGCGCGGACCGCGGGCTTCTTCATCACTGAGCTCCGCCTGGCGCTGGGCCATCAGGCGCTGGCGCATCGGGTTCTGGTCGTCAATGTCGAGGTAACCATCACCATTGCGATCCATCCAGGCGAACATCTCCGCCTGCAGCCCCTCGATCTCTTCAAGGGTGATGGTGTTGTCGCCATTGGCGTCAGACGCGCGCAGCATCATCATGACGCGTTCGCCGCCATTGCCGCGATCACGGTCGCCGCCGCGCTGGGCCTCGGCCGTTGCGCCGGTGAAGGCCAGGGTGGACGTGCACAAGAGCACGAGAAGTTGGGAGCGTTTCATCGAAAGGATTTCCTTATCCTGTGGGCCTCGCTTACTCCTCAAACGCGCCTCCAGCAGAAATCCGTCGCTTTTTATTCAGCTAGATGAATATAGCGCTCGAACAGCGCTCTCACCCGCTCGGCCCGAGCGTCGAGATCGGCCTTGAGCGAGTCAAGATCCGGACTGGAACAGGACTGGCACAACGCACCGATCGCACCCTTGCTGGCCCGGTCCGGGTCAAAACCGGAGCCATGCGCGACGCGCAAGAGCTGGGACAGGGAAAGATAAAGCGTCAGGCTGTCGGCCAGGGCGCGCGCATCGTCAGGCTCGATGATCTCCGCTTCGGCCAGGCGCGCCAGCGCGGCAGACGTCGAGGCCTCGGCGGCCCCGAGCCGGTCAGCATGCACGAGTTGCAGGGTCTGGGCGATGAACTCGATATCCTGGATACCGCCTATACGGGCCTTAAGATCCCAGGGCGAGCGGGCCGGCTTGGCCTCTTCCAGCCGGGTCCGCATGTCGCGCGCATCGGCGATGATCGTCGTAGCCTCACCGGCCTGGCGCAGAACGGTCTCGATGGCCGAGCCGATCCGCTCTGACAATCCCGGATCGCCGGTGATCAGGCGCGAGCGGGTCAGGGCCATGCGCTCCCAGGTCCAAGCCTCACCGCCATAATAGCTTTCAAACCGGCTGAATTGCACCGCCACGGGCCCCGCCTTTCCGGAGGGACGCAATTGCATATCGACCTGGTAGAGCTCGCCCTCCTCGGTCGGCACCGACAGGGCGGACACCAGGCGCTGGGTGAAGCGGGTGAACCAGGTCTGGGCCTCTACCGGTGCTTCATGTACGACCATGATATCGAGATCGCTGTCAGCGGACAGCTCGCGCCCGCCCAGCTTGCCCAGCCCGATCACCGCCCATTTACTCGGGGCCTCACCATAACGACGCTCAGCCTCGGCCAGACAGGCCGCCGCGAGGCGCTCTATGGACGCATCCGCCATATCGGAAAACGCCGCACCGGCGGCACTGGCCTCAATCGTGCCGCGCAGGATCTGTGTCCCGACCCGCAAACGCTCTTCGCGCACCGTGCGGCGCACCTGGTTGAGCACATCCTCGAAGACCATCCCGTCCGGGCTCGCCTTGAGCAGACGCTGGCGGAAGGCGCCGGTCGGATCGCTGTCAACCGGGATCGCAAAACGCTGATCCAGCATGGCATCGATGAGCTCCGGACGGCGGGCAAGATCGCTGGCCATGCGCGGCGCCAGGAGCAAGATGCCGATCAGGTCCGCCGCCAGGCCCGGCTCATTCATCAACAGCGAGAGCGGCTGCACGCCCATGGGCAGGCCCTCGAAGAAGGCCGAGAAACGGGCAAAGGCGGCGTCGGGTTCACCGGTTTCGGCCAGCGTGTCGACCAGCTGCGGAGCCCATTGCGCAAACAGGCGCCGCGCCCGGTCAGTGCGCAGGGCGCGGATCTTTCCGGCGGCCCAGCCATTGAGCCGGAACCAGATCCGGTCCGGTTCGGCAAAGCCGAGGCGGGCGAGCGTCGTCAGAGTATCCGGTGTCGGCTCGACCCCGGTGAGGACCAGTGAGCCGGCCTGCGATGCCAGCGGCCTGTCCTGTTCGAACTGGTCGGAGAAATGCCCGTGCACACGGGTCAGGACCGCCTCGATCTCGGCCTCGAATTCCGCCCGCGTTTCAAACCCGGCCAATGCGGCCAGGCTGGCGCGGGCCGCCTCATCCGCGGGCACGGCCTGGCTCGCCTCGTCCTGGCGCATCTGGATGCGATGCTCCCATTGGCGCAGGCGGATATAATCCTGCACCAGAGCCTGGGCGATCGGCGCTTCCACCGCGCCGGCCGTGGTCAAAGCCGCGAGCGCATCGCGGGTTGCCGGGGTGCGGACCTCCCTGTTGCGCCCGCCCATGACGAGTTGCGGCACCTGGACGAAAAACTCGATCTCGCGGATACCGCCCTGGCCCAGTTTCAGATCATGCCCGGCCGGACGGATCTCGGCGCGCCGCCCGACAGTCTGGATCTGTCGCGCAAGCGAGCGGATATCGTCGATGGCGGCATAATCCAGCGCCCGGCGCCAGATAAAGGGCTGCATCGCCTCGATATAGCGCTGGCCCGCCTCCACATCGCCGGCACAGGGGCGCGCCTTGATCCAGGCGGCGCGTTCCCAGGTCATGCCCAGCGTCTCGTAATAGTGAAAGGCCGCATCGGTCGACAGCGCCACCGGCGTCGCGCCCGGATCGGGCCGCAGGCGCAGATCGGTGCGGAAGACATAGCCCTCTGCCGTCACCTCCTGCAGCGATTTGGCCATGGCCTGGATCAGGCGCGGCAGGCGTTTGCGCATCTCCTGACCGTCCGGTAGGGCGATCCTCTCGGCGTCGAACAGAACGACGAGATCGATGTCGGAGGAATAATTCAACTCCCTACCGCCCATCTTGCCCAGCGCCAGCACGAAAAGGCCGGGCAGCGGATTGTCGAGCGAGACCGGCTCAGCACAGCGCCCCAGCGCGGCATTGAAACGGACATGCGCATAAAGCGCGGCGCTGACGGCGGCATCGGCAAAGCGGGTTACCGCGCCGGTGACCTGGCTCAATGGCAGGGCTCCGGCGAGATCACCCAGCCCCACCGCGAGATGCATATCCGCCTTGGCGCGGCGCAAGGCGATGTCGAAAGCGGCGATGTCCGGAGCGGTCTGTGCGGCCTCGAAGGCGGCGTTGATGGCGCTGTCGACAACATGGCTGACAGCCTTTCCAGTCAATGCCAGCAGCGTCCCGCGCCGGCGCTGTGCCAACCGGCCGAGATAGGGCGCATGCGCAAACACGCTTTCCAGGAAACCGCGCGCGGGCGCCAGGGCCGCAAGATGCGCCTCATCCCACTCTGCAAAAAACAGCCCTGCCTCCCCCGGCACTGGGCCCGGGAGGGGTGCGAGATCTCTCAAAAGCGGACGGTCAGATGACATGGCGCCAAGCTGAACCGATCCGGGAGATGAGGAAAGAGGTCAAATCCGGAGGCCACGAGGCTAAGCGGGGGATGGCGCTGAGGCCCTCCTTCGCCCCAGGGTGCGCGCTGCGGGTGGCCTGCCACCCGAACCCCGGATCAAGTCCCGGGGGAAGGATGGTGCGGGCGGCCGGACTTGAACCGGCATGACCTTGCGGCCGGCAGATTTTAAGTCTGCTGCGTCTACCAATTCCGCCACGCCCGCGCCGGGTAGACGGGCGTGATCCTACACGGGTTCAGGCCTTGTTCCAGCGTGCTCGGCAGGTTGAACGGGGCAGACGGGCTTTCGCGCCAGGGATGAATATCAGCCCCCGATCTTGAACCTTCGCGCGGCCTGCGTCAGGGTCCTTATTACGGATATGTAACATGCCAAGTAAGGACGGGGGAGCGCTGCACATGGCAATCAAGGATTATGGCGTACAGCCGCTTTTCGCAGAGCCGCTTTTCCGGGCGGATATCGGTCATGCGATCACGCCGGATCAGGTTGAATTCATCAAAAACCTGAAAATGATCAACAACAAGACCAACTACATTTCGGAAAATCTCTATATTTTCGAGGAGCCGGCGCTGAAGAAGATCGCGGGTGCCGTTCAGGACGCGCTCGATCTTTACGCCAAGGAAGTGATGGGGATTTCCCAGAAACTCTACGTCACCCAGTCCTGGTCGCTGATCAATCCGCCCAATGTCGGCATGCACGGCCACTCGCACTCCAATTCCATCGTCTCGGGTTCGCTTTACTACACCGAGATGGCCGAGCCGGTGGCGGGCATGGTATTCGACAAACACCGCACCTATCGCCAGCTGGAGCTGAACCCGGAGCGTGAACGCCACAACCTGTTCAACACGCCGGTCAATGTGGTGAAGCCGAAAGTGAATGATGTGGTGCTGTTCTCATCCGGCCTGCAGCATTTCGTCGAAACGAATGTGACCAACCAGCCGCGCTATTCGATCGCCTTCAACACTTTCATCAAGGGCAAGATCGGCAATTTCCGCGATGTCTCGGAACTGACGCTGGCCTAGGCGGCCGAGACAGAATGAAAGACGGGCGCGGATGGCTTTCCGCGCCCGTTTTCTTTTGTCATTGGCCTAGGGCGTCTTCTGACCCGCGCTTTCATCGAGATAGCGGGCACGATCAACTAGGCCGAGGAATTCCTCACGGAAGCCCAGCTCATCCTCCCCGACCAGGCCGGACGCGCCATCGCGGATGGCCGACCAGTCATAGGCGGCATCGCGCAGATAGGGATCATCGCGCAAGAGCTGGGCGAACCCGGCGACATGGACCGAGAAACGGGCCTCATCACCCGCCTCCTCGAACGTCTCCACCGCATCGGCCGTGGTCACGGGGCGCTCGATCAGCTGACTGTCCTCTTCGCCGGGTCGCTTGTAGCGCAGGCGAAGATGCGCGAACTCATTGCCGAGATCGGCAGGCAGGTCGGGCTGCGGCTGATAGCGCGAGGGTTCCAGCAAGAGGCCATCGGACCCCGGTGCGGCGATCTCGTAGATCGCCGTCACGGAATGGCCGGAACCGATCTCGCCGGCATCGACCCGGTCATTGTTGAAATCGGCATTGTCCAGCAGTCGCGTTTCATAGCCGATCAGCCGGTATTCGGAGACCCGGGCCGGATTGAATTCGATCTGGATTTTCACGTCATTGGCGATCGGGAAGAGTGACGACGCGCTTTCCTCGACCAGCATGCGGCGCGCTTCACGGCGGCTGTCGATATAACCGGCCGTGCCATTGCCGGCCTGGGCCAGGGTCTGCGTCAGCAGGTCGTTATAATTGCCGCGGCCAAAGCCCATGATCGACAGATAAATGCCGCTCTCGCGCTTGCGGGTGATGAAGTCTTCCAGGCTCTCATCGCGTGTCTGGCCGACATTGAAATCGCCATCGGTCAAAAGCATGACGCGATTGACCGCTTCGGGGTCGAAATTGCGCTCGGCCAGGTCATAGGCCAGTGCCAGGCCAGCGCCCCCGGCGGTGGAGCCCCCGGCGGAGAGGCGATCAAGCGCGTTGTGAATGCGGCGGGCATGGCGTGCCTCGGTCGGCTCCAGCACGGCCCCGGCGGCGCCGGCATAAACCACGATCGAGACCGTGTCGTCCGGGTCGAGCTCGTCGACCAGCATGTGCATGGCATCGACAGCCAGGGGCAGCTTGTCCGGCGCCCCCATCGAGCCGGAGACATCGATCAGGAATACCAGATTGGCCCGCGGGCGCTCCTCCGGCACAACATCATAGCCCTGGATGCCGATATGCAGGAGCTGGGTGTCCGCATTCCACGGTGTCGGCATAACCTCGACATGGGTGGCAAAGGGCGCATCCGTGCCCTCGGGCAGGGCGTATTCATAATCGAAATAATTCACCATCTCCTCGATCCGCACTGCATCAGATGGCGGTAATTGCCCGTCTTCCAGGCGGCGGCGGACAACCGAGTAGGACGCGGTATCGACATCGATGGAGAAGGTAGAGACCGGCTCGTCCGCGACGGCGACGACCGGATTGGGGTCAACGTCTTCGAAGCGGTCGCGGTCCTGGTTGAACATGTTTTCATCAGAATGGTCCGTAACCACCACAACCGGACCCGTAGCGACAAAATCTCGACGAATAATTCGGGCCCCTGTCACTGCAATCATTTCCGACTGCCCATAAGCCGGCGGGGGCGGTGGCGGCGGAGGCGCAGGGGGCGGCGGAGATGGCGGTGGTGGCGTTGTGGCCATACAAGCCGACAACATCAAAACAGACGCGAACGCGAAAAGCTTGGCTTTCATCAATGATCTCCCGCCCCTCAGGGCCCTTGTCCCGGGCAGAAGACTATGCCACAACCAGACGATCAAGAGGCCAGATCAAGACCATCTCGCGGCGGAATATTCATCAAGCCTGTGAGAGTTCGGCCGCGGACGCGCTATTTGTCCGGGTCAATCTGCGGCACAAGGCCGAGCTCGGCGACATATCCGGCAATGGTGTCGATCACCTGGTCCAGCGCCGCCTGATCGGTCGAACGCGCGACCAGGTGGGTACCGCGGCGGATCTTGCCGTCCTGGATTTCCAGGAAATAGGGATAGGAACCGATCGAGACCTGCGGGAATTGCTCCTGCAGCTCACCGAGCCGGGCAGCGATATCGCCCTCGCGCAGGTTCTCGCCTTTCACCGAGCGCGAAAGCGTCACCGCACCGCCCTCAAGCCGGTGGGCGATATCCTCGAGCATGCCGCGGGCGATCTTGGGCACCCCGGCCAATGTGAAGACATTGCCGGTCTGGAAGCCCGGCGCACCGGTGACGGGATTGTCGATCAGCGAGGCGCCATCCGGGATACGCGCCATGCGCTTGCGGCTGTCCGTCAGCGGGGTGCCGGACTTGCGATACCATTCCTCGATAATCTCCAGCGCATCGGCGCGGACATCGATTTGCAGGCCGAATGCGGCGGCGATGGCATCGGCGGTGATGTCGTCATGCGTCGGGCCGATCCCGCCGGTGGTGAAGACATAATCCGCCCTGGCGCGCAGCGTGTTGACGGCGTCGACAATGACGTCCTGCTCGTCCGGCACGGTGCGGCACTCGATGACATTGATGCCGATCGGGGCGAGGAATTGCGCGATCTGCTGCAGGTTCTTGTCCGCCGTGCGGCCGGAGAGGACCTCGTCCCCGATCAGCAGAACTGCTGCCGTGACCCGCTTTGCCTCACTCATGATGCTACGCCTCGCCAAAATCGCTTCACCGGTTATATGAGGCGGAAACGCAAAAGGCCCAACCATGAAATTCACCGCCCCCCTGATCGAAGGCCGCCTGGTCAAACGCTATAAGCGCTTCTTCGCCGATGTGGAGCTGCCCGGCGGCGAGGTGGTGACCGCGCATTGTGCCAATACCGGGGCGATGACCGGGATCAAGGAGCAAGGCCTTCGCGTCTGGTTGTCCAAGTCGGACAATCCCAAGCGCAAGCTGAAATATTCCTGGGAGCTGGTCGAGGCCGACAACACGCTGATCGGCGCCCTGCCCGCCCGCGCCAACGAGATTGCCGAGGAAGCCGTGGCCGCCGACAAGATCGCCGAGCTGAGCGGCTATGCCGGCCTGCGCCGTGAAGTGAAATACGGCGAGAACTCCCGCATCGACCTCTTACTGGAAGACGACGTTCGTCCGCCTTGCTGGGTCGAGGTGAAGAATGTGCACTGGATGCGCGCACCGGGGGTGGCGGAGTTTCCCGATGGGGTCACCTCGCGCGGCGCCAAGCATCTGGGCGAGCTGGCGCTGAAGGCCGAGGCCGGGGAGCGCGCTGTGCAGCTCTTCGTGGTGCAGCGGTCCGACTGCCAAGTCCTGCGCCCGGCGGAGGATATCGATCCCACCTATGCCGAGGCCTTGCGCGATGCGGCACGCCGCGGCGTGGACGTGCTCGCCTATGGTTGCGATGTGACGCAGGAGGCGATCACGCTGGTTCACAAGATGCGCGTGGAAACCGGCTGAGCGCGTTTCTCTCTGAAATTTAACACCGCACTGCGTTGTCCAGCCGTTACAAATCCCTATAGTCGCGCGGGTTTTTTGGCACCTCGCGGGGGAGGTTGAGACTTATGAAATATCTGGTTCCGGTTCTGGCCGGTTTGGCGTTGACGGCTTGCGACCTTGAAGGCTTGCAGACCTCCGCATCGAATGAGCCCTTCACGCCGGATGTGAGCGTGGAGAATATCGAAGCGCATATCCGCTTCCTGGCTTCAGACTATATGGGCGGCCGCGATGCCGGCTCGGACGGCTATGAAATCGCCGCCAATTATGTCGCCTCGCAAATGCGCCTCCTGGGCCTCGAGCCGGCTGGCGACGGCGAGAACTCCTATTTCGCTGCCGTGCCCATGCAGGACATGCGCGCCGATGGTGAGTTCAACCAGCTGACCTTCAATGGCCAGACCTACGGTCAGGGCGATGGCGTGGTGATCTGGGCCAACCCGATCCATGGCGAAGCGGAGATCACCGGCGAGCTGGTCTTCGCCGGCTATGGCGTGTCCGCCGCCAATCGCGGCCATGACGACTATGCCGACCTCGATGTCGAGGGCAAAATCGTGGTCACCATGAATGGCGTGCCGGCGGGCTTCCCCAGCGAGGAACGCGCCCACCACAATTCCGGCAATACCAAGCGGGCCGTCGCCGCTGCACGCGGGGCTATCGGCATGATCACGGTCAATTCCATGACCAATGAACAGGCTGCGGGCTGGGCAGAAGGCTTTGCCAGCCGCGAGTTCACCGCCTTGACCTCTGCGACCGGCGCCTCGCCGTTCGACAATATCCAGGCCCACGCCACCGTCGGCACGATGCTCGGCACGGCCTTCTTCGAGGGCGCGGAGATGTCGCTGGAAGAGGTTCGCGCGACCATGAGCGCAGACGAGCCGACCTATCCGGTTTTCGACTTGCCGCACTCGGTTACCCTGCGCCAGCGCACGCTGTCGGAGAGCTTCGCGGACCCCAATGTCGTCGGCATGATCCGCGGCACCGATCCGGAACTGGCCGATGAATACGTCGTTCTGACCGCTCACCTGGATCATATCGGCCAGGTTTCCGAATTCATGCGCGGGAGCGGTGGCTGCCGGTCCAGCGACGAGCAGGACGGCATCTGTAACGGTGCAGTCGACAACGCCTCGGGCATCTCCATCATGCTGGAAACCGCCCGCACCTTCCTGGCCCAGGGCGCACCGCGCCGTTCGGTCCTGTTCGTGGCCCTCGCCGCAGAGGAAAAGGGCCTGCTCGGTTCCGAACATTTCGCTCGCAATCCGACGGTCCCCGCCGATGCGATGGTCGCCAATGTCAATCTCGACATGCCGGTGATCGTCTATGATTTCGCCGATGTCGTGGCCTTTGGCTCCGACCACTCCAATCTCGGCCCGATCGCCTCGCGCGCGGCGGCCCGCATGGATATTGCTGTCAGCGAAGACCCGATCCCGGAACAGTCGCTCTTCGTGCGCTCGGACCATTATAACTTCGTGCGTGTCGGCGTGCCTTCGCTCTTCCTGATGACGGGTTTTGCGTCTCCGGATCCGCGCTGGGATGGCGGGGAAGGCTTCATGGGCTTCCTCAACACCTATTATCACCGTCAGACAGACCAGCTCGACGGTGAGCTCGAAGTACTCTTCGACCAGGGCGCCAAATTCGCCAATATCAACTACCTGATTGCGCGCGAAATCGCCGATAGCGACGAGACCCCGGCATGGAATGAGGATAGCTTCTTCGGCAATATGTTCGCAGCCGAAGACTAGACAAATCCACCATAAGGGCACAGTTGGAAGCACGCGTCGTTTTGAACGGCGCGTGCTTTCTTATAGGCTGGCCAGCCCGAGATGAGGCGACCGGAGAGATCTCAGTGACGACCGCATACGAAACCGTTTCCGAATATGATGACGGCCCGGCCCGTGACGGCCGGATCAAATTGCATAATGAGGAAGGTTTCCAGGGCATGCGCAAAGCCGGCCATCTGGCCGCCTCCGTGCTCGACATGCTCGCCAGTGAAGTCGCCCCGGGCGTGACCACCGATCATCTCGACCGGCTGACCCGCGAATTTGTCTTCGATCACGGCGCCACCCCGGCAACGCTGTATTATCGCGGTTACCGGCACTCGCTGTGCACCTCACTCAATCATGTCGTCTGCCACGGCATTCCGGGACCGAAACCGCTGCGCAATGGCGATATCGTCAATATCGATGTCACGGTTGTGGTCGATGGCTGGCATGGCGATACCAGCCGCATGTTCGTGGCCGGCGAGCCCAAGCGCAAAGCCGAGCTACTGATCGACACCACCTATGACGCCATGATGGCCGGTATCAACGCCATCAAGCCGGGCGTCACCCTGGGCACGATCGGCGCCATCATCCAGGAACACGCTGAAACCCGGCGCTGTTCCATCGTGCGCGAGTTTTGCGGCCATGGACTTGGCCGTCTTTTCCATGACAGCCCCAATGTGCTGCATTTCGGCACCCGCGGCGAAGGCCCCGAACTCAAGCCGGGCATGTTCTTCACCGTCGAGCCCATGCTCAATCTGGGTCGGCCCGACGTGAAAATCCTCGCCGATGGCTGGACCGCCGTGACCCGCGACAAGTCACTCTCGGCCCAGTTCGAGCACTCCGTCGGGGTGACGGAAGACGGTGTCGAGATCTTCACCCAATCGCCCAAGGGCCTGGATAAGCCGCCCTATTCGCTCCAGGCATAAACACCCCTGACTTGCACTTCTGCTTCGCACAATCCAGATTGTTGCGAACAGGGAGGCTGTCGACATGCCCGTGCGCGAAGCGCCACCGCATGAGCAGGGCCATCGCGGCCGCTTGCGAACGCGCCTGCTCAATGCGGGCGGAGACGCGCTGCATGATTACGAGCTCCTGGAGCTCTACCTCTTCCTCGCCATCCCGCGCAAAGACGTCAAACCCATCGCCAAGGCGCTGATAGCCCGCTTCGGCGATCTCGGCGGCGTCGCCACCGCGCCGGTCGAGCAATTGGTCCAGGTAGAAGGCGTGGGCGAAAAAACCGCCGCCGAGCTGCGCCTAATCCAGGCCCTGGCAGAACGCCTGGCGCATGAACAGGTCATCGGCCGGCCGGTGATCTCCTCCTGGTCAGCGCTGATCACCTACTGCCGCACCGCCCTGCAACACGCCATGACGGAACAGTTCCGCGTGCTTTTCCTCGACCGCAAGAACCGGCTCATCGCCGATGAAGTCCTCGGCAAGGGCACGATCGATCACGCCCCGGTCTATCCGCGTGAAATCGTCAAACGCGCCCTCGCCCATGAGGCCTCGGCCCTGATCCTGGTTCACAACCACCCCTCGGGCGACGCCACGCCGAGCCAGGCCGACATCGAGATGACCCGCTCACTGACGGAGGTCTGCACGCCCTTTGATATCGTCGTCCACGATCACCTGGTGATCGCGCGCGAGAACACGGCGAGCTTCAAGACGCTGGGCTTGTTGTGACCTAACCCTTGGGCTCGATCGGCTGCCACAGCTCGACCTTGACGCCATTGGGATCCATCACCCAGGCAAAGCGGCCATAGTCGAAATCCTGCGGCTCGCCTTCCAGCGGCACACCCTTCTCGCTCAAGCGCGCCAGCATCGCGTCCATGTCGTCAATGATGAGATTGATCATGAAAACGTGCTTGGACGGCGCGAAATAATCCGTCTCCGACTTGAAACCGGAAAAGATGGTGCGGGCGCCCTGCGGGAAGGCCCTGGCGCTGTCGGCGTGGAGAAAGTCCGCCCCGCCATAATGATTGAGCTTGAGCCCCAGCGCGTCGTGATACCAGGCCATCAGGCCTTCCGGATCCTCGCACTTGAAGAATACGCCACCGACACAGATTACCTGGGCCATGATTGCCTCCCCTGTTGTCTCGGTAGACTAGCTGCGCACTCGAGGGCTTGCACGGGCAAAACGGTCAGGCTGCGAGCCGGGCCGGCGCGGTTGAGGCCGAGAGCGACTTGCCGGCGATATGTAGGATGATGCCCAGCTCGCGTGGCGCATTGAGGAACTCAATTGCGATACCGGCTGCGGCCGCGCAATCCTGCGCCAGCATCAACATGCCTACCCCGCACATATCCAGACGCGTGATCGCGTCTAGGTCGAACTCGGCCCGGCGGCATTGCGTGGTCTTGAGCTGTTTTATGAAGGCGTGAAATTGCGGATGCGCTGCGAAGACTAGCTCCCCCCTCGCGCGCATCCGCATTATCCCACCACCCTCTGCTGTTTCGCAGATCAAGCCTGTCTCCCCCCAGGTCTTTGACGTGGACCATAGGCGGCATGCATAAAAAATGAGTAAAACCGGAACGTTTTTCCGGTTTTCCCGGAACGCGGTCGTCGTGCTGACAAAGCACTAGCGAAATCTGCACGCATGACTAGCCTCGCCGGATACCGATCCGAGGGCCACATGTACCGCAATTACTTCACCCATCTGGAATGCTCCGCCACCGGTGAGCACTACGCCAAGGACCAGCCGCAAAACCTCTCCGGGGCCGGCAAGCCCCTGCTCGCGCGCTATGATTTCGAGCGTGCCCGGGGCGAGATCGACCGCGATGAGATCGCGGCACGTGAGGGCGGCTTCTGGAAATGGCGCGAGCTGCTGCCGGTCGTGAATGACGCCGATGTCTGCGCGCTGGGCGAGATCGACACGCCGATGATCGATGTCCCGGCCACAGCCAGGGCGACCGGCGCAACCAGCAAGGTCTGGGTCAAGGATGAGGGCCGGCTACCGACGGGCAGCTTCAAGGCGCGCGGCCTCGGCCTCGCGGTCGCCATGGCGCATTCCTTCGGCATCAAGCGCATGGCCATGCCGACCAATGGCAATGCCGGGGCGGCCCTGTCGGCCTATTGCTCGCGCATGGGTATGGAGAGCTATTGCTTTGCGCCGGAGGACACGCCCGAGGTCAATCTGCGCGAAATGGCGCTGCAGGGTGCCAAGGTGTTCAAGGTCAATGGCTATATCCACCATTGCGGCGCCCTCGTCGGGGCCGGCAAGGCGGAGATGGGCTGGTTTGACGTTTCCACCCTGAAAGAGCCCTACCGGATCGAGGGCAAGAAAACGATGGGGATCGAACTGGCCATGCAGATGGGCTGGAGCTTGCCCGACGCCATTTTCTACCCGACCGGCGGCGGCACGGGCCTGATCGGCATGTGGAAGGCTTTTGACGAGATGGAACGCCTCGGCTGGATCGGTTCGGAACGCCCGAAAATGATCGCTGTCCAGGCCGAGGGCTGTGCCCCAATCGTGCGCGCCTGGGACAAGGGCGAAACCCATGCCGAGGAATGGTTCGAGGCGGAAACCCACGCCATGGGCATTCGCGTGCCCAAGGCGATCGGCGATTTCCTCATCCTCAACGCCTGCCGCAAAAGCGGCGGTTTCGCCATGAGCGTTTCAGAAGACGAGATCCAGGCCGCCCGCGTCACCTGCGCGCAAGAAGACGGTCTCTTGCTTTGCCCGGAAGGCGCCGCCACGCTGGCCGCGATGGAAAAAGCCATGGCCACAGGCCAGATCGAACGCGATGCGGAATGCGTCCTGTTCAATTGCGGCTCGGGCCTGAAATACGACATGCCGGAAGGCGCGACACCGCTCGACCGGCACGGGGAAATTGATTGGGGGAGTATGAAATGACCGACACGCCCGTCTACATCGTCGCCAACCTACATATCGAGGACGCGGACGAGTACCGCAAATACGAGAAGGGTTTCTTCCCCGTCTTCTCCAAGCATGGCGGCGAGTTCGTCACATTTGACGACAATACCCATACGTTTGAAGGCCAGGCGCCGCGCCAGGGCCGGATGATCATCGGCAAATTCCCCAATGAGGCGGCCGCCAGGGCCTGGTATGACGACCCGGAATACCAGGCGATCTCCGAACACCGCCGCGCCGGCACGCAATTGCAGTTCCTGACCATGGTGCACGGGATGCCGCCGCGGGGGTGAGTTTTGGTGCGCCTTCGGCGCGCACCCTATCCGACCCAGCACTGCGGGCTGGCCCACCTTTCCCGTCGAGGGGAAGGAGGACGCTTCTCCTCCCTCCTTCCCCTTGATGGGGAAGAGCCTGCCCCGGGCTTGTTCCGGGGTGGCGAGCTGCACAGCAGCACGGCGGATGGGGTGCAGCGGCGAAGCCGCCAGGAAAACCCGCCCCGCTCTTGATTTTTGCGCCACTTCGGCGCATCCCCCGCGCTTCTTCATTCGAATGCTCATGCGAGCATCCGAATCATTAGTGATCGCATTTTCGAACCGCAAAACCGGTACCCACTTTTGCTGAAAATGCTCTCAAAGCCCGGAGTGCGCGCATGATTCCCCGCTATACCCGTCCTGAAATGGCTGCGATCTGGTCGGATCAGAACAAGTACAAGATCTGGTATCTGATCGAGGCGCATGCGACGGAGAAACTGGCGGAGCTGGGTGTGGTGCCGCAGTCGGCTGTCGATGCGGTCTGGAAAGCCAAGGATGTCGAGTTTGATGTCGACCGGATCAATGAGATCGAGGCCGAGGTCAAACATGACGTCATCGCCTTCCTGACCCACCTGGCCGAGCATGTCGGCGAGGAAAGCCGTTTCGTGCACCAGGGCCTGACCTCCTCCGACGTGCTGGACACCTGCCTCGCGGTACAGATGAAACAGTCCGCCGATCTCCTCCTGGTCGGCATGGACCGGGTGCTGGCAGCGCTGAAGACGCGCGCGGAAGAGCATAAATTCACCGTCTGTATCGGTCGCTCGCACGGTATTCATGCCGAGCCGACGACGATGGGGCTGAAATTTGCCCGCTTCTATGCCGAGTTCAAACGCAATCGCGATCGCCTGGTCGCTGCGCGTGACGAGATCGCCACCTGCGCCATTTCCGGCGCCATCGGCACCTTCGCCAATGTCGACCCGGCCGTGGAAGAACATGTCGCCGAACAGATGGGGCTTACCGTCGAGCCGGTCTCGACCCAGGTCATCCCGCGCGATCGTCATGCCAATTATTTCGCCGTGCTCGGCCTGATCGCCTCGGCGATCGAGAATATCGCCGTGGAAGTGCGACATTTGCAGCGCTCCGAAGTGCGCGAGGCGCAGGAGTATTTCTCCAAGGGCCAGAAGGGCTCGTCCGCCATGCCGCACAAGCGCAATCCGATCCTGACCGAGAACCTGACCGGCCAGGCTCGCCTGGTGCGCTCGGCTGTGGTCCCCGCGATGGAGAATGTGGCGCTCTGGCACGAGCGGGACATCTCCCACTCCTCCGTCGAGCGCGGCATCGGCCCGGACGCCAATGTCCATCTCGACTTCGCCCTGCACCGCACGGCAGGCATGATCGAGAAACTCATCGTGCATGAAGACCGCTGCCGGGAAAACCTGGAAGCCTATGGCGGCATCCATAATTCCCAGCGCGTCCTCCTCGCCCTCACCCAGGCCGGCGCCAGCCGCGAGGTCAGCTATCGCCTGGTGCAACGCAATGGCATGAAAACCTGGGATGAAGGCGGCAAGCTCGTCGAGCATCTCAAGGCCGATGAAGGCGTCACTGAACTGCTCTCGAACGAGCAGATCGAGGCCTGTTTCGACGAGGCCTATCACCTGAAACATGTCGACACGATTTTTGCGCGGGTGTTTGGGTAAAACCCCAGGCCTTATCCTGACTTTCGTCAGGATGAGGGGCTAAAGTGTGGGCGCCTAAACGGAGTGACTCATGGCCAAGCTTCACGACACGATCGACGACCGAATCCGCAAATTCATCGAGGCGCAGAAGATGTTCTTCGTCGCCACGGCGCCGGCGGGGAGCGAGGGTCATGTGAACATGTCGCCCAAGGGCTATGACAGTTTCCGTATCCTGGGGCCGAATGAAGTCGCCTATCTCGACCTCGGCGGTTCCGGTATCGAGACCCTGGCCCATGTGCGCGAGAACGGCCGCATCACCTTCATGTTCTGCGCCTATGAGGGCGCGGCGAATATCCTGCGCCTCTATGGCCAGGGCGAAGCGGTGACCTTCGACGAGCCGGGTTTTGAGGACAAGCTCGCCCTCTTCCCCGAATTTCCCCATGCCCGCGCCATCATCACCGCCAAGATCGATCGCATCCAGGACAGTTGCGGCTGGGGCGTGCCGTTTTACGAGTACAAGGGCGAGCGCGACCAGCTGGTGCGCGCCAATGCCAACCGGTCGAAGGAGGAGTGGCGCGAGAAGCGCTATAAATCCAACGCCGTGTCGATCGACGGCCTCGACGGGCTGGTAAAACCGGACGCCTGAGACCGGGTACCTGATACAAGTGTGATCGCCTGACCTCTACCGTTTACGCGGCCGGGCCCTATCTTGCCCATAAGACACGCGTTGGAGTGAATATGCGTACTGTTCTGATTGTAACCGCGCTGCTCGGCGCCTTCCTTGGCCCCAACTTCTTCCGTGCCAGCTGGGACGCGCCGGCCGAGGCGGCGGTGAGCGAAAAACGCCCGCGTCTGGTGGCCGCCATGTTCCGCTCGTCCTGGTGCGGCGCCTGCCGTATCCTGGAACCGCGGGTCGATGATGTGCGCGAAAACTATACCGACGCCCGGATGGAATTCATCCGCTTCGACTTCACGCTGGGCCGCCGCGGCGGGCTGCGGGAAAAAGCAGAAGAGGCCGGCATTGCCGACCTCTATGACCAGCTCGAAGGCCGGACCGGTTTTCTCGTGCTCATGGACCGCGACAGCGGCCAGATCTTCGAGATCATCACCACCGATTATGACCGCGAAAACATCGCCGCGGCTTTTGATCGCTGGCTGCAGGTGACGGCGGGCTACTAGCGCTAGGGGATTGACCCGACTGCCGCAGTCGGGCTTGGTGTGAGCGCAACCGCAACCACCTGTGCGAGTTCTACATGTTTCCCGAAGGCCGCACCGATTTTATCCGCGAGAAACTCATCGTTCCCAAAGTTGAGCACGGCCCCTGGTATAACCCGCACCCCGGCTCGTTCGAGAACGCAAAGCGCGCCTTCAGGCCTGCCGCGATCGCGTGTTCGCTCTATCCGTTGGCGTTGGGAATTCTCTTGTTTTCGCCAAACCTATTATGGACGCTCCAGCGGAGCGGCCCCGTATTGTCCGCAGCGATAGCGATCCTCGGCCTCAGCCTATCCACCACCATCTTTTGGTTCATGGCCCGTGGGTCTATTCCCGCGCATATCTTCTTTATGGGCCTCATCCCGGGATCACTTGTGAGGATCAGCGCCCTGGTGTCCGACGGGTATGTGGGGCTTGCCTTTACCGGTGCAGCAATCATCGCCGCAACTTTGACCCTCTGGCTAATCTCAGTCATCGCCATGACGCGCTATATCTGGTTTCGCAGCGGCAAACTCGATCTCTAACGCAAAATGCCGCCCGCGCAGGTCAGAACCCGCGCGGACGGCATTGCATTTCCAGTGATAGCGTCGGGCTTACTAGCCCTCGCTGGTCACCTGCTCGCGTGCCTGGATGAGGAAATCATCCATCTGCTTGCGGATGATGTGGTCCGAGACGTCGACCGACTTGGCGTCGAGATCGCCGCGGATCTTGCGGAAGACGTCTTCATGGCCGGCCTCCTCGAAATCCGCCATCACCACTTCCTTGGCATAGGCTTCGGCGGCATCGCCCTCGATGCCCATTTCGCCAGCAGCCCACAGGCCGAGAAGCTTGTTGCGGCGGGCGATCGCCTTGAATTCCACTTCCTGATCGTGAGCATACTTGCTTTCAAAGGCGTTTTCGCGATCGTCCATTCCAGACATTGGGGTCTCCCTGACGGATATTTCTTTCCTGTTTCCGTATCCCGCCACCCTAGCGAAATCAATCGCTCATGGGCAGGCTGACAGCTTGCCGCAGCATGCCATTGCGATTAGCCCGCTTCACGGCTAGTTTCCGCCCTCGCCGCGCGGCCTGCTTGATGAGTCGGCCGCGCGAGGCGTTTATCGCTCCGGCATCGTGCCGGACCCCCGCAGGAGCGTCGCGCATGTCCCGCCGCAAGAAAATCTACGAAGGCAAGGCCAAGATCCTCTATGAAGGTCCCGAGCCGGGTACGATCGTCCAGTATTTCAAGGACGACGCCACCGCCTTCAATGGTGAAAAACACGCCACCCTCGAGGGCAAGGGCGTGCTCAATAATCGCATCTCCGAGCACATCATGCTTGGCCTGCAGCGCATCGGTATCCCGACGCACTTCATCAAACGCCTCAATATGCGCGAGCAATTGATCCGCCAGTGTGAGATCATTCCGCTCGAGATCGTCGTGCGCAATGTCGCCGCCGGCTCGATCTCCAAGCGCCTCGGCATTGAAGAAGGCCAGCCCCTGCCGCGCCCGATCGTTGAATATTATTTCAAGAAGGACGAGTTGGGCGATCCGATGATCTCCGAAGAGCATATCAATGCCTTCGGTTGGGCCGCGCCGCACGAGATGGATGAGATGGTCACCACCGCCCTGCGTGTGAATGACTTCCTGTCCGGACTGTTCACCGGTGCCGGCATCCGCCTGGTCGATTTCAAGCTCGAATTTGGCCGTGTCTTCGATGGCGAGATGCAGCGCGTTATCCTGGCTGACGAGATCAGCCCGGACAGCTGCCGCCTGTGGGACATGGAGAGCAATGAAAAGCTCGACAAGGACCGTTTCCGCCGGGATCTGGGCAATGTCACCGAGGCCTATGCCGAAGTTGCCCGCCGTCTCGGCATCATGCGCCAGAATAATGTTGTCGCCGTTGCCAATGATGAGGGTACGTCGTGAAAGCCAAGATCCACGTTTATCTCAAACCCGGAGTGCTTGACCCGCAGGGCGCGGCTGTCGCCGGCGCGCTCCACACCATGGGCTATGAGGAAGTCACCGCCGCACGCCAAGGCAAGCTGATCGAGCTCGACCTCAGCGGTGAAGACGCCGACGCTGCCAAGTCCCGCGTCGACGAGATGTGCCAGAAACTCCTCGCCAACCCGGTGATCGAGAGCTACTCGATCGAGATGGCGTAAGGAGCGTCAAGCGATGAAATCCGCCGTCATCGTCTTCCCTGGTTCCAATTGCGACCGCGACGCCCATGACGCCATTGCGCGCGTCACCGGCGAGGCTCCGGCCATGGTCTGGCACCAGGAAACCGAACTGCCCGAAGGTACCGAGTTTCTCATGGTGCCCGGTGGCTTCTCCTATGGCGACTATCTGCGCTGCGGCGCCATGGCCTCGCGCTCCAACATCATGCCGGCGATCATCGCCCATGCCGAGAGCGGTGCGCCGGTGCTGGGCGTCTGCAACGGCTTCCAGATCCTCACCGAGAGCGGCCTCCTGCCGGGCTCGCTGATGCGCAATGCCGGACTGTCCTTCGTATGCGAAAAAGCTCCGCTCAGCGTCGCCAATGGCAATACGCGTTTCACCTCGCGCTATGACAGCGAGGCCGAGCTGATCATCCCGATCGCCCACCATGACGGCAATTATTTCGCCGATGACGAAACCCTCAACCGAGTTGAAGGCGACGGCCAGGTGGTCTTCCGCTACGGCAATAATCCCAATGGCTCTGCCCGCGACATTGCCGGCATCGTCAATGCCAAGGGCAATGTGCTCGGCATGATGCCGCACCCGGAACGCGCCGTTGACGCCAAGCATGGCGGCACGGACGGGCTGGCGCTGTTTGAAAGCCTGCTGGGGAGCGCTTAGGTGGTATCAGGGGCACTCATTGGTGGCTTTTTGGTAGTAGCGTCGCTCGCCATTGATGTCTGCGAAGACCCCTGCATGCTTACAAGTGTGCACAGTGACGGCACCTACTCCATGCAATCGGCTTCCGGCGAGGGGCGCTCAACACCTGTGATTGACGCGACCATCGTTGGGGTGTTGGGGCAGGATATCGACGGAGACGGCACCCCAGAGCGCGTCGTTGTCGACGATAGGGAATCCGCTTTCGGATCCGTGACCGCCGTTTATTTCGATGTCTCCCTGGGCGAGCCCTACATTGCGTTCCAATGTCAGGCCTCAACGGCTGAAGCCGTCGAAACCGAATGCCTGGACTGGTATCAGAGCCTGACCGCCCAACGGGCTATCGAAGGCGCGGATATCATCTACTCGAATACACGGCAGGACGGTGAGCTTGGTTGGGAGACCCAGTATCTCGCTATTCCCAACTGGACCTCATCCATCGCTCTCACCATCGCCAATCTAAACGTGGACCTGCATCGCGAACGTCACGCGAATGCTGATACCGTTGAAACCCTGGCCGACCTCAAAGCGGCCCTTGACCTTCGAGAGCTGCGCGCTCTTCAATTCTCGATCGCGGACTGAACCCATGACCCAATACGCTGACGGCATCACCGCCGAGATCGTCGCCGAACACGGTATCAATGATGAGGAATACGCCATCATCCTCGACCGGCTGGGCCGTGCGCCCAACATGGTCGAGCTGGGCATTTTCTCGGTCATGTGGTCCGAGCACTGTTCCTACAAGTCCTCGCGTGCGCATCTGGGCAAGTTCCCCACTTCCGGCGAGAAGGTGATCCAGGGGCCGGGCGAAAACGCCGGTGTCATCGACATCGGTGACGGCCAGGCCGCCATCTTTAAAATGGAGAGCCATAACCACCCCTCTTATATCGAGCCCTATCAGGGTGCGGCGACGGGTGTCGGCGGCATTCTGCGCGATGTCTTCACCATGGGTGCCCGCCCGGTGGCGCTGATGAATGCGCTGCGCTTTGGAGCGCCCGATCATGAAAAGACCACCCACCTTGTCGGCGGTGTCGTTGCCGGCATTGGCGGTTATGGCAATTGCGTCGGCGTGCCCACCGTGGGCGGCGAGACCAATTTCCACGAGGGCTATAACGGCAATATCTTGGTCAATGCGATGGCCGTCGGCCTCGCCGATGCGGACAAGATTTTCTACGCCCGCGGCGCCGAGCCGGGCCAGCCCATCGTCTATGTCGGCTCCAAGACCGGCCGCGACGGCATCCATGGCGCCACCATGGCCTCGGCCGAGTTCGACGATGAGAGCGAAGAAAAGCGCCCCACCGTCCAGGTCGGTGATCCCTTCACCGAGAAGAAGCTGATCGAGGCCTGCCTGGAACTGATGGCCACCGATGCGATCGCCGCGATCCAGGATATGGGCGCAGCGGGCCTGACCTCCTCCTCTGTTGAAATGGCGGACAAGGGCGGTATCGGCATCAAGCTGGACATGGACAGCGTGCCCCAGCGCGAAGACAACATGACCACCTATGAAATGATGCTCTCGGAAAGCCAGGAGCGCATGCTGGTGATCATGAAGCCGGGCCGCGAGGACGTGGCCAAGGCGATTTTCGAGAAATGGGAACTCGATGTTGCCGTGATCGGCGAGACCACGGATACCGGCCGCATGGTGCTGGAGCACAAGGGCGAGATCGTCTGCGATATTCCGATCGCCCCGCTGGCCGACGACGCTCCGAAATACGAGCGCCCCTATTACGCCCCGGAAGTGCGCGCCCAGATCGATGCCAAGGACGTCGCCCAGCCCTCTCACATGGGCGAGGTCCTGCTCAAGCTGATGGCGAGCCCGAACATGGCCTCGAAAGCCTGGATCTGGCGCCAGTATGACCGCCACGTCATGGCTGATACGGCGGCCAGCTCGGAAGATCCGTCTGACGCCGCCATTGTCCGTGTGCACGGCACCAACAAGGCGCTGGCCATTACCACGGACTGCACGCCGCGCTATTGCTTTGCCGACCCGTTCGAGGGCGGCAAACAGGCCGTGGCGGAAGCCTGGCGCAATCTCACCGCTACCGGTGCCGACCCGATCGCGATCACCGATTGCCTCAATTTCGGCAATCCGGAGCGCGAGGAAATCATGGGCCAGTTCGTCGGCTGCGTGGAAGGCATGGCCATGGCCTGCAAGGCGCTCGACTTCCCGGTCGTGTCCGGCAATGTCTCGCTCTACAACGAGACCAATGGCGTCGCCATTCCCCCGACCCCGGCGGTCGGCGGTGTCGGCCTCATCCCGGACATGGACCAGCGCCAGGGCTTTGGCTGTATGAGCGAGGGCGATATCGTCCTTGTCGTCGGCGAGACCAAGGGCGCCATGGGTGCCTCGCTCTATCTGCGCGAGATCGAAGGCCGCGAAGATGGCGGTGCCCCGGCTGTCGATCTCGGCATCGAGAAAATGCACGGCGATTTCGTCCGCGACCAGATCCGCGCCGGCCGCCTGACCGCCTGCCACGACCTCTCCGATGGCGGTCTCGCCTGTGCCGCAGCCGACATGGCGCTGGCCTCGCAGTGCGGCATCAAGCTCGCCCACGAGCCGGAAAACCCGGTACCGATGCACGGCTTCCTCTTTGCTGAGGACCAGGCCCGCTATCTCGTCGCCGCCAAGCGCGAAGACGCCCTGGCCATCCTGCAGGACGCCAAGGCGGAAGATGTTCCGGTGCATGTGGTCGGCCTGGCCGGCGGCACGGCCGTCAGCGTCAACGGCGCCCACCACCTCGAACTCGACCGCCTGCGCGAGGCCTGGGAAGGCTGGCTGCCGGGGTTGATGAGCAGCGAGGCCATGGCGGCGGAGTAAACTTTAAAGTTGTACTTTTAAGTATATTCCCTCATCCTGACGCAAGTCAGGACCCCGAAAGGGCGCGCGGTCCCAGCAAAAGGACCGCGCCATGCCGCATCAGCCCTGTGTCTATATCCTCGCCAGCCGGCCCCACGGCGCGCTCTATATCGGCGTGACCCGCGATATCGCAATGCGCGTCTGGCTGCACAAGCAGGGAAAGGCGTCCTGGCATACCGCCAAATACAACATCAAACGCCTGGTCTGGCTGGAGCACAGCCCGACCATGCCGGATGCGATTGCGCTGGAGAAACGGCTGAAGAACTGGCACCGCGCCTGGAAGATCGAGCTGATCGAGAAAAGCAATCCGCGCTGGCACGATCTCTACGAAACCCTCAACGCCTAACCTCTGATCCCGGCGAGAGCCGGCGATCTTCTAATCCCCACCCCACCCTCATCCCGGACTTGATCCGGGACCTAGCGGCCCTGAAGCGCCATCAGCGTCGGCGCTGCCAGCGCGCACCCGCATCGGGGTCCCGGATCAAGTCCGGGATGAGGGGGAATATTGAGCCTTAAGCCCCTTATTCCGCAGCCCCCGCTTCAGCGATCATCGCCAGGTTCGCATCTGCTTCGCGCGCGAAATCGACAATCGTCTCCGACGCATCCTGGAAGAATTCCAGCGTCATGTTCTCATAGGTGTCGGTCGGCTGGTGGTAGTGCGGGTGGAAGTCGACGCCGAGATAGATGAAGGGGATGCCGGCGCGGTGGAAGGCGCCGCTATCGGTGAGCAGGGTCCAGTCGGCGCCGGGCACATCGGTCGGCTCGTCATAGCCCATGGGCAAGTTGACGCTGGAGCGCGCGGCGACCGCTTCGACCACAGGCACCAGGAAGGGATAGTGATAGGTGCCGACGGCCCAGAGGATGCGGTCTTCCGACATCGCCACCATGTCGAGATTGAGATTGAAGGTGATGTCCTCGCGGTCGACCGGAGGGTTGGCGACGAAGTGATAGGCGCCCTGCAGGCCGCGCTCTTCCGCGTCCAGGGCGGCAAAGATCACGTCATGCTCGGGCGGATTGGCCGCGAAATCGGCAGCCACAGCAAGCATGGCGGCAACGCCTGAGGCGTTGTCATCGGCGCCGTTCCAGATCTCCCCGTCACGCATGCCGACATGATCATAATGCGCCGAGACGACCATGGTGTGGTCGCTATCGCCGGTGCCCTCGATGCGGCCGATCAGGTTGATGCCGTTATGCACCTCGCCGGTATCGACCCGCGTCTGGTAGGTGAAGGGCGACTCGTAAGTGTCGCCAATCATGGCGATGCCGGCCTCTTCGAAGCGTTCGATGAGATAAGCGCGGGCACGGGCGCTGCCCTCGGTCCCGGCCTCGCGGCCTTCCATGTCGTCAGCCGCCAGAATGCGCAGATCGTCGAGCAATTGGGTGCGATCCAGAGCGATCGGAGCCGGCGTTGCAGGCGTCTGCGGGGTTTGCGGCGCGTCCGTGGCGCTACAGGCGCTGAGAGCAAGCAGGGCGGCGGTGCAGGCGGAAACGGTCAGAAACGAACGCATAAAAACTCCCCAGAGCAGAAATCTGGGACGCAACCTGCCATGCAAAAGCGCCCGGCCCCACTGAAAAATCAGTCACACCGGGCGCGATCTCGGCCCGACGGCCTAGAACCAGCGGCTCGGGCGCGCGGCGGGTTCGGCCTCATGGTCCGGCCAGTTGGCTTCGGACTGCGTCACATAGCCGTCGATATCCTCCTCCCAGCGCTGCTGGATCGACGGGGAGAAATTCAGGTAGAGCCTGCCATCGACCACGCGATAGGCGAGCGGGTCGGTGCGGACCTTGCGGTCATGGGCCAGGGCGTAGGCGCAATGGCCATCATAGGCGGGTGCATAACGGGCCGGATCGGCGATGAAGAGGTCGCGGTTCTCGGCGCTGGCGAAATACCAGGTCGTGCCATTGTACTCGGCGTTGAAAGCATCGAGGCCGGCAAGCGGGGCGGCCTCGGTGTGATAGCTGACCACGTCATAGCCGCCGACCGGACGGCCGTCGCGGTCAAGATATTGCTCGCCTGCCAAGGCCATTCCGGAGAGGAACACAGCGGCGAAGGCGAGATTGATCAGGCCGAGCCCGACACGCAGGGCGATTTTGGCGGCGAAGAGATGGGTCATGGTCTTTCCTCAAACTGGCAGGGCCGTTAGCTTGCGCCGACATATGAGACGCCCCTGCCGGCTTTGAAAGACGCAGATCGGGCACGCCGCTTCACATCTGGGTGCGGTGTTGTGAGATCGCGTGAGATGAGCCGTCACCCACCAAGAAAGACTGGAGCCCAACATGCCGATGCCCGCTGACGAGATTATCGCCCTGATCAAGGCCGGAATTCCCGATGCGGAGATCGAGATGGAGGATCTGGCCGGCGATAACGATCACTGGAAGGCCGTGGTCACCAGTGCCAGTTTCAAGGGCAAGCTGCGTGTCGCCCAGCATCAGATGGTTTATGCCGCCCTGGGCTCGAAAATGGGCAATGAGCTGCACGCGCTCGCCCTGGAGACCAAAACACCGGACGCATGACGCTCCCCCTCTCCCCGCTCGCCTTTGGCGTCACCGGTCCGTTGGCCAGCCCGGCCGTCTCCGCCGCGCGGACGCGTGAGCTGGTCAGGACCGCGCTGTCGCACGGCATCACCGTGTTCGACACCGGGCCGGCCTATGGCCATGGCCGGGCGGAGCGGCGTTTGGGCGAGGCGCTGCGCGGTGTGCGCGAGGACCGCATCTGCCTGATGACCAAAGCCGGCATCCATGCCGGCAAGCGACGCGATTTCTCGCCGGGCGCCATCGAGATGTCGCTGAAGGAGTCGCTTGAGCGCCTCAACCGCAGGCGCGTCGACATTCTCTGGCTGCACGGTCCGGCGCCGGAAGAGCTCACCCCGGCGCTGCTGCGCCATCTCGGCGCCTTTCAGGCGCGCGGCCTGTTCGATGTACTCGGTGTCTGCGGCCGCGGCGCGGAACTCGATGCCGCAATCGATATGGACGAGATCACTGCGCTTATGGCGCCGGTGAATTCAAGCCTGGACAGGACCGGGATCGCGCGCCTCGAACGCGCCAAGGCGCGCTCCATGACGGTGATGGGAATTGAAGCCCTGGCCGGCAGTGTGCGCCAGGCCCGTCTCTCGCCCCGCCCGGCCGATCTCTGGTATCTGGCCCGGCGGATCAAGCAGGGCCTAACCGGCTCGGTTCCGGAAGAGACCGGGCTGCCACCGCAAGCCGCCCTGAAATGGGCCCTCGACCGGCCATTTTGCGATACGGTGGTCTCAAGCACGACAAATCCGGTGCATCTCACAGCCAATGCAGCGCTCGCCGGTCTTGAACCGGACGCCAAGCCCGCCTAGGTCTTCTGCAGCGCCAAACCAGGAGTAACCCGATGTCCGACGCCGTTCATTCCGCCATTCAGTCCACCATCACCGATAATGATGTGGTGCTGTTCATGAAGGGCACGCCGGTCTTCCCGCAATGCGGCTTCTCCTCCGTCGTCTCCCAGGTGCTCGACCACCTTCAGGTCGACTTCGAGAGCGTCAACGTGCTTGAGGACAATGAGATCCGCCAGGGCATCAAGGATTTCTCCAACTGGCCGACCATCCCGCAGCTCTATGTAAAGGGCGAGTTTGTTGGCGGCTGTGACATCATCAAGGAGATGTTCCAGTCCGGCGAACTGCAGACCTATCTGCGCGAAAAAGGTGTGATCGAAGCGGCCTGAGGCCGCTGATCAGCGCCGCGCGACCATTTGCGGCTCGCGCTCATTCCAGTCCCAGGCCCGGTTGTCGAGCGGGTTGAGCAGGATCACCTGCCCGCCGACCGGCACGCCGATTTCCTCGAAACCGAAGCCGAGCTGGATCCCCCAGGGGATGTCCTCGCTGCAGAGGTCTTCGGCATTGCGGTTCAGGCGTACCGTATAGATGTCCTCGTGATATTGTTTGACGTCGAGCTGGAAATTGCTGCGCGCCGTGCAGCCATGCGTATTGGCATGAACCACCAGGATATCGTCTTCAATCACCCGCCAGTAGATCACCGGCTCCAGGCTGTGGTCAACTTCCGGCGCCTGGCGGTTGGTGCCCGGGATGGTCAGGTCGGGAATGGACATGTCCGGCAGGCTGGGAAGGCTCGGCAGGCTGGCCAGGAAACGCGCCCGGGCGCCCTCATCATCCCTTGCAGCACTATCTGCCGGTACGGTTGAACAGGCGCTGCACGCCGCCAAGGCCGCGACCACTCCAAAAACACGCAAATTCGACACAACAGCCCCCACTGCTAACCCCATCGACGCCGTGCGCTGCAAGCCCCATGCCGCACGAGCCGGAGCATGGAAGCAGTTTTTATTCTGATTGCAAGGGATTGCGCCTGAGCGGAGAAGAACGCGATCACGGTTTGCGTTCCGCTTGTGGGAATCTGTTTCACGCATAGTCTCGACTTCGACGGTCGAGATAAGGCGATAAGGTACCGCGATGCTTAGGGATATCATGCGCTTGCTTGGCGCACTCCTGTGTGGAGGAGGATCGCTCGTCCTCCTGCTCGCTCTGGCCATCGCGCTTTTGGTCTATGACCCGGCGGTTCATTACTGGATGAGCTATGAAGTCCTGGCGTTTATCGGGGCGCTATATGGCTTGCTCCCCGGCATGATTGGCCTTGGCCTTCTGTATATGCTGCGCACGAAAAACCCGCCAGGCTGAGCCCGGCGGGTTTTCCCCAAATCGATTGTCGTCCTCGCAATTACGAGGAGTAGAATTCGACCACGAGGTTCGGTTCCATCTGCACCGGGTACGGCACTTCAGACAGTTCCGGGATGCGCACGAAGGTCGTCTTCATGGCTTTCGGGTCCAGGTCGATATATTCTGGGATGTCGCGCTCAGCGCTTTCCAGGGCTTCCAGAACCAGCGCCATGGAGCGGGACTTCTGGCGAACCTCGATCACGTCACCCGGCTTGCAGCGGTAGGACGGGATGTTGGTCTTGACGCCGTTGACCATGACATGGCCGTGGTTGACGAACTGGCGCGCCGCAAAAACGGTCGGCACGAACTTGGAACGGTAGACCACAGCGTCGAGACGGGACTCGAGCAGACCGATCAGGTTCTCGGCGGTGTTGCCCGTACGGCGAGACGCTTCGTCATAGGTGCGACGGAACTGCTTCTCGGTGATGTTGCCGTAATAACCCTTCAGCTTCTGCTTCGCCATCAGCTGGATGCCGAAATCGGACATCTTGCTCTTGCGGCGCTGACCGTGCTGGCCGGGGCCGTAGGGACGCGAATTGATCGGGGACTTCGGACGGCCCCACAGGTTTTCACCCATGCGGCGGTCAATTTTATACTTCTGAGAATGACGCTTCGACATCGTCTCTTCCTATGTTTGACGTGGCCCGGCGACCCCACGATTGGGATCGCGATTTAAACGGCGGACACCACATCACCCGTACCCCGCGCGTGTGCGCGAGAAGCGGGGGTTCTACAGGCCTGGCAGGGAAAGTCAATCGGGCTGCTCAGAACCGATCAGGCGGCGTTATCGGCGTCTTCATCGAGCAGGTTGAGGAAGAGGCTTTTGAGCACCGAGGATTGGGCGAACTCGGCATCCCAGGCGCCATTGTCCTGGATCAGCTCATAGGCGAGCTTCTCATCGATGGAGAATTGGGACACGACGGCATCGAGGGCATCGCTCGCATGCGCACCACCCTTGGCCAGCTGGGCCAGGAATTGGTCCATTTGGTCGGCATCATAGGGGCGCGACGTGTCGTTCACGGCTCTCACCTTTCTCCATTCGAGCCCTTACTAGACACGCAAACTCCTAAGGTTTGGTTGCCCACGCAAACTCAATAGATACGCGCTTCACAAATCCGTTGGCGCAAATCGCCTAGTCCTCGCGCGCGATCCGGGCCTTGCCGCGGCCAACCGCCAGCGCTTTCACCGCCCCGCGGAAGGTGCGAACTTCCTGCGCCGTCCAGCGTCCCCGAATAAAGGCCGCGCGGAGGTTCTGCTTCATCAGCGGCGTCTTCTCGGGCGGGAAGA
Organism: Maricaulis sp.; assembly: GCF_030149235.1. GTDB lineage: Bacteria > Pseudomonadota > Alphaproteobacteria > Caulobacterales > Maricaulaceae > Maricaulis. The sequence continues at coordinate 7,471 of NZ_JASBRW010000005.1, read as the reverse complement.
AGAAGCCAGCACGTTCCAGCTCTTCTTCGAAGTGTTCGAACATGCGCTCCAGGTCCTCGCGGCTGGCCGCCTCGCTGACCGGCTCGAACACATCCGGCGCGGCTTCGTCGGCCGCCCATTCATGCGCCATCACCGCAACGGTTTGGGCCAGGTTAAGTGAGGAAAAGCTGCGATCAACCGGCAGGGTGATAATCGCGTCGGCCAGGGTCACAGCCTCGTTCGGCAAGCCGGATTTCTCCGCCCCGAATAACACCCCGACCTTCTCGCCCGCCTTGATGGCGCCGCGCATCTCGGCCACGGACTGGCGGGCTGTCAGCACCGGTTTTTCCATGCCGCGTGGCCGCGCCGTGGTGGCGTAGACCCGCGTGCAATCGGCGATCGAATCGGAAAAGTCTTTGTGCAGATAGGCCGCATCCAGCACGGGCGAGCCTGCGGCCATGGACACCGCCTTGTCGTTGGGCCAGCCGTCTCGCGGGTCAACAATGCGCAAATCGGGCAACCCGAAATTACCCATGACACGGGCCGCGGCACCGATATTCTCGCCCAGCTGAGGATTGACCAGGATAAAAGCCGGCGTATCTGACGTCTGCGGCATGGGTCCGCCCCTTCACCTTATGGCGCGCCAGTGCTAGAGAGCGCGCAAATTCCAACCGAGCGCTGTGTCTAGCGCGTCTTGTATCCGTCCGAAAAGAAAGCAGCACACCATGGCTAAGATCAAAGTCGATACCCCCGTTGTCGAGCTCGATGGCGATGAGATGACCCGCATCATCTGGCAGATGATCAAGGACAAGCTGATCCTGCCCTATCTCGACATTGATCTGAAGTATTACGACCTCTCGATCGAAAAGCGCGACGAGACCGATGACCAGATCACCGTCGAAGCCGCCGAGGCGATCAAGCATTACGGTGTTGGTGTAAAATGCGCCACCATCACGCCGGATGAAGCCCGCGTTGAAGAATTTGACCTGAAGAAGATGTGGCGCTCGCCGAACGGCACCATCCGCAACATCCTCGGCGGTGTCGTCTTCCGTGAGCCGATCGTGATTTCCAACGTGCCGCGCCTGGCACCGGGCTGGCAGCAGCCGATGGTCATCGGCCGCCACGCTTTCGGCGACCAGTACCGCGCTACCGACTTCCTCGTCGACAAGCCGGGCAAGCTGACCATGACCTTCGTGCCGGCAGACGGCTCCGAGCCGATCGAGCGCGAAGTCTTCGACTTCCCGAGCTCCGGCGTGGCCATGGGCATGTATAACCTGGACGAGTCGATCAAGGACTTCGCGCGCGCCAGCATGAATTACGGCCTGCAGCGCGGCTGGCCGGTCTATCTGTCGACCAAGAACACGATCCTCAAGGCCTATGACGGCCGCTTCAAGGATATCTTCCAGGAGATCTTCGACAGCGAGTTCAAGGACGCCTTCCAGGCCAAGGGCATCTCCTACGAACACCGCCTGATCGACGATATGGTCGCGGCCGCAATGAAATGGTCCGGCGGTTTCGTCTGGGCCTGTAAGAACTATGACGGCGACGTCCAGTCCGACACCGTGGCCCAGGGCTTTGGTTCGCTCGGCCTGATGACCTCGGTCCTGATGTCGCCCGATGGCAAGACTGTGGAAGCGGAAGCCGCCCACGGTACCGTCACCCGTCACTATCGCCAGCATCAGCGGGGCGAGCAGACCTCGACCAACTCCATCGCCTCCATCTTCGCCTGGACCCGTGGCCTGCACCATCGTGGCCGTATGGACGGCAATGAGCAGGTCATGACGTTCGCCGAGACGCTCGAGAACACCATCATCAAGACCGTTGAGGCCGGCTATATGACCAAGGACCTCGCGCTCCTGGTCGGCGACCAGCAGGGCTGGCTCTCCACCGAGGGCTTCCTCAACAAGGTCGACGAGAACTTCAAGGCCGCCATGGCGGCCAGCGTCTGATCCGGGCACACATCTTAATCAAGCGCCGGGCGGGACGAAAGTTCCGCCCGTCTTGCTTTTCACGGCCCTCATTGCAAGGATCAGACGGACCAGAGGGGCTTTGGGAGGCAGGACAAGCCTTGCATTCCAGTTTTGAGATCAGCGCGGAACGCCGAGTTTGCACGATCCGGATTCATGGTCTGGCCACACCGCAGGGGCTGGCCCAGGCCTTTTTCGACGCCTTCAGCTCCAAGGACTGGGACCGCAGCTATAATCTCATGATCGTCTATGAGGTCGACGCCCTGCTCGGCGAGCTAACCCTGGATGGATTGCGCGAGCTGCAGGACAAGCTCAACGCGCGGCAAGCGGAAATCGGCCTCAAGCGGCGCATGAAATCCGCCCTGGTCTATTGTCGCCCGGAACAGCGCAGCCTGCTTGAACTGCACGTGCTGAGTTATGACGAGCAGAGTTTCCTGGAGGAACGCGTCTTCGCCACCGAAGCCGACGCCCTGCAATGGCTCAACAGCGCGGATCCCGCGGCGAGCGTCTAGCGCGGTCGGCCGGGTTGGCAACATCGTGCGAGACGCCAGCCTGATATCCTGACTGGATGATCCCGGCATTGGGCGAGTCCCCCCGCTCGGCTCAGATCATAAAATACACCGTTTCTTGTAGGGTTAATGGCTGTAGAGCACGCGGCGGTGATTGGCGCATATTTGTATTTCTAGAATCGTAGGAGCCCTCGAACGTGTTGTCGCAACTGGAATTTTGCCTGGAAGACCGCCTCTGCATCTGGCGCGTGTCGGGCACTGCCACGGTCAAGGAAATCTGCGACGGCTATGCCGAGCGCTTCAATCACCCCGAATGGACTCCGGTGCTGGAAAGCCTGACCGTGATCAACAAGCTGGCCCTGGGTGGCTTCACCCCACAGGCCGCCGGCGAGATTATGCAATTCATCCGGGACTGCGATCTCAAACACAAGCGCGCTGCTAAACGGTCCGCCCTGGTCTGTTCAGACGAATTGAGCCGGGCCTTGCTGGCGTATTGGGAACATCGCGCGAAGAATGAGCTCGAGCGCAGCGAACGGGCCTTTGCCACCGAGGCAGAAGCCCGGGCATGGCTGGTCGGAGCCCGTGAGGCCGACGAGAAATCCGCCTGTGCCTAGTTTCCGCCAGCGCGCTTGATGGTGACGAAGGTCTCGGCCGCAATCTTCCATTCCAGATCGACCAAATGCCATTTGGCCAGATAGCGGCCGACATAGCGAATGGACAGGCCATCGCTGATCCAGCCCCCGGTCCAGCGCCCCTGCTCGGCCGCCAGATGGCCGTCATCGGAGACTTCGATGCGGGCCGGTGAACGCAGATAGCCCACATCCTGGCACTGGCTGAAAATGGAATTCCAGGCCTCCAGCTGCGCCTCACGGCCCTGGATCAGGGGCGCGTCGTCACCGGGGATGAGCAACGCGTCCTCGCTGAGCACGCGGCGGATAGCGGCAAAATCCTGATCGGCGATGGCGGTGTTGAAATCCGCACGCAAGCGCGCGATCTCACGTGCCGCCACCTTGTCGCCGACGAGCTGGATCTCGCTGGGCGCCTTTCCCGAAGACTTACCCGGAGACTTGCTTTGGCGGGCCATCAGCCGGCAACCGCAGCGCGGATCGCCGCCAGGCCATCCTCGGCCTTGGAGCCGTCCGGTCCACCGGCCTGGGCAAAGTCAGGGCGTCCGCCCCCGCCCTTGCCGCCAACAGCGGCGGATCCGGCGCGAACCAGTTCGACTGCGCTGAAACGATCTTTGAGGTCATCGGTAACGCCGACCGCCAGGGCCGCCTTGCCGTCATTGACCCCGATAAAGGCTGCAATGCCGGACCCCATAGAGGCCTTGGCCTCGTCGATCAGGCCGCGCAGATCCTTGCCACCCACGCCCTCGACCACGCGGCCGATAAAAGCCGTACCGGCGATGTCTTCCGGGCCGGCCGGGGCCGCACCGCCGCCACCCATGGCCAACTGCTTCTTAGCCTCGGACAATTGGCGTTCCAGCTTCTTGCGCTCGTCTTGCAAGGACAGTACCCGCGCCTCCAGGTCGGCGGCCGGGATTTTCAGCGCCTCGGCCGCAGCCCGGCCATAGCCGATCTGCTGGTCCATATACTGGCGTGCCGCCTCGCCGGTCAGCGCCTCGATGCGACGTACACCGGCCGATACGGCGCTCTCGCCGACAATCTTGAACAGGGCGATATCACCGGTGCGCTCGACATGGGTGCCCCCGCACAGCTCGACCGAATAGGCCTTGTGGCTGTCCTCAAGGCCGCGCCCCATCGACAGCACACGGACGCTATCGCCGTATTTTTCTCCGAACAGGGCCATGGCGCCCGCCTCGATGGCGGCTTCCGGGGCCATTTCACGCGTCGAAACCGAGGCGTTCTGGCGCACGACGGCATTGACCTGGGCTTCCAGGGCCGCGATTTCCGCCGCCGTCACCGCACCATTATGACTGAAATCGAAGCGCAGTCGGTCCGGGCCGACATAGGAGCCCTTCTGGGTCACATGGGCGCCGAGGATATCGCGCAGGGCGGCGTGCAGCAGGTGGGTGGCGGAGTGATTGGACTTGGTCTCGGTGCGCTTGGAGGCATCAACATCCAGCCGCGCCGTGTCGCCGGTCACGACCTCACCCTTCTCCATCACACCGACATGGGTGTGCAGCTCGCCGGCGCGCTTCTGGGTGTCCTCGACACGGAAGACCGCGCCGTTCTCGAATGTGATCACACCGGTATCGCCGGCCTGGCCACCGCTTTCGCCGTAAAATGGTGTGCGGTCGAAGACGAGTTCGCCGGATTGGCCCTCACCCAGGGCCACCGCCTCGGCGCCGTCGGCGACGATGGCGAGTAGTTTGCCGCTCTCCGAGGTGCCCTCATAGCCGAGGAATTCGCTGGCCCCGGCCTTGTCGCGGACCGCGAACCAGACCGTGTCCGGCGCCACCTCACCGGAAGAGAATTTGGCAGCGCGCGCATCGGCGCGCTGTTTTTCCATCGCCGTATTGAAGCCGGCCTCATCGACGGTCATGCCCTTGGCGCGCAGCGCGTCCTGGGTCAGGTCGAGCGGGAAGCCATAGGTATCGTAGAGCTTGAACGCAGTCTCGCCCGGCAGCGCATCCCCCTCGGAAAGACCGGCGGTGGCGTCGTCGAGCAGGCTGATGCCGCGGCCGAGCGTGCGCTGGAAGCGTTCTTCCTCGACCTTGAGCGTGTCCTCGATCAAGGCGCGGGCCCGGCCCAGTTCGGGATAAGCGTCGCCCATCTCACGCTCGAGCGCCGGTACCAGCTTCCACATCACCGGTTCGCTGGCCCCGAGCAGGTGAGCGTGACGCATGGCCCGGCGCATGATGCGGCGCAAGACATAGCCACGGCCCTCATTGGACGGGGTAACGCCATCGGCCATCAGGAAACAGGTCGAGCGCAAATGGTCGGCAATAACGCGGTGGCTGCCCAGGGCATCGCCCTCGGCCGTGACGCCCAGCGCCTCCTCGCCGGCCCGGATCAGATTGGCGAACAGGTCGACATCGTAATTATTGTGTTTGCCCTGCAGGATGGCCGCGATGCGCTCCAGCCCCAAGCCGGTATCGATCGAGGGCATGGGAAGGTAGATGCGCTGGTCCGGGCCCTGCTGCTCATACTGCATGAAGACCAGGTTCCAGATCTCGATGAAGCGGTCACCGTCTTCCTCCGGCGAACCGGGAGGGCCGCCCCATATATCCTCGCCATGGTCGAAGAAAATCTCCGAACACGGGCCGCACGGGCCGGTATCGCCCATTGACCAGAAATTGTCCGAGGTGGAGATGGAGATGATCCTGTCATCGCTCAGGCCGGCGATCTTCTTCCACAGCGTCCGCGCCTCCTCATCCTCGGAATAGACGGTGACGAGTAGCTTCTCAGCCGGAAGCGCTAATTCCCGGGTCACCAGCTCCCAGGCATGATGGATGGCGCGTTCCTTGAAATAGTCACCGAAGGAGAAATTCCCCAGCATTTCAAAAAAGGTGTGGTGACGCGCTGTGTAGCCGACATTGTCGAGATCATTGTGCTTGCCACCGGCGCGAACGCATTTCTGCGACGACACAGCGCGCGGTATGCCGCGCGTTTCCTGCCCGGTGAAGACATTCTTGAACTGCACCATGCCGGCATTGGTGAACAAGAGGGTCGGGTCGTTCTGCGGCACCAGCGGACTGGAGGAAACGACCTCGTGCTCATTCTTGGCGAAATAGTCGAGGAAGGTGGCACGGATATCGCGCAAGCTGGCCATGATCAGTCCATCATCGGGTTTGCATAAGCGCCGGCCGGACGGTCGGCGCAGGGAGTAGGTCCTAGATATAGAAACGGGTGCCCGGCCCCGCCAGACACCCGTTTAATCGCAAGCTGCTATCTCTAGCAATCCGCGCCGTTCAGCTCGGGACAATCACGCCCCGATGCCAGACCGGTCTAGCCGGCCACGGCTTCATCGTCTTCCAGCTCCGGGCCGGTCAGCATTTCGTCCGCCAGAAGGCCGGCATTGGCACGAACCTTGTGTTCGATCTCGGCCGCAATATCGCCATTCTCCAGCAGGAATTTCCGCGCGTTTTCACGCCCTTGGCCAATCCGCTCGGAATTGTAGGAATACCAGGAACCGGACTTCTCGATGACATCGCCTTTGACACCCAGGTCAAGCAGTTCGCCCATCTTGGAAATGCCTTCGCCATAGAGAATGTCGAACTCGACCTCACGGAAAGGCGGGGCGACCTTGTTCTTAACCACCTTGACCCGGGTCTGGTTGCCGATCACCTCATCGCGGTTTTTCAGCGCGCCGATGCGGCGGATGTCGAGACGGACGGAGGAGTAGAATTTCAGGGCATTACCGCCGGTCGTGGTCTCCGGCGAGCCGAACATCACACCGATCTTCATACGGATCTGGTTGATGAAGACCACCAGGCAGTTGGACTTGGAGATCGACGCCGTCAGCTTGCGCAGCGCCTGGCTCATCAGCCGCGCCTGCAGGCCCGGCAGGCTGTCGCCCATCTCGCCCTCCAGCTCGGCCCGCGGCGTCAGCGCGGCCACAGAGTCGATGACCAGAATGTCGACGGCACCGGAGCGCACGAGCGTGTCGGCAATCTCCAGGGCCTGTTCACCGGCATCCGGCTGCGAGACCAGGAGTTCGCCGACATCCACGCCGAGCTTGGCGGCATAGACCGGGTCGAGCGCGTGCTCGGCATCAATGAAGGCCGCGACACCACCGGCTTTTTGCGCCTCGGCGACAGTGTGCAGGGCGAGCGTCGTCTTGCCGGAGCTTTCCGGGCCATAGATCTCGATAATCCGGCCTTTCGGCAGGCCGCCAATGCCCAGGGCGATATCGAGACCAAGCGAACCGGTCGAGACCGCTTCGACCTCCATGGCCGGTTTCTGACCCAGTTTCATGACCGAGCCTTTACCGAAGGCTTTGTCGATCTGGCTCAGTGCTGCCTCAATGGCTTTTTGCTTATCCATCTCTTCGTCTTTCACGAGTCGAATCGCGCCCCTGCTCATAACCGTATTCCCTTATTTCACGCCGCCA
>NZ_JASBRW010000003.1 GCF_030149235.1 Maricaulis sp. | reverse complement strand
ACCGCGCCGGTATCGATGGCGCGCAGGCTGGTTACGAGCTCGGGCATCGATGTGCCGCAGCCCACCAGGGTCAGGCCGATCACAAGCTCTGAAATGTTGAGCTTTCGGGCGACGGCCACCGAGCCGCGCACGAGCCCTTCGCCACCAAAAATCAGCAGGACAAGGCCCGCCAGCACCAGAAGATAGTCCATCAAGGGGCCTTTCGGAAAACCAGCTGAACATAGTTTACGGGCATCGCCGCACAATGGTTCCGCATCAGCCAGCTGCGGACGAGCAGGAAGTTACCGTAATTCATGCAGGATTCAGGCAATCCAAGCTCCCATATTCATGAAATACCGATGAATCTGGTCCAGAACTCGCATGGTTAAATCAATGGCCGGCCGACACATGCCTTCTCGCCCCCGCCAGACGGGTACGGGCCTTGCCCGTCGTGCTGCCAGCCTCGCGCTGGCAGGCACCCTTTCGGCATGCACGCTTCTGGGCGGAAACGCCCGCGGCAATGGCGTGACCGGCAACCAGTATGCGGCTGCCTCCCTCGACGGCCTGCCGGATAGCCTCGCCGCACGCGCCAATGCCGTGCTGCAGACCTACAAGACGCCGCCCGCCTCCCTGCTGGAAGCCCGCCGCCGGGCAGACAACGCCGCCGGAACTGTCGAGGAATTCCTCGCTTCCGAGGGCTATCTCGCCGCCAGCGCCATTCCCCGGCGGATCGACAGCGCAACCAGCACACCCCGCATCGACGTGATCCCCGGCAAGCGGTTCCGCATCGCCTCGGTCTCGGTCGACTATGACGGCGAGGTGGACGACAAGACCCGCGCGGAACTCGACAAGGCGCAGAAAGGCCTGCTGATCGGCGGCCCGGCGCATACAAGCTCCATCGAGCGGATGGACAAGGTGCTGCTGAACCATCTGAAGGATGCCGGCTACGCCTTCGCCGAGAGCGCGGACATCGACGTGCTGGCTTCGCGGCAGGACGCCACCGTGGAGGTCACCTACAAGCTGACCCCCGGTCCGCGCGTCAAACTCGGCGAACTGGTCCTGCCGGACGAAACCAATGTGCGCCCGCGCGCTGTCCGCGTCATGCGCAGCTGGGAGCCCGGCGACTACTACACGCCGGAGAAGATCCGGACACTGAGAACCCGCCTTCGCTCGTCCAGCCTGTATGACGGCATCGGCATCGAGATCGCCGAGGCACCCGATACCGATGGCACATATCCGGTGGAGCTGAAACTGGCGGAGGCGAAACCCCGCTCCATCGGGATCGGTGCCTCCCTGTCCACGACCGAGGGCGCAGGCGTGGACGCCTTCTGGGAGCGGCGCAACCTCACCGGCCGGGGCGATACGCTGCGCGTGGATGGCGCTGTCGCCAATCTCAGCCGTGACCTGACGGCCAGTTACGAACTGCCCAATATCGGCCGCTATGGCCGGACGCTGAATCTGGAAACCGGGGTCCGCCAGCAGGAAACGGACGCCTATGACCTCTCCGGTCTCAAAACCGGCGCCACCCTGTCCCAGCCTTTCAACAAGAACTTCACCCTTTCGGCCGGCGCCTTTGTCGATGTGACCCGGACGGTCGAGTATGAGCTGACACGCTCCGGCCCGTCCGACCCGATCGACCAGGTCACCTTCTCCACGCCGCTCAGCGGAACTTATGACACGGTGAAGAACAGGCTGGACCCGCAGGACGGCAACCGCCTGTTCCTGACGCTGGAGCCCAGTATCTCGAGCGGCACGATCAACGCTGTCTACACGCGTTACCTG
>NZ_JASBRW010000083.1 GCF_030149235.1 Maricaulis sp. | reverse complement strand
ATCTGGATGTCAACGGGATTGAGGTCAGCCACCGAAATCAGGTGGCGGTGGGGAAAGTCGTAGGTGAAGGCCGCGCGGCTCATCATCTCTCCCGGTGTTGAAAGGCCCTGGACAAGGTTTGCGGCGGTATAGTGGGGGTTGGAGGTGGAGGCAAGAGCGCGGCTCGACTAAGACTGGGGTCATGACTCGCATTCGCCCCATGATCGCCGCTGACGCCGACCAGGTTCTGACCATCTATCAGGAGGGGATCGAGACCGGTCACGCGACCTTTGAGACAAAGGTGCCTGACTGGGCCTATTTCGATAACGGCAAGCTGAGAACGCCGCGCCTGGTGTCGGAAGACGCGGATGGCGTGACCGGCTGGGCGGTCTTGAGCCCGACCTCTTCGCGCTGTGTCTATGGAGGTGTGGCGGAGGTGACGATTTATATCGCCGACCGGGCCAAGCGGCAGGGCGTGGGCAAGACCTTGCTCGGCGCCCTGGTCGAGGCGTCTGAAGCCGAGGGCATCTGGATGCTCGTCGCCGGCATCATGCGCGAAAATCAGGCCTCCATCGCCCTGCATGAGAAATGCGGGTTCGAGCTGCTCGGCTATCGCAAGCGTCTTGGCAAGATGCTGTACGGTCCGATGCAGGGCCAATGGCGCGATATCGCCTGGATGGAGCGGCGCAGCGATGTGGTGGGGATCGATTGATCCCGGCTTGACCGGTGGGGCGGGCTCAGGCCACCGTCGGTTCCATGATTACGACCCTGACCGCGCTTACGCTCGCCGCCTCGATCCCGCCGCCGCTGGACCAGACCTGCCCGATCGAACTCATGGTGCTCGGCACCTCCCAGGATGGCGGTTCGCCGCAATTGGGTAATCGCAATGACCCCGCTTGGTTCGATAGCTCGCTGCGTCGCTTTGCGACCTCGCTGGCGATCATCAACCAGGAAACCGGCGAGCGGGTTCTGTTCGAGGCCACGCCGGACCTGCGAGAGCAGCTCTACCGGCTCGACATGTTCGAACCCCGCGATGACCGGCCCGGGCTGGAAGGGATTTTCCTGACCCACGCCCATATGGGGCATTATACCGGGCTGATGTTCCTCGGGCATGAGAGCGTCGGCGCCGAGGACGTCCCCGTCTATGCCATGGAGCGCATGGGCGAATATCTCAGTTCAAACGGACCTTGGGACCAGCTTGTCCGCTACGGCAATATCGAGCTGCGTGGCCTGGTCGATGGAGATCCGGTCGAGATCGCCGGCGCCACTGTTACGCCCTTCCTGGTACCGCACCGGCAGGAATATTCCGAAGTGGTCGGCTACCGCATCGATGGCGGAGGGAAATCGGCGATTTTCATTCCCGATATCGACAGCTGGGAAGAGTGGGACGAGATGGGCACCCGGATCGAGGACATGATCGCCTCGGTCGACTACGCCTTTCTCGATGCGACCTTCTTTGCCAATGGCGAAATTCCGGGGCGGGACATGTCCGGCTTCCCGCATCCCTTTATCACGCACTCCGTGGCGCGCTTTGCCGACCTGCCGGACGATGAAAAGGCGAAGATCCGCTTCATCCACCTCAACCACACCAACCCGGTGCGCTATCCCGACAGCCCGGAGCGCGCCCAGGTGCTCGAGGCCGGCTTTGGCGTGGCACAATTCCACGAGGTCTATTGCCTGTCGCGCTAGCCCAGAACGGCGAGCCAGAAGGGAATAGTAATAAAGCTGAATAGCGCCGCCGCCGTGATGTCGCCCGCCGCATAGGGCGCGTCGCCGCCCAGCTGCTTGGCCAGGACATAGGCGGATGCGGCACCCGGTGAGGCTCCGGTCAGCAACAGCACCATGAGCGGTACACCGGAAAGGCCAAAGGCCAGGCCGAGGCCGTAGAAGACCATGGGCGCAATCATCAGTTTGAGAAAGACAGACAGCCCCAGGAGGCGCGGCCGGGCCCGCATGGCGGTGAAATTCAGGCCCGCGCCGACAGCGAGCAGGATCAGGGGCAGGGCCGCTTTGCCCAGCATGTCGACCGCATCCCAGATCGGCTCGGGTATGCCAATGCCGGTGAGGTTCACGATCGCGCCGAGCCCGGAGCCGAGGATCAGCGGGTTGGTGGCAATGCGATAGGCGACCGAGCGCCAGTCGGGCTTAGCGCCATCCCCCCAGATCGACAGGACGGCAACGCATTCCATGTTCACCAGCGGAATGGACGCGGCCATGACCAGGGCCACCAGGACCTCGCCCTCAGTGCCATAAAGCGCGATGGCCAGGGCGAGGATCAATAGTCCATTCCAGCGGCAGGTGGCCTGGAACAGGCTGGTATAGGTGGGGCCGGGTATCTTGAGCGCCGGCTTGATGGCGAGGGTGATCACGGCCATGGCGATAAAACCGAGCATGGCGGCGGCCATGAAGGGGCCCAGCTGGATCTCGGACAGGTCGGCGCGGGCAATCGAGGTGAAGAGAATCGCCGGAGACAGGCCGAGATAGGCGAGGCGCGAAATCGGCCCCCAGCTGGCATCGGGCAGAAGGTGAGACCGGCGCAAGAGCCAACCAATGAAGATAATGCCGAAGACCGGCAGCAAGGCGGCGGCGATATGGTTCATTCGCCCAGCATCTCCAGCCGGTCGAGCGCGCTTTGCAGGATATTCGCCGCGGCATGGGCGTCGATAATATCCTTGCGCTTGTCCCGGCGGACACCGGCCGCGATGAGTTTCTCTTCGGCTTCAAAAGTGGAAAGGCGTTCGTCCTGCACCGCTATGGGAATATCCCGCATCGCGATCAGATTGCGGATCATCGCCCGCACCGACTGGGCCCGAGGTCCTTCCGAGCCATCCATATTGACCGGCAACCCCATGACAATCGCCACGGCCTGGCGCTCGTCATAAAGCGCAAAAATGCGCTCGGCGTCCTGTTTGAACTTGGTACGTTTGATGGTCTCGACCGCCATGGGAATGCCGCGCGACGCGCCACAAGCGGCAACACCGATAGTCTTGGTGCCGGGGTCGAGCGCGAGAAGTGCCCCTTCTGGCAAGTCTTCTAGAGGGATCAGAGCCATGCTTCCGGCAATGCGCGGCGCAGGCGCAGCCGTCAAGTCTTCTTGCACCTGCGAGAGACGGTTGTTAGTCAACGTCGACTGACTTTTCCGGAGTGATTTCCCATGTCCGTGACCGCTGACGACGTACGCCGCATTGCGCGGCTGGCGCGCATCGCCGAGCCTGAAGACCGTATTGATGCCCTGACCGATGAGCTCAATGGCATTCTGACCTGGATCGAGCAATTGAACGAGGTCGATGTCGAGGGTGTCGAGGCAATGACGACGCCCGTGAAATTCGCCCTGCCACAGCGCGAGGACGTCATCACGGACGGAGATTGCCGCGACAAGGTGCTGGCCAATGCCCCGAAGTCCGATGAGGGCTTCTTCGTTGTACCGAAGTCGGTGGAGTAGGGACCCATGAGCGATCTTCTCAAACTCACCCTCGACGAGGTCACCTCGAAGCTGAAGGCCAAGGAGGTCTCTGCGACCGAGCTGGCGAAGGAAGCCCTGGCGGCGTGTGAGGCGGCGCAGCCGGCGCTCAACGCCTTCACCGCGTTCGATGGCGACAAGACGCTCGCCATGGCGGCCGCGTCGGACGAGAAACTGGGCAAGGGCGAGGGCGGTCTCATCGAGGGCGCACCGATCGCCATCAAGGACCTGTTCGCGGTGGAAGGCGTATCGACGACGGCCTCCTCGAATATTCTCAAGGGTTTCAAGCCGACCTACGAATCCACTGTCACCTCGACGCTGTGGGACAATGGCGGGGTCTTCCTGTGCAAGACCTCGATGGATGAGTTCGCCATGGGCTCCTCCAACGAGACGGCCAATTCCGGTCCGGTGAACAATCCCTGGAAAGGCCCGAACGGCGAGATGCTGACCCCGGGCGGCTCGTCCGGCGGTTCTGCGGCCGCTGTTGCTGCCGATCTCTGCTTTGGTGCCACCGGCACCGATACCGGCGGCTCTATCCGCCAGCCGGCAGCCTTTACCGGCACAGTCGGGGTGAAAGCCACCTATGGGCGGACCTCGCGCTGGGGCACGATTGCCTTCGCCTCCTCGCTGGACCATCCGGGCCCGTTTGCCAAGACGGTCAAGGACAGCGCCATCCTGCTGCAGGCCATGTCGGGTCACGACCCGAAGGACTCCACCTCGCTGCCGCAGGATGTTCCGGACTGGATTTCCGCCGTAGGCCAGTCGGTCAAGGGTTTGAAGATCGGGGTGCCGAAGGAATACCGTGTCGACGGCATGCCGGAAGAGATCGAGAAGGCCTGGCAGGCCGGTATCGAGTGGCTCAAGGCCGCCGGTTGCGAGATCGTCGACATCACCCTGCCGCACACGAAATACGCCCTGCCGGCCTATTACATCGTGGCGCCGGCGGAAGCCTCCTCCAACCTGGCGCGCTATGACGGCATGCGTTACGGGCTGCGCGAAGAGGGCGAGGATCTGACGGGTGTGTATGAGAACACGCGCGCGGCCGGTTTCGGCCATGAGGTCCAGCGCCGTATCATGATTGGCACCTATGTCCTTTCGGCGGGGTATTACGACGCGTACTATCTGCGCGCCCAGAAGGTTCGGACCCGTATTCTCCAGGACTTCGACGAGGCCTTCAAAACCGTTGATGCCATCCTGACACCGTCGGCACCGTCGGCCGCCTTCGCGCTCGGCTCCAAGTCGGATGACCCGATCGCCATGTACCTCAACGACGTCTTCACTGTGACCGCCAACCTTGCCGGTGTCCCGGCGATGTCGGTTCCGGCGGGCACGGACAAGGACGGTCTGCCGCTGGGGCTGCAGGTCATCACCCGGGCACTGGACGAGGAAACCATGTTCAAGGTCGGCGCCGCTCTGGAAGACGCATCGGGCTTCAACGCCAAGCCGGAGAAGTGGTGGTAGGCTGACGACCCGCCGCTTCCCTAGAGGATCTCATGGACAAGCCTGAGACATCGCCGATCGACTGGCCCGCCGTTCTGGCCCTGCCCAAGCCCCTGCGGCGTCGGGCGGCGGCCGCGCTTGGCCGTTATATCGGTGTGCCCTGGGCCGAAGAGCCGGAGGTCAGCGCCCTGGTCCTCGCCCGCTTCAGCGATGGTGAGGCGGTTGATGGCGCGCTGGGGGTTGAAGCCAAGGAGCTGACCGAGGCCGACGCCGCGATCATGGGCCGGGCGTCCGCGCGGATGCTGTCGGAAGCCATGCTGACCCAGTCGCATCGCGAAGCCATTGCCAAGGCCGCGGTGGATCAGATCCGCCTGCGCCAGGGCGATGCCGTTGAGACCGATCGCCTGGTCGAAACCGGTTGGCTCTTGACCCTGGCGGCGCGGTCACAGCGCTCCGCCGAGCCGGTCATGCAGCGTGTCTGGGCCGCCGCCCTGGCCTCGGAAATTCTGGATCCGGGCAGCGTGTCGCCGATCCTGCTCAATCAGCTCAACAAGCTGGGTTCGCGTGAGCTGGGTCTGGTCAACAAATACGCCCCCATGGTGATCAGCGGGGAGTTCATCCCCGTCGCCAAGGACGATATGGCGCAGCTCAAATCGCTCTTTCACCTGCAATCGCTGGGCTTTGTCTACGGTGCCGGGACCACGTTCGAACAGCCCGGCGAGCTCGATGAGAACGGCGTGTTCTGGATCGCGGTCGGCGAAGAGGCGATGGTGGTCCGCGGTGAGCCGGGCCAGACCTGGCAATTGCACGGCGTCTTTGCCTCGGAAACCCTGCAGCAGCTGGGCCGTATCCTGAATGTCGAGCCGGGGCGCGAAGCGATCATCAATGCAGCCAAGGCCTTCCTGTCGATGGACATGAAGGCTGAGGTCATGCGCGCGAAATGGGTGCGTGAGGGCGATCAGGTCCAGTTCGAGCCAATCGAGATTTATCACAGCAAACCGCCGGCGGGTGCCGTCGTGGAGCGGGTGGGCTGATGACGGACACCAACGCCAAGCCGAGAGCCCTGCAATGGGCACGCCCGGTTTTCCTGGTCGGCGCGCTTTTGCTGCTGGCCGGTGCCCTGGTTTATCGCGGCATCGTGCCGCTGGAGCCGACTGTGATCTGGACCATCGTCCTGATGGTTCCGGGCGGCGGTTTCATAATGTTTGGATTGACGATTACGGCAGCCGGGCGAGTCCTGGCTGCAGCACAGGCGGTGCCGGAGGAAGACCGGCCGACCTGGGATGATGAGGACGAAGAGACAAAATGAGCGGGACCAGCTATCGCATTGCCGGCGCGACCGGTGACTGGGAAATCGTCATGGGCCTCGAGGTCCATGCCCAGGTGATCTCTAACGCCAAGCTGTTTTCCGGAGCAGCCACGGCCTTCGGCGCATCCCCGAATACCCAGGTCTCCCTGGTCGATGCGGCCATGCCGGGCATGCTGCCGGTGATCAATGGCTATGTCGTCGAGCAGGCGGTGAAGACCGGCCTCGGCCTCAATGCCAAGATCAATCCGTGGTCACGCTTTGATCGCAAGAACTACTTCTATCCCGATCTGCCGCAGGGCTATCAGATCTCCCAGTTCCAGTTCCCGATCGTGGGTGAGGGCGAGATCGAGTGCGAGCGCGAGGACGGTTCGCGCTTTACCGTGGGCATCGAGCGCCTGCACCTCGAGCAGGACGCCGGCAAGTCGATCCACGATCTTGATCCCAGCCATACCTATGTCGATCTCAATCGCTCCGGCGTGGCCCTGATGGAAATCGTCTCGCGGCCGCATATCCGCACGCCGGACGAAGCCTCGGCCTATGTCTCCAAGCTGCGCACCATCCTGCGCTATCTGGGCACGTGTGGCGGCGACATGGAAAAAGGCCAGCTGCGCGCCGACGTCAACGTCTCGGTTTGCCGCCCGGGCGACTATGAGAAATTCCGCGAGACCGGTGATTTCGGCCATCTCGGCACGCGTTGTGAGATCAAGAACGTCAACTCGCTGCGCTTCATCCGCCAAGCGATTGAATTCGAGGCCAAGCGCCAGATCGATATCATCGAGGAAGGCGGCACGATCGACCAGGAGACCCGTCTGTTCGACGCCAATACCGGTGTGACGCGCTCCATGCGCTCGAAAGAAGAGGCGCACGATTACCGCTACTTCCCGGATCCGGACCTGCTGCCGCTCGAGCTCAATGAAGACTGGATCGAGATGGTGCGCGAGCACCTGCCGGAGCTGCCGGACCAGAAACGTGTCCGCTTTGCCGAGAAATTCGGCATCGACAATGTTGAATATCTCGACGCCCTGACGGCTGAGCGCGAATTTGCCGACGAGTTCGAGAAGGCCTTTGTCGAACTCTTCGAGAGCAATGATCTCGCGAAAGATGTGCGTCTGGCGATCTACCAGCACCTGCATGTGACAGTAGATTATCCGGGTAAGGAGACGGCCGAGAGCGTCGTCGAGGACTTCCTCGGTCACAATCTCGGTTTTGATGCGGAAGATCACCGCAAGGTCTATGGCAAGGACGCCCAGGCTCTTGCCAACATGCTGTGCGGACAGGTCCGCGCCAAGGCGGCGGAAGCGGGTGTCTCTGCAGCTGACGTCGCCCGCAAAATCGATGTGGCCGGGCTGGTCAAGCTGATCAAGGACGGCACCATCTCCGGCAAGATCGCCAAGGACGTGTTCGAAATCCTCTGGGAAGAGGGCGGTAACCCGGCCGAGATCGTGGAAAGCCGCGGCCTCAAACAGGTCACCGATACCGGCGCCATCGAAGCCGTCATCGACCAGCTCATTGCCGACAATCCCGACCAGGCGGCCTCGGTGAAGGAAAAGCCCAAAGCCATGGGCTGGTTCGTCGGTCAGGTAATGAAGGCGATGCAAGGCAAGGCCAATCCGCAAGCGGTGAACGAGATCCTGCGCAAGAAGCTGCTGGGGTAGCAGGCTTCTCACGCCTTGTGACAGGGTGCCCGGAAGGACAGAAGCCAGGTTGGACGCCACGCTTCCAACCGGGCGGCAACCCGTGCTAGGCATGACGCATCAACGCTCTAGCCGGAGATCTCATGACGCCTGCCCAGGACGAGACTGCGCTGGATAGCCTGGTGCCCATGGACCAGCTGCGTGAGCGCGGCGAGGCCGGGATGGACTGGCTGCTCGCCACCTTGCTCGACTTTGATATCGCCCTGCAGGCCGGGCTCGTCGTTGCGGCCTTGCTGCCGGCCCTGATCTTCGGGCCGCGGCTGCGCGATCTTATCCGGGGCCAGCTCGGGCCGCGTCTGCCCAAAGGCCTGCCGACGCGTTTAGTCTATGCTTTCGGGGCCTTGGCCACGCCGCTGGCCCTGTTGGCGGTGATCTCCCTGATCTGGGTTGGTCTGGGCAGTTTCGAGCGTCCACGGGCCATCGTCGAGGCGGCGATGAGCCTGTTGACCGCCTGGACGATTATCCGGGCGGTGACATTGGTCATCCGGTCGAAATTCTGGTCAGCCGTGGCGTTTTACACGGCTTGGCCGGTCGCCGCGCTCGATGTGTTCGGCCTCCTGGACGATGTCGTCCTGCAATTGCAGGCCTTCGCCATACCGCTGGGCGAAACCGCCGAGGGCGAACCGGTCGATCTGTCCCTGTTCGACGTGTTGCGCACCCTGATTTATTTCGGGGTCTTGTTCTGGCTGGCCTCTTTCGCGGGCCGCACGATCAATTCCAAACTCGAGAAGGCCGACGAACTCTCACCGGCCCTGCGGGCGCTGATCGGCAAGATTATCGGTATTGCCCTGCCGGTTGTCGCCTTCCTGGTGGCCTTGCAGATGACCGGGTTCAACCTGGCCACGCTGGCGATTTTCTCCGGCGCCATTGGCCTGGGGATCGGGCTGGGACTGCAGCAGACCGTGTCGAACTTTGCCGCCGGTTTTACCTTGCTGGCCGACGAGTCGATCAAGCCGGGCGATGCCATCGAGGTTGATGGAACCTTTGGCTGGGTCACGGATATGCGGGCGCGCTATGTCGCTATCCGGACGCGGGACGGAACCGAGCTTTTGATCCCGAACGAGAATTTCATCGTCAACGGGGTGGTCAACTGGTCCAAGAGTGATCAGGAGGTCCGCCTGCATGCGCCCTTTGGCGTGTCTTACGGCACCCGGGATTTGCGCGAGGTTCAGCGCGTCGTGGTCGAGGCCGCCAAGGGCGTTGATCGAGTGATCGCCTCGCGCGCGCCGGTCTGTAATCTGATGGAGTATGGGGACAGCTCGGTCAATTTCGATCTGCGCTTCTGGATTGTCGACCCGTCCAATGGCCTCTCCAATGTGCGCAGCGAGGTCTATCTGGCGATCTGGGATGCCCTGCACGAGGCCGGCGTGGAATTCCCGTTCCCGCAAATGGACGTGCATGTAAAGGAACTACCCAGCCAGCCGCCGGCAGGTGCTGACAGGGGCTAAAGGCTAGACCAAGGCCCGGTCTAGCCTGGCCCGGTCCTACATCAGGCCGATTTCCTTCAGGCGCTGATGCAGAAAGTCGTGCGCCGTGATCGGTTCCGGGCTTTCCACGCCTTCGCGTTCGCAGCCGGGCAGGGTCTCGATAAGATAGTCCGGGCGATAGTGCAGGAAGAAGGGCATGGAGTAGCGCGAGTGCTCGGTGCGGGCGCCCTTGGGGTTGATGACCCGGTGCTGCGTCGAGGGCAGGACACCATTGGTCGAGCGCGACAGCATATCGCCCATATTGACCGCCAGGCAGCCGGCCGGCGGGTTCATATCGACCCATTCGCCGTCACGCGTCATCACCTGCAGGCCGGGCTCATCGGCACCGAGCAGCAGGGTGATGGTGTTGATGTCGCCATGCGCTTCGGCGCGGATCGATCCGCCAGTATCGCCCTGCACCGGCGGATAGTGCAGCAGGCGCATGACCGAATTGCCGTCGCGAACCGTGTCTTCGAAGAAATTTTCCTCAAGGCCGAGATCGGTCGCGATGGCCCGCAACACGTCCTTGCCCAGTTCATCAAAGGCGGCGTAGAGGGCGTGAATAACCGAGACCCATTCCTCGACTTCTTCCGGGACCACATTCGGTGCCATGTCCTTTTCATAAGGATGGCCTGCGGGCAGGTCGCGGCCGACATGCCAGAATTCCTTCAGATCGACGTGCTGGGCATCCTTGGCGATCTCGGTGCCGAACGGGGTATAGCCGCGCGCGCCGCCGCCCTTTTCGATGAAGTATTTCATCTTGGTTTCTTCAGGCAGGGCGAAGAATTTGGCTGCCACCTCATAAGCGCGATCGATCAGCGCCTGGTCCAGGCCATGATCAGCAATTGCCGCGAAGCCATATTCCCGGAAGCTCTTGCCCAGCTCATGTGCGAAGGCTTTCGGATCGCTCTTCTGCAGCTTCATCGAAACCGGCGGGAAACGGGTCAGGGAATCAGTGGCGGTCATCGCTCGGCCTCTTGCATATGTTTTCTCGCGCCTTGGGATAAGGCTTTGCCCCGCTCGTGCCAAGCGCCGCAACGTCGCATTCGCAGCATCACGGGCAGTTGGATCGTCCCAACTGCCATGTGTCGGGCTTGAGGTTTCGCCCGGCACGGGTAAGCGCTTGCATTAGGCCACATTCCGGAGAAATGTCGGCAACGGGGAGTGCTGGGGACATTGATGGCCGAAACGAGCGGGCCGGACAGACAATCATCAAACGCTGCCAAATTCCGCCGCGCCGGGCTGACCGAGCCCGAGGCGCGCCGGCTGGCGCGTACCGAGCAGACACTTGAGGACACGCGCCCCGTCCTCAAGGCGTCGCCCATTGGGATCGTGTTCTGGCTGATCTGGAAGCTGTTGCTGAAAGGCTTCCAGCCGACCTGGCTGTTGGTGTCGCTTGGCGTGGCCGGTTGGTTCGCCTTGCAGATCGTTGAGGATCTCGGCGGTATCGACGCGGTTGCTCCGGTACCGACTGATTTTGGTCAACGCGTCGAACAGCTGCTCGAAGAAAGCCGTGCCGAGACCGGGCCGGCGGACATCTTTGACACCTGGATCGACGGTATGAGCGAAGCGCTCGACGGTGATCTGCGCCGGCGCCCGGATGTGGACCAGTTTGCGGCCTGGGCCTCGATCGGTCCTTATTGGATCGGCCGCGACGAACTGGCCTTGCGCTTGATGTCGCCGGGCCGGAACCCGCGCGAACTTGATGCCGAGCTTCGCGCCCGGCCAGTGCCGCAGCGCGAGCAGGCGATCAACGCCGCCCTGGCCACCGCCTACAGTGAAGCGGCGCGAATGGATCTTGATCCCCCGGAAATCATCTTTGCGCCGGCAGCGATCCGCCAGCGCTACGAGGCCGCGCGGTCGCGTTGGGAACTGGTGGGCGATCAGGCCCGTTCTTTCTTTACCGGCAATGAGGCCGGTCAACTGGAATTGCTCAGCCTGCCGGGACTGTCCCGGCGGCAAGCCGGGGGGACACGGCTCTATGGTGGTATGCGCCATTTCGTGCACCAGCTTTGCCGAGCGCCCGGCGCCCAACGGCCGTTTGGTGAAGCCTGTGCCGGTATCGACATGCCGCGCGAGCGCTTTGACCCCTTCCTGTTCGCGCTCTCTGGCATCGAGGCGGGGATTATTGACCTGGGAGGGCAGGCGACACCGAGCCGGGAAGGGGCGGAAATGATCCGAGCGGCTTATGCGGCCGGTCGATTGACTCCGGAATTGGAAGCCGAATTACGGACCCTGTTGGCCGAGCTGGTTGAACCACAGGCTCTGCTGAGTGCCGCCGCGATGGCGGAGTTCCGTCCGGACCTGGCCTATGCGACGCCGCAGCGTGTCTCGCAACGGCTGCAACGCCTGGTGCGGGTCGACGATGAAGCCCAGGCCGGACGCCTGCGGACCGGGCTCGCCCATATCGACTCCATTCGCGGCCGCACCGGCCCGACCCTGGCGATCCGGGCCCTCGATGCTCTGGTTCAGCTCGACCAGGCTCACGCTCTTTATGTCCTGGTGCAGGAGATCGGGCCGGGCGTTCTGGTTCTGCACGAGATCAGCGGCGCGGACATGTTCGCCTTGCTCGATTACTCAAGTGAGGAGGCGACCGTCCTTGGCGCGCCGGACAGGCGCCATGTCCATGGCGTCATCGCTGCCCTGGTCTCGGCATCCATGGTCTTGCTGCTCAGCGTGATCCGCATTCTGACCTCGCCGCTGATCCGCTCGGCCAGTCGTTTGCGAGCCATTGACGCGCGTTTGAGCCGTTTATTCTTGGGCAAGAAAGTCTAACCGATTTAAAGGTTTAAGGCGGAATTTTCCCGATTTTTCTTAACCTTAATGCAATCCTCTGTTGTCAACATCGCAAATGTTCGGAGGCATTCGGACAGGATGGTGGCGCGAATGACAGATCTAAAAAGATCGCATTCGCCGAGTAGTACAGGGGAAGACCTATGGCGTTTACCGACGTTGAAACCGCACAGGCCCATGAAGCCGTTAGCACGGACCCGACGGGGGAAGATCTCTGCAAGCTGGGCATTCTGTATTCGACCGGCCAGGGCGGCGAAGTCGATTACATCGAAGCTCACAAATGGTTCAATCTGGCGGCCCTGATGGGCTCGGAGCCGGCGAAATACTATCGCCAGGAAATCTCCGACCAGATGTCCAATCTCGACATCGCCAACGCGCAGAAAGCTGCGCGTGAATGGCTGGCCACCCGCCACTAAGCGGTACAGCCATCCTGTCCGGGCAAGCTGGCGAGCGGGGGGACTGCTCGCTGGCTGACGGACTGGGTGTGCAATTGACGGGCGCTGATGCCGTCATCCTGACGCCAGTCAGGTTTTCGCGATGACACCCGCGTCACGGTCGAACTCCGGGGTGAACCGGAGACCGGGGGCGTCGAGCGCAGCTCCTCGCCCGACTTTACCTTCCTGTGATATGATCAGCACGGCTTGTCACCCGCCATGTCAGCCGGAGTCACCTGGGCCGGGACCTCGCAGCCCGGCGAACTGGACTGGCGAGCTAGTTATTGTCGTTGATCGCATCCGCAATCGCAAACGACAGCGCCTGATCCAGTGGCAGCACGCCGTAGACATATTGCTCAACGAAATTCGTCACTTCCGCCACGGTCGAGCGCGGCACGAAGACCAGGTCATGGCGCCTTAGCTGAATCTGGTCGGCATCGACACGGCCATTGAGCGCCTGGCGTACATTCACCACCCGCATCATCAAGCGTCCGCCCGGCTGACGCCGCAGGACGACGACCTCGCCGCGAGCGGCTGTGTTGCGGAATCCTCCGGCCAGCATCACCGCTTCGAGCGCGCCGACCGGGCCTGTCATTTCGACCAGACCCGGATTGGTCACTTCACCACCGACAACGATATTTTGCCGACCCAGATCGCCGCGGCGCACCTCGACGATGGGTGAGACCAGGACCGATTGCGCATAGGCGTCGGCGACGACACCGGCGATTTCATAATCGGTCCGGTTGGCCACCATGACATTGCCCAGAAGCGGCAGGCTGACGCGGCCATCAGGTCCGATCGGCGTTGTGGTCGAGAGCTCGGGGGCGGAGTGCACTGTCACGACAATGCTGTCGCCCGGAAAGAAGCGATAGGCGGGATCGGTCTCTTCCCAGGCGGCGAAGCGGCCTGCCCAGTCCGGGTCGGGGTGGGGGGCTTGAGAACCGGAGCTGGCGCAGGCCGCAAGGCCGAGAGAGACGGCAATGGTCAGGCCGAGGCGGGACGCTCGCATAGACTATCCTCAAAGACTGCTGTTTCGCCGCTATTTCGCGTTGCTTTGGATAAGAAAAAATTAAGCGGGCCTGCCGTCTATTGGGCCCATGACGCGCGTTCATGATTACCCCGGTGCGCCCGCCGGTTCCGCCCCGCCTCCTGGCGGCGGAAGCCGTGAGGGGCTCGACCTGTTTGACGTCCTGGCCCTGGCCTGGGCGCAAAAGGGCTTTATCGCGCTGATTTTCGCCGTACTTTTTGCGGCCGGTGTGGCCGCTGTCCTGCTTCTGGTGAAGCCGAGCTATGAGGCCGAGTCGCGGCTCCTCGTTCTGCTCGAGAACGACCCTACGCCGTCTGCAGCAGGTGCCGGTGGGGCGTTTATGCTCGACCAGATCATGCAGTCGGAGAGCGAGCTTCTGGGCTCCGATGCCGTTCAGCGCCTGGCCATTCAGACGATTGGGGCGGCTGCGGTGCTGGGTGAGCCCGTTGTCGGTGATGCCGATCGCGCGGCCCGCAAGGCCTTGCAAACCGGGCTGTCGATCAGCCGGGAGCCCAATTCCTCCGCCCTGATCGCGCGCTATGAAGCCGCCGATCCGGATCGGGCGGCGCTCGTGCTCAATGCCGTCGTTGACGCGTATCTCGCTTACCGCCAGCAAGTCCTGGTCGAGGCCGGAGTGTCGACCCTGACCGAGCGTCGCGGTCAGGCCGATATTGCGGTTCGCGAGGCCCAGTCTGCGCTGGATGTCTTCTTGACCTCAAACCAGCTGGCCAATTTTGACAGTGACAAGCTGGCGGCCGAAACCAGCGTCAGCGCAATTCAGGATCGCCTGCGCCTGGCCGCGGCAGAGCGCGATTCGGCTAATGCCGGGGCCAATGCCCTGCAGGCCCGCCTCGCCAATATTCCCGAAAGCATCCAGCTCTACGTCGAGAATGGTGCGACCAATCTCCTGCTGGAACGGCGGGTCGAACGCGAGCAATTGCTGTCGCGCTATCAGCCGGGCGCTCCGCCCGTCGTCGCACTGGATCGCGAAATCGAAGCGATCGAGGGCCTTCTGGCTGCTGGTGGTGCGGTGGGGCTGGGGCAACAGCGCACGGGTGTGAACCCTGTCCGCCAGGCGATGGAGACCGATCTGGCCACCCGCCGGGCCAATGCCCAGGCCGAGGCCAATCGCGTCGCCGTGCTGGAACGCCAGCTGGTGGCGGCCCAGGCTGAAGTGTCGCGTTTGCGCGATCTCGAGCCGGCCTTTACCCGCTTGTCCCAGAACGTCACGGCTGCCGAGGCGACTGCGGGACTGCTCGCTGGCCAGGAAGCCATCGCTGCCGCCCGTCGTTCGCTCGGCCCGGGCGCCGCTGACGCCGTCCGGGTCTTTGACCGCGCCGCGCCGCCCTTGCAGGGCTCTTCTCTGAAGAAACTGGCTCTGATCGCGGTCCTGGTCCTGTCCGGCGGCGTTGCGCTGATGGCCGGTCTTTTGCGCGGCTATTGGGATGCCTATCTGCGCGCTCGCCGCCCGGCTTATTCGCAGCCGACCCGTTATGCCCCGGTCAGCATGTCGGTACCAGCTGCCGCGGCCTATGCCCCGCCCGCCGCAGCCGCGGCTTATACTCCGCACCCGCCGCCGGTGTCCTATGGCGATCTGCCGATCCTCGCGCGTGTTGCCGAGCGTCGGGCGTAAGCGCTGCGTTAACCACGTATTGGGCAGTTTGGACCGGTTGTTACGAATCGCGCGCGTGGACGTCTGATGAACCTCGCTTCCGAACTTGCCGGACTGGTCGACCAGTTCGAGCCGATCGCCCGTCCGGGCGGGGTCGGTCGCGTCCTCATGGTGATGGGCGGATCACGCGGTGCGGGCGCCTCGACCGTTGCCCGCGAACTGGCTCGGCTCTGTGCCCAGCGCACGGCGCGGGGTGTCTGGCTCTTTGATCTCGATTTCACCGACACGGCCCAGGCCCGTGCGACACGCGTCCGGGGGCAGGCCTTTGATGCCGGTTTTGGCAGGCCGACGCCCTGGCAGCTTGGTGCCGGTTCGCGCCTTGTGATGCGGGAGTCGGCACAGCGCCAGCTTTTCGTCAGCGAAATCCAGACCGCTCCGGAAACCCGTTTACAGGCCCGTTTGAGCGCCATGCCGGACTACTGGAAGGCGCTGCGTGAGGCCATCGACCTGGCGATTATCGACGCGCCGGGGCAATCCCGGGCGCCGCTTGTGCTGGCGCCGGATGTCGACGGTGTGATCCTTGTGGCGGATGCGCGCCAGCACGACTCGACCGGCCTGATGGCCCGCCGTGAGGCGATTGAGGCCGCTGGCGGTGTCGTCGCCGGCGTCATCGTCAACCGCGCCGCCGAGGCCGGGCAGGCGGCATGAGCCGCGCGGTCATTATCCATCCGCCCTTTATCGAGGCGCTGCGCCAAGCCCCGGCCTTCCCGCTCGGCGGCGTTATCGAACGCGCCGGCGCCTTCCTCGCCCTGTTCCTGTTCTCGCAGGGTTTGGTCGGCCCGCTTTTCGCCGATCCGGCCGATCCTGAAAGCTCGGTGGTGCTGCGCCTGATCTGGTTGCCGGTTTACGCCATCACCCTGGTTTTCATGGTGCTGCACCCGGGCCGCACAATGGGGGCCTTGCTGCGCTCACCGGCGATTTTGACTTTGGCGGGTCTGACCCTGTTATCGGTCGTCTGGTCTGTCGCGCCGGACGTGTCCCTGCGCCGCGGCTTTGCCCTGTTTATGACCACGCTCTTCGGTCTGTGGCTTGCCTCGCGCTGGGACTGGGCGACGCTGATCACCCTGATTGCCTCGGTCTTTGCCAGCCTCGCTGTCGCTTCGACCCTGATGGCGGTTGTGATGCCGTCCCTGGGGGTCGACCAGGCCGTCCATGCCGGGGCCTGGAAAGGTGTCTGGTGGGAGAAGAATACGCTCGGGGCCATGATGGCCTGGGGCACGGTCGCCACCCTGGCGGCACTGAATAATGATCCGCGTCGCGCCTGGATCTGGGCGGGGGCCGCGGTGCTGTGCAGTGCTTTGGTGGTTCTTTCGACCTCCAAGACCGCGCTGCTGGCCTGGGCGCTCGGTTGCGGTCTCGTGGCGCTTGTCGGGTTTTGCCGGCAGGGCTTCGGTTTTGCTGTCATGTGCCTAACCCTGGCGGTCTGCGGTTTTGCCCTGGCCGTGCTGATCCTGCTGATCGCCCCGCTGGATATGCTTGAACTCCTGGGTCGCGACGCCACCCTGACCGGACGGACGGAGATCTGGGCCGCCCTGATCCGCGAGGTTCAGGCGGCGCCGTGGACGGGCTATGGCTATAATGCCTTCTGGGCGGCCGATAACGGACCGGTTTTCTGGGTTCGCCAGGAAACCTCCTGGGATGTGCCGACCGCGCATAATGGCTGGATCGAGACCGCCCTGGCGATTGGCCTGCCGGGCGTCATCCTGATGGCGCTGGTCTATCTGCGCGCCGTGACGCGCGCCCTGGGACGCATGTTCACGGGCGGCGAAGCCTATTGGGCCTTGCCTTTCCTGGCCATGTTCGGCGTGGTCTCGATTTCCGAGAGCAATCTGATGGAACAGAATGGTCTGAGCTGGGTGCTGTTCGTTGTAACGGCAGCTGCTCTGACGCGGCCCCGAAACTACCCGGCAGCTCGACCGTAAAAGCGCGGCGAGAACCGGTCGAACCAGCAGACCTTGCCAGCCGCCTGGGCGGTGCGATCGATCAGGCTGGCGCCCTGGCGCGCATTGACGACGCTGACCAGCACGGCCAGCGGCGCAAACACGGCCAGTTGCACAACACCGATCGCCATCCAGCGGGCCACACCCAGCCAGTCCGGGCGGGGGCCATGGGCGCAGGTCTGGCTCGGACCCTGACCAAAGGCGAAGCTGCGAGACAACATATAGTCCCAGCTGGACCGCTTCGGATCGACGCATTCCACAGCATGGGCCTGGCTGGCCCAGCCGAAACGTGCGCCTTGATCCTCCAGCATCGCGAAGAAGGCATCGTCTTCGCCGCCGGTTTCGTTCAGCGCTGTGTCGAAGGGACGCGCACCAATCTGGACGGCCTCGCGATCGATCAGGGAATTGCCGCACCCATAGGGCTTGTCCAAACGCTGGTCCTCTTCGGGACCCGGACGTGAGTAGAGCCGGTTGAGCAAGTGCTGCCGTAGCCGGCCGTCGGCCTGGGCGCGAGCCTGAAGAGGCCCGAAGACCACGGCAACATCGAGCGCCGCTTGAGTGTTGGACAAGGCTGCAAGCCAGTGCTCCGAGGCAATCTCGTCATCATCGAGGAAGGCGATATAGCGCGCGTCGGTCGCGGTAAGACCGGCATTGCGCGCATTGGCGACCCCCGGTTCGGGAACATGGATGTAGGCGATGGCTGGATCGCGGAAATCCTCAACCGTGTCCTTGGCACAGCCTTCTGGCGCATTGTCGACGACGATGATTTCGTCCGCCGTCCGGCTCTGGCGCAGAACGCTTTCAATCGCAGCCCTCAGTCCGCCGGGCCGGCGGTAGGTTGGAATGATGACAGCAAGGCTCATGTCTGGTCCTCCAGCAGGCTTTTGAGGGCGTCACGTACGGTCATGACACGTGCTCCGCTGGCCTCAACCGCGTGGCAAACCCGGTCGAATTGCTCAGGCGTGCAGCCCCATTCGCTGGGCTGTTCCTGGATGTCATGGGCGTAGTAGATGAGCCAGCCCGGCGCCTGGATCAGGCTATTCGCGGCCTCGATGGCCCGTTCGATACCGGCGTCCCCACCATCCAGTGCGACAGCGCGCAGCAGGTTGAGGTCACCGGTTCCACGATTGATCTCCGCCCGCACACCCCGCATGGAGGCAAAACGGCTCGACAGGGCCCGCTTGGCCTCGAGGCTGGCTTCTCCGTAAGGAAAGGCAAAACTGCTCAGCGGTTCGCTCAACCCCATGCGCCGAAGCGCATTGGCATTGCGATCGAGGCTATCCATCACCGTATCGACGTCGGCCTGGGCACAGTCGACATGTTCAAACGTGTGGCAGCCGATCTCATGACCGCGGGCGTTCAGATCGACAATGTCACCGGCATCGAACTGCTCACCATGATGGTTCGTCGTACCGGCCAGGCCCGCGCTGGCGTAATAGGTGCCGCGCCAGCCGCGCTGCTCCAGGGCCGGCGCCCCCAGAGTTGCGGCGGATTTTGGAAAGTCATCGAAGCTGAAGGAGACGATGGCGTGGTCGGGATGGATCGGCAGTGGCCGGCGCGCCGCGAAACGGGCAACCTGGCGGGTAATGCGGGCAGAAAAGCTCGACGGGCTGTATGGAGCGTTCATCAAATGGCCTCCGCAGTCCAGCTGGCGCGCCAGAGTTTCAGCGCCAGGGTGCGCACACGCATCGGGGCTTTCCGGCTCTTCACCAGGCGGGACCAGAGCCCGCGCAGCGCGGACTGAAACGGAATGGCGCCAAGGGCGCGAGCAGCCTTCGCCCCCGGCAACGTTTCCAGCTCCGGGTGCTTGTCCAAGAGACGCGCGTAATTGACCGCGCCCTGCCGGAATTTGGACAACAGGGCCTCGGCGGGCTGAAGCCCGTCATGGCGCGCGGCATTGTCGAGATGAATGAGCCGGAAGGCTGCCCCGGCGCGGACAGCCCAGTCGATATCTTCCCAGCCCCAACCGGTGAAACCGCTATCAAACGGCACATCGATCATGACCGAGCGGCGGACCAGGAGGTTGCTGGAGCAAAAGGCTGTCGCACCAATCTCACTGCGCAGGCTGGCATCGCTGTGGTCGCTGGAGCGGGACAGCGCGGCGTGCAGGGCGTGCTCGGCTTCGGCGCTTTCTGGGACGACATAGCCACCGAAAGCGGCGTCGAACCCGCCATCCTCGATGCGCTCGAGATAGGCGGTGAGGAAGGCGTCGTCACAGGGCTGCATATCGGCATCAAGATAAAGCAGCCAGTCGCCGCGGGCCTCGCGAGCGAGCAGATTGCGGCCCTCGGCCCGGCCGACATTCTCCGCCATCGAGATCAAGCGGGCGGGTGTCACCATGGCGCGCAGTGTACGGGCGACAGCGTTGTTGAGATCCATGTTCGGACAGCCATCATCGAGCAGCAGGATTTCAAACTCGCAACGCGCCCCGATCAGCGTGTTCAGGGACGTCATCAGGCGCGTCGGATCATCCTTGTAGAAGGGGATGAGGATCGACAGGCGTGCACCCGCACTGCGATTGGCTGCGGCATTGGTCGTGGTCGTGAAAGTCGCAAGTTCTCGCATTACTGGACCTCGATGGTTTGACGCGTTGGGCGCAAGGTGGCGAGCCAGCTGCGGCAGCCGGCGATATTGAAGGCAAGGGCGAGGGCCGCATACACCACGCCGCCAGCGCTGGCCTGTGCCAGCAGGTCCACCCAGGACACGCCCGTGGAGGGCAGGTTGATAACGGCAGCCGCCATCACGAAGGTGGCGCTGGCCGCCTTGATCCAGTCATTCCACGGCAGCGGCAGGACAAAATGGCGACGACCGATAATGGCGCAGGCGACCAGGGCCAATGCGTAGGCGATGACCGTCGCGGCAGCGGCGCCGGTAATGCCGAAATGCGGGATCAGGACCAGGTTGAGACCCAGATTGAGAACCGCGGCTCCAGCCATCAAAAGCGCCATCACGCCGGTCTTTCGTTTCAACGTAAAGGCCTCGTGGAAATAATAGGTCATCATGCCGTTGATCAGCCCGGAAAAGGCGATCCAGGGCAGGATGGTCGCGGCCTGTGCACGGACGCTTTCGCCGATGATCAGGGTCGTCAGAGGTTCGGCAACGAGAGCCAGCCCGGCGGCCGCCGGGAAGGCGATCAGGGCCATCATGCCAGCTGCCTTGTGCGCCATGTCCTTGGCGGCGGCTTCGCCTTCGCTTTCAAGGGCGCGGATGGTCAGCGGCCAGATGGCGGTGCCGAACCAGATGAAAATGATGTCCAGCAAGCGATCCGCGAGACCGTAGCCGGCCGCATACATGCCGACAGCTCCGGAGCCGAGAAAGGCGGCGATCAGGAAACGGTCGCCGATCGACAAAAGGTGTTCAAACACCAGCGAGACAGAAATGGCGGCGCCATAGCGGCCATAGGTCTGCGCGCGTACCGTCTGCCGACGGCCACCGCGCGTCCGGCGCAGCATTACCGGCAGATCAACGAGCAGCGCTAGGCCAGCGGCAATCGCGGTGCCCAGGAAAATACCGCCGGCACCCAGGTCGGTTGTGATCAGGAGGCCGACGCCAAGCATGAAACCGGCCATGAGAAAGCTGGCTTCGATTGCGGAATAGCGGCCGATATCGCCCTGCGCCCGATGCGTCTCCAGACCGATCTGCAACAGGGCACGCAGCAGCAGCGAAACAGCAGCGAAGGCGAAGGCGCTTTTCAGCTTGATGTCGAGCGGGAGCAGCGTGAGCGCCGTGCCGATTGCCAGAACGCCGATGACGGCGGCACCGGCGTAAAGGGCATAGGCCGTCGCCAGGTGATCGCGCAACCGTCCGCGCATCTCTGCCCGGGCGTGATAGCGTGCGACAGCGGCTTCCAGCCAGGTGAAGCCAAGGATGTGAATCAGGGCCAGAGAGGCAATGGCGAGCGCATAGACACCATAGTCCTCCGCTGACATCAGCCGCGTGAACACAGCCACGGAGCCGAAGCCCACAATGGCCTGTGCCAGTTGCACCGGCAGATACCCCAGAAGATGTCGTCCAAGCATGGCACGCTCCGCTCGCCTCAGAGGGGAAGATTGCAAATCCGGTGCCGATTGGCAGGGGAGGGATGAGACAGCGTATTCACTGCCTGCTAAGGCGATTGCAATAGTCTTCTCATGCAGTTGAGTGGGGAGCGGCCGAACCGGGCGTCTCAGGATGAACCAGGGCGAGACACAGCTGAAGCGGCCGAGCGAGTTGACGGCTGCAGAACGCGAGGCTTGGCAGGCTTTCGTCGCGGCGGATCCATTGCTCGGAAGTCCATATTTTGCGCCTGAATTTGCCGAATGCTGCGAAGAAGCCCGGGCCGATACGCGGGTTGTCATCCATCGCCGGAAGGGAGCGATCAAGGCCTTTCTGCCGCTACAGACCGGGCGCCTCGGAATTGCCCGCCCCATCGGTGGCCCGCTCGGGGATGTCCATGGTGTGATCACCGAACCCGGCTATGGGCTGGCCCCAACCGCGCTGATCTCACAGGCCGGGATTTCCCTGTTCGAGTTCAAGAGTGCGTTGGCCGCCCAATCGGGGTTCTCCGCCAATGCCCGGGTCCGCGACGGCTCCTGGCAAGTCGATACCAGTGAGGGGTTCGCAGCTTGGAGGGCCAACCGGCGCGAGATTGTGCCCAAGGTGATCAAGAATCTGGACATGCGGCGCCGGCGTCTGGAGCGTTTCGAGGCTGGGTATACTGTGCGGCTTGCCGACCCGCGTCCTGAGGCCTTTGCCACCTTGCTGGAATGGAAGAGTGCGCAATACCGCCGAACCGGCGTGTTCGATGCCTTCCGGGTCGGGTGGACGCAAAAGCTCCTGGCCGCGGTGCTGAAACGGCAATCGCCTCGCTTCAGCGGCGTGTTGTCGACACTGACCGTCGATAATCGCCTGGCAGCGGTGCATCTCGGCATGGTCAGCGACCGCATGGCGCATTTCTGGTTCCCGGCCTACCACGCCGATTTTTCACGGATCAGCCCTGGTCTTTTAATGCTCGAGGAATTCATCCGCATGGCCGCCGACCTCGGCCTGGCCTCCGTTGAGCTTGGACCTGGCGATTATGGCTTCAAGCAGGAGCTGGCCAGTTATCAAACGGGTCTCGCATCGGGCTTCCTGGCCCCGTCGCCGATTTGCAATCGTATCCACCGCAGCGTGGACGGGTGGGTGGAGCGGCTTGAACGCCTCCCGGTGCCCTCGGCCCGCTGGCCCGGCAAGGCCCTGAGACGAATTGACGAAATGGCCGGTTTTTACGCGCTCTAGCCCGGCCCGGTCCCAGGCAATGGTCCACGGCTTGCGACGCCTTCCGCAAAAGGGGAGACATCGTGGCCAAACTGTTCCTAATCGGGAATCATCGTCCATCCTTCGCCCTGGCGCGTACACTGCATCGCCAGGGGCATGAAATCTGGGCCGGCCATAACGGTTATTGCGACTATTTCGAGCGTTCCAACAGCGTTGCCGGCAGTCTGGCGATTCCCGACTTCTCCAATGAATCCCTGTGCATCCGGACCATCGCGGAATATTGCGAGGACTATGGATTCGACGTCATAGTGCCGGTGACCGACCGCGCCACACGTCTGCTGGCGGGTTATCGCGCTGCCTTGCCCAAATCCGTCACGGTCATGTCGCCGGACCCGGATGTCATTGCCCGCTGTGTCTCCAAGACCCGCATGGCCGAGCTGTGCCGGCAGGAAAACGTGCCGTTGGCCGATTTTCTCCCGGTCGCCAATCTGAGCCAGTTGCGCCGCGCCTGCGAAAGCCTCGGCTACCCCCTCGTGGTCAAGCCGACCGGGGAGGGGCAGTTCATTTTCGGCCAGAAGGTGATCACGCTGAATACGCCGGCGGAGCTCGCCGACCTTTTCCCGGCCTGGCCGGGTGAGCATGCTCACCTGTTGGTGCAACGCCGGCTCAATGGCAACCGGATCAACCATTATTTCGTCGCCTGGGGCGGGGACATCCTGACCGCCTGTGCCATCGAAATTGAACGCACCGACCGGGCCGACGGTTCCGGCTATGCCGTGGAGGGCATTTCGATCACACCGCGACCGGACTTGGTCGAGCACACCGAGGCGCTTGTCGAGGCGCTCGACTATACCGGTGTCGGGTGCGCCCAGTTTATGACGGCGCACGACAGCGACGAGACCTCCTTCCTGGAAATCAATCCGCGTCTGGGGGCCAATATCGCCGGTGCCGAGGCGGCCGGATCAGATATCGCCAGCGTCCTGTTCGAGCTGATGATGGGCCGGGATATCGCGCTGGCCGAGGACCCGTGGACGAAGGCGCGTACGGGGGTTCGCTATCACTGGGCTAAGGGGGATTTCTCCGGCTGGGTCTGGCGGATGCGAAACGGGGCCAGTCTGGGCGAGAGCATCACCGGAGCACTGCGCCTGCTGCGTGGACTGATCCGGTCGAATGTCGACCTGGTGTTCAGCTGGCGTGATCCGGCACCGGCCCTTGCCTGCTGGCTGCACCCGGTGCTGCGGCGCGTGCGCAATCGCGAGGACGCCGGTCAGCGCGGGGTCAAGGCACCGAACTGACCCGGCCGCGGCTAGCGGAGGTTGATCTTGTCGCCCAGCAGTGCCGGTACGGTGCGCAGCATGATCCACATATCGAGCCAGAAACCGGCGCGGGAAATATACTCCACGTCGAGCCGGACCCGCTCGCGGGCCGCTTCGGGGGAATGCAGCGGGCCGCGGGACCCATTGATCTGGGCCCAGCCGGTAATGCCCGGCTTGACGCGATAGCGATGCGCGTATTCCGCCACCAGCTTTGACGTCTCGGTCCCACCGGTGCGCATGCCGGGGGCGTGCGGACGCGGACCGACCAGCGACATGGTGCCGATCAGCACGTTGAAGAGCTGCGGCAGTTCATCGAGACTGGTCTTGCGCAGGAAACCACCAATCGAGGTGACCCGCGGATCATTGAGTTCGACCTGGCGCACGCCCTTGCTGTCCGCTTGCGGATCATGCCGCATGGTGCGGAATTTGAAGACCGTGATCGGGCGGCCGTGGAAACCTTCGCGGGTTTGCCGGAACAGGGCCGGACCGGGGCTGGTCAGTTTCACCGCCACAGCGATCACCGCCATGAACGGCAGAGCAGCCAGCGTCAGGATGGAGCCGAACACCACGTCCTGCACGCGCTTGGAGATTTGCCGGCCAAGCTGCTCCTCGCTGCCGCTCATACGGGCAGCATGAACGCCGACCAGGTCATCAAGACTGGTTTCGACCGGGCTGAAGCCGTTGATGTCGAGCAGCAGGATGACCGGCTGGGGCAGGGCGCGGAGCTTTTCCAGAAGGTGCTGCACGCGCTCCTCCGCCTTGGCGGAGACGGTCAGGATAATGCGGTCGACCTCGTGCAGGAGCGGCCAGTTGAACAAGTCATCGGTGGTGCCCAGATAGGGTGCGCCGGCCAGCAATGAGGGCGAGCGGGTCTGGCGATCATCGAACACGCCGACAACATTGACATAGCCGGAACCGGAATTGGCCGCGATCAGATGGCGCGCATTGTGCGTGGCGCCGACAAGGATGACATTGCGGGCCAGACGGCCGGCCCGGGCCCAGTGATTGACGATGCCGGCATAGATCATCTGCAGCGCAAACAAGGCGACTGTCAGAACAACGGCAATGAGGGCATGCAGGTCCGCAGATGCCGGGCTTGTAGCCAGGGCTGTGGCCACCCCGGCAATACCAGCCAGGCCTGTGGCGCTCACAGCGCGCAGGATTTGCAGGGCGAGGGGGCGGCGCGGTTCGATGCGGTAGACGCCGGCCAGGGGCAGAGCGATCAAGGCGACGGCAGCAAGGGCGATGAGAGGCAGAAGGTCGACCAGCGGCGTTGCGGCCAGGCGGCCCTGGCTGACCATCATGGCTGAAAAACCGGCAAGGGCCAGGATGGCTGCCGTATCAATGATCTGGAAGGTCCGGCCGGCGGCGCGGCGATTGACCCGGTTTGACGGGGCCCGCGTCTTGGCCTTGAGGTGCGCACGCGCCAAGGCGGCGGTGTCGCGCTCCTGGCGCACCGGCGTTTCGGAGCAGTCATTCGCAGGTCCGCTCGGGGCGGCCGGGGCTGGGAAAAACGTCATCGGATAATCTCCCTCTACCGCACAGCCTCCCACAATCAGGCTGATAATCCGTTGAAAAGCGTGGTTAACAAGGCGTTTCTGGCGCTTTTTCTGATGCCGGCTATCGGACAACGGGGGTGGCTTTAAAGACCATATCAGCTTAACGGGGGCGGCTTGACTTGGTGCGCTGCACCAAAAACGGGACAAGACCATGCTGCAAAACTCGCTCGCTGCGTTCGCCGAACGCTTTTCCGCCTCTATCCGCAATCGCGGTGAGCTGCCGCCGCTGACCGTCTCCCAGGTCCGCATCGAGGTCCTGGCCGGTCTGACGGTGGCGCTGGCGCTGGTTCCCGAGGCCGTAGCCTTTGCCTTTGTGGCCGGCGTGCCGCCGCTGGTTGGTCTTTATGCCGCGTTTATCGTGGGCCTGATTACGGCGGTTTTCGGTGGCCGACGGGGCATGATTTCGGGCGCGACCGGTGCGCTTGCGGTGGTCATGGTGCACCTCGTCTATGAGCACGGCATCGAATACCTTTTCGCCACCGTCATCCTGATGGGCCTGATCCAGATCGGGGCCGGCATCTTCCGGCTTGGCAAGTTCATCCGCATGGTGCCGCACCCGGTTATGCTCGGTTTCGTCAATGGCCTCGCCATCGTCATCGGTCTGGCGCAATTGAAGCTGTTCCAGGTTCCCGGTTCCGAAGCCGATGCCGGCGCAGATGCTGCGGGCGGTCATGGTCCCGGCCTGGCCGACGCCAGCTGGCTGCCCATGCCCGAGCTTTCCATGATGCTTGGCCTTGTCATCCTGACCATGGCGGTGATCTGGCTGACCCCGAAGCTCACCAAGGCCATCCCGGCGCCGCTAATGGGCATTGTCGTCGTCGCCGGCATCGTCATTGCGCTCGGCCTCAACGTCCCCACCGTCGGTGACCTGGCTTCGATCGAAGGCGGGCTGCCGCAATTCCACGTGCCCTTTGGTGAGGGTGTCGGCCCGTTCGGCGATGCGCTGGCGCCGCTCAATTGGGAAACCTTCACCATCATCCTGCCCTATGCCCTGATCCTGGCTGCCATCGGCCTGATCGAGAGCCTGTTGACCCTCAACCTCGTGGGCGAGATTACCGGTCGCAAGGGCGGCGCCTCGCAGGAATGTGTGGCCCAGGGTGCGGCCAATCTGGTCACCGGTTTCTTCGGCGGCATGGGCGGTTGTGCGATGATCGGCCAGTCGATGATCAATGTGAAATCGGGCGGACGCCTGCGCCTGTCCGGCATTGCTGCAGCGCTTTTCCTGCTCGGATTTATCCTGTTCGCCTCGCCGCTGATCGAGCGTATCCCGCTCGCGGCCCTGGTCGGCGTGATGTTCATGGTCGTCATCGGCACCTTCGCATGGCAGACCTTCATGATCATGCGCCGCATCCCGCGATCGGATGCCTTCGTCATCGTCCTAGTGACCGGCGTGACCGTGGCCCATGACCTTGCCATCGCGGTGATCGTCGGCGTGATCGTCTCGGCGCTGGTCTATGCCTGGAAAGCTGCCTCGCACATCCATGCGCGTGAGGACGAGGGCGAGAACGGCGAGAAAATCTATCGTGTCGATGGCCCGCTTTTCTTCGGCTCCATCGAGGGCTTCATGGATATTTTCGACATCGAAGCAGACCCGGACCGCGTCATCATCGACTTCGCCGACAGCCGCGTGGTCGATCAGTCTGCGCTACAGGCAATCGAGGACCTGGCGGCGAAATACGCAAAGGCCGGCAAACAGGTCGAACTGCGCCATCTCAGCCGTGATTGCCACGCGCTCCTGTCCAAGGCGGGCCAGCTCGTTATCGATAGCGATGATGACCCGGTCTATGGCGTGTCCGTGGATTACGGCGTGCGCCTCGGCCGCATGGGCAGCGGGCATTAGGGGCACTCAAAACCCCTCATCCTGACTTGCGTCAGGAAGAGGGGCGAGTTGGTGGATCAGCCCCGCGTCGGCTCACGCGCCGTGGGGTTCATCCAGCGATGGCGTTTCATTGAAAATCTCCATTCCGCAACCATCCAGACAAGGGGTCTCGCTCGGAGGGCCTGAAGCCCTCCAAGAGGAGAGGACGTGCGGAATGCCGGCCGCGCCGGTATCTGTTGTGTAGTTGTGTGGCATGACTGGCATCCCGCACACGGAGCTTTCCCGGACCGTCTCCGGACCGTGTCCAACCGGGGACGTAGAAGCGGTCGTTCGTTTAGTGCCGCTGCGACGTTCCCCGACGCCCTGCCGGAGGTGAGCGCGCGTCACCGCACCCACCGCGGACAGGCTCCGCTGGCCCCCGGGCGATGTCGACGTGCACATCGCCTCTCATCCCGGGAGCTGGGGGGGATTATCGCCGAGCTTCAGGGGCCGAGGATTAGTTTTCCCTCATCCCGGACTTGATCCGGGACCCCGATGACGTTGAGCGTGACCTCTCTAGGTTCCGGATCAAGCCCGGGATGAGGGGGGTATGTGTTGATATCCTGCCCCATTTTCCCCCGGACTTGTTCCGGGGCCTGGTGACCGCAAATCCGTCGATGACTCTTGGAACCGTAAGCGCCCAGAGTCATCCACGCCGGGATAACGCCAGACCCCGACATGAAGTCGGGGAAAGTGCCACCAGGAAAAAAACGATATAACATAACAATAAAGAGCGCCCGCGCGATAACAAAGCCGTGCCCACCGAATGATTAGTTTGGCCTCTTTCGCGATGCGCACTAGTTTGGGCGGCAATGAGAACATCGCATTGCGAGGGGAGCACCATGAAACGATTTATTGCGGCGCTGACAGCGTCTACGATTCTGGCATCCGCACCGGGCTGGGCCTTCCAGGAAGCCGACGTGGAAGCCGAGACGGAAGCAGAAGAGGCGGCGCCGGAAGGTTGGGATGTGTCCAACCCGCCGATGGAAACGCGGGAAATCGATTTCAACGTCACCGAAGGCACCTGGATGTCGGTCGATGTCAGCCCGGACGGGCAGACCATCGCTTTCGACCTCATGGGCGACATCTACACCATGCCGATCAGCGGTGGCGAAGCGACCAATATCGCCTCCGGCCTGGCCTGGGAAATCCAGCCGCGTTTTTCTCCGGACGGCTCCCAGATCGCCTTCACCTCGGATCGCGGGGGTGGGGATAATATCTGGGTCATGGACGTGGATGGCGAGAATGCCCGCCAGGTGACGCAGGAAAACTTCCGCCTTCTGAACAACCCGACCTGGTCGCCGGATGGCCGCTATATCGCCGCGCGCAAGCACTTCACCACCTCGCGCTCGGCCGGTACCGGCGAGATCTGGCTCTACCACGTGCTCGGCGGGAGCGGTTCCGCGCTGGTGGAACGCCCGAACCCGCAATACCAGAAGGAACAGGGCGAGCCGATTTTCTCGCCCGATGGCCGCTATATCTATTATACCCGCGCCGTGAGCCCGGGGAATAGCTTCACCTATGCGGACGATTCCAACGGCGATCTGTTCAATATCCGCCGCTATGACATGCAGACCGGCGAGATCGATACCGCCGTCGACGGGGCCGGTGGTGCGGTGCGCGCTGCGCCGTCTCCGGACGGGCGCTATATCGCCTTCGTGCGCCGGGTTCACATGCAGTCCGGTCTCTACATCAAGGACCTTCAGTCCGGTGAGACCCGCCGCATCTATGACAATCTGGACCGCGACAACCAGGAAACCTGGGGTGTTGTCGGCATGTATCCGAACATGGACTGGACGCCGGACAGCGGCTCCATCGTGTTCTGGTCCGGCGGCGGTATCCACCGCATCGATATCGAGACCGAGGAAGTCACCCCGATCCCGTTCGAAGTGAACGATACGCGCGAGGTGATCGACCCGGTCCGCCCGGCGGTGCCGGTCGCGCCGGACACGTTCGAGACGCGCATGCCGCGCTTCACCTCGGTGTCTCCGGATGGCAGCCAAGTCGTGTTTGAGAACCTCGGCAAGCTCTACATCATGGACACCGATGGTGGCGAGCCGCGCCGGCTGACCCGCGACAGCTCCGATCGCCGCGAACTGTTCGCCTCCTGGAGCCGCGATGGCAGCCGCATCGTCTTCGCCACCTGGGATGATGCCGAGCTCGGTTCGATCCGCACCGTCACGGCCGCCGGCCGTGGCGAGCGCACGCTGACCCGTGAGCCGGGCATTTATCGTCGCCCGCGCTTCTCGCCGGATGGCAATACGGTTGTGTTTGAAAAAGACGGCGGCGGTTTCCTGACCTCGAATGAATGGTCTGAGAGCACCGGTATCTTCACGGTCTCCGCCCGCGGTGGCGAGATGCGTGAAGTGGCCGATAGCGGTTCCAACCCGCATTTCGGTGCCTCCAATGACCGCATCTTCCTGACGCGGCGCGCGCCGGGCCTGGAGCTCTACTCGGTCAATCTGGATGGATTTGACGAGCGCGTGCATGCCAATGGCGGCATGACGGGTGAGTTCCATGTTTCCCCGGATGAGCGTCATCTCGCCTTCCGCGAAAACTACGACGCCTGGGTCATGCCGATGCCGGTCGGCCCGCAAAACCTGTCGGTCTCCAATAATACCGGCGCGCTGCCGGTGGTGGAGCTGTCGGGCAATGGCGGCACGGACATTCACTGGTCGGAAGACGGCAATCGCGTCAACTGGACCATGGGGGCCGAGCTGTTCTCGGCCACGATCGACCAGATCCGCCCCAATCCGGGCGATGACGAGGCGGAAGCCTATACGCCGCCGGAGCCGGGCGAGGGTATCTCCCTGGCCATGACGATCGAGACCGATCGCCCTGACGGCATGGTGGCGATCACCGGTGCCCGTCTCATCACCATGGCCGGTGAAGATGGCGGCGTGATCGAAAACGGCGTCATCGTCATCGACGGCAACCGCATTGTTGCGATCGGCGAGGCCGGCTCTGTCGAGATCCCCGAGGGCGCGGTTGTGTCGGACATGTCCGGCCACACCATCACGCCGGGCTTCATTGATGCCCACGCCCACGGCCCGCAGGCCAGCGACGGCATTATCCCGCAGCAGAACTGGTCGACCCTTGCGCATCTCGCGCTTGGTGTGACCACGATCTTCGACCCGTCCAGCTCGGCCGCATCGATCTTCCCGGCCGCCGAATACCAGCGCGCCGGCGTGCAGTTGCAGCCGCGGACCTATTCCACCGGCGAGATCGTCTATGGCGCCCGGGCTCCGGGTTTCCATGCCGCGATCGATGGCGAGGCCGATGCCCGTGAACACGTCTTCCGCCTGCAGGCGCAGGGTGCTCACGGCATCAAGAACTATAACCAGCCGCGCCGTGAACAGCGTCAGCAGGTCACCTATGCCGCGATGGAAGCCAATCTGATCACCGCATCAGAAGGCGGCTCCAACTATCACATGGACATGTCCATGATCATCGATGGCAATACCTCGATGGAGCACAACATTCCGGTGTCGACGCTCTATGAGGACGTGCTGAGCATGTGGGAGCAGACCTCTGTGGCGCTGACCCCGACGCTGACGGTGACCTATGGCGGTCTCGCCGGTGACCCGTTCTGGCGCCAGGCGATGAATGTCTGGGAGCATCCGATCCTGTCCCAGCACGTGCCGCCGCACGTGCTGCTGCCCGCCACCGTGCGCCGCACCACGGTACCGGAGAGCAATTTCGCCGATGCCAATTCGGCCGCCTCGGCGCGCCAGCTGGCCCAGCGCGGCATCCATGTCTCCATCGGTGCCCACGGCCAGCAGCAGGGCCTCGCCGCCCACTGGGAGATGTGGTCCTTCGCCCGCGGCGGCATGACCCCGCTCGAGGTGCTGACCACGGCCACCGTCGCTCCGGCGCGTCATCTCGGCTTCATCGATGACATTGGCACGCTGGAAGAAGGCAAGCTCGCCGACCTCGTCGTGCTGCGCGAGAACCCGCTCGAGGACATCTACCAGACCGACGAGATCGCCTATGTGATGCTCAATGGCCGCCTCTATGACCCGGTGACGATGAATGAAGTCATCACCGGCGAGGAAGCGCGCGAGGCGTATTACTGGGAATAGGCCTTGGGCTGATCTGATTGAGGAAGGGCGCCCGCTGCGGCGCCCTTTCTTTTTGGGGCTGCACATCAATGCGAGTGGGCCGGCCTTGCCTCCAGCCCAAAACACCGCAACTCTCCTGTGCAACAGGCCGGGGAGGGCTTTTCGTGATTGGATTGAACCGTTGGGTATTTGCCGGTGTTTTGGTGCTGGCGCTGGTATTGGCTGGGCTGGCAAAATTCACGCTCGGGCCCGGCCCGGGCATCAGCCTGGAAGCGGCCGAGGAGGCCGCTGCGCCTTACGCCAGGCACACCATCACCCGCGATGAATATGGCGTGCCGCATATCTGGGGTGAACGCGATGCCGATACCGCCTTCGGGCTGGGCTATGCCCATGCCAGCGATGACTGGGAGACGATCCAGACCACGCTGATCGCGGCGCGCGGCCAGCTGGCGCGGTTTGAAGGTCCCGATGCGGCGCCGACCGACTATATCGTGCGCCTGTTGCGTATCCGCGAGCTGGTCTCGGAGCGCTACACCTCCGATCTGACCGAGGAAACGCGTGCCATTCTCGAGGCCTATGCGGCCGGGATCACGCTTTATGCGGCGGAGAACCCGATGCGCGTCTGGGGCGGCGCCCTGCCGGTGACGGGTGAGGATATCGTCGCCGGTTTTGTCCTGCGTACGCCTTTCATGTACGGGCTTGATGGTGACCTGGCTGAACTGTTCGAGGATGAGCGCCAGCGCACTATCTCCATGGCCGATACCGATACGGCGTTTCAATGGCTGGAAGGCCAGCGCCTGCCCTTCGGGTCCAACGCCTTTGCCATTGCGCCGAGCTTTTCCGACGATGGCGCCACCCGCCTGATCATCAATTCGCACCAGCCCTATGAGGGGCCGGTGGCCTGGTATGAGGCGCGGCTGCGCTCGCAGGAGGGCTGGGACATGGCCGGCGGAACCTTCCCCGGCGCACCGTTGATCCTGCATGGTCATAATGCCGATCTGGGCTGGGCGCACACGGTCAACCTGCCCGACCTCGCGGATATCTATGTGCTGGAGACCGAGGGCGACCGCTATTTGCTCGACGGTGAATGGCGCGATCTCGAGCATGGCACGGCGCGGCTCAATGTGCGCCTGTTCGGCTCGATCCGCTGGACGGTGGAGCGCGATCTGTGGTGGTCCGAGCATGGTCCGGTCGTACGCACCGAACACGGCGACTATGCCATTCGCTATTCCGGCATGGACGAGGTACGCCAGGTCGAGCAATGGTATCGCATGAACCGGGCGCAAAACCTCTCCGACTGGCTTGGCGCCATGGAGATGGATGCGATCTCCTCGCTCAACACCATCTATGCCGACCGCGAGGGCAATATCGCCTATCTCTACAATGCGGTGATGCCGGACCGGGTCGAGGGTTATGACTGGCGCCAGTATCTGCCCGGCGACCGCTCCGAGCTGATCTGGCAGGGCTATCACCCGTTCGGCACGCTGCCGGCCTATATCAATCCACAAGCCGGTTGGCTGTTGTCGGCCAATCAGACCGTTTTTGACGCGACGGTGGTTGAGGAGAATATCGACCCCGCCGATTTCTCGCCGACCTTCGGCATCGAGCCGCGCATGACCAATCGTGGTCATCGCGGGCTGGAATTACTGCGGGCCGAAACCTCGCTGTCGCGCGAGCGGCTGCTGGAGATCAAGTTCGACAAGACCTATTCGGAGAACTCGGCCGTCGGACGGCTGATGCGCGAGGTTCTGGCCCTGGATGTCTCGGA
Source organism: Maricaulis sp. (assembly GCF_030149235.1). Classification (GTDB taxonomy): domain Bacteria; phylum Pseudomonadota; class Alphaproteobacteria; order Caulobacterales; family Maricaulaceae; genus Maricaulis. The sequence goes on along the minus strand of NZ_JASBRW010000083.1, from coordinate 114,836 downwards.
TGATCCGCTGCTGGCCGAGGCCCAGGGCCTGATCGGTGACTGGGATCTCTCGACCGACATCCCCAATCGTCACGCCGCCATCGGCGTGCTCACGGCGGTGCGCTGCATAGGCAACCGGCATCACGAGGACCCCTGGCTGATGGACCCGCGCGAGGCGCTCTTGGCGGCGGCGGCCGAGCTGATGCAGCATCATGGCCGCCTCGATCCGGAGTGGGGCGAGATCAATCGCATGGTGCGCGGTGATGTCGACATGCCGCTGGGCGGCGGGCCGGACGTGTTGCGCGCGGTCTATGGCGCGAATGACGGGCTCGACGCGGACGGTCGCATCCGCGGTGTCGCCGGTGACACCTACATCATGGCGGTGGAATGGAGCGCGGAGGGCGAGATGCGCTCGCAGGCGATCCATCAATATGGCTCCGCCACGATCGATGAAAGCTCACCCCACTTTGACGATCAGGCGGTTTTGTTCGCGCGCGAAGAATGGCGGGAAATCGATTGGGAGCTGGCCGCGCCGGCGCAGTGAACTGCAGGCAAAAGAAAAGCCCCGGACCTGTTGGCCCGGGGCTTTCGCTTCGTGGTCGAACCCGAACTAGTTCAGGCTCATGCGGTAGGACAGGCCCCACACGCGCGGCTCGTTGACGAAGCCGGTATTGTTGTTGAAGTCGATGCCGCCAACGAGGTTTTCCTCGTCGGTGATGTTACGCACGAAGATGGCGGCTTCGAACGGGTAACCGCCGGAATTCTCGCCGGCATAACCGAGGCGCAGACCGCCTTCGAAATTGCCGTCGGAGTTGAATTCCTGGGACTCGTACAGGAAGAGGTTGGTCTCGCCCTGGTAGAACCAGTCGGTGTAGGCAAACCACTCACCGCCATCAGCGGCCGGGATGGAATAGCGGGCCGTGAAGGAGACGATCCATTCCGGAGCCTGCGGGAAGGGGTTGCCGTCCACAGCGGCGCGATCGGTACCGCCGACATTGACGAGCGGATCGGTGACGGTGCACTGGGCACAGATGCCGACCAGCAGGTCGTCATCATTCAGCTCGGTTTTGTTCCAGCTTGCACCTGCGGTGATCAGCAGGTTGTCGGAGACCAGGAACTCACTGTCGATCTCGAAGCCATAGCCTTCGCCTTCGTCGGCATTGACCAGCTGGACCAGATTGCCGGCGCCGCCGACAGCGGACAGCTGCAGATCGGAGACGGTGTAGTAGAAGGCCGTTGCATTGATGCGGGCGCGACCACCGAAGGGCTCGGACTTGATACCGGCTTCGTAGGAGATCGAGGTTTCGCTGTCGGCAACGGACGGCGGGTTGAAGAAGGCGACATCACGCGCCTGGATCGACGGGCCACGGAAGCCGCGGGCGACACGGCCGAACAGGGCCGTGCTGTCGTCGAGGTCGTAATATGCGGACAGGTCCCAGCTGAACTCTTCATCCGACACTTCAACCGGACCGCCGGCAGGCCAGACAGCCTGGACAACCTCGAGGCCTTTTTCGTCGCTGGTATAGCGCACGCCGCCGGACAGCTGCAGGCGCTCAGTGGCCTGGTGGCTGACCTGGCCGAACAGGGCCCACAGCTCGTTGGAGTGACGCACGGTGGTGGTCGGCGGGAAGATGCCGTCCGGATCCGTCGTGGTGATGTCAAACTCGCTGTCGAAGAAATACGCACCCACCTGCCAGGTCGTGGTCAGGTCGTCAGAAGACGCCAGACGGAATTCCTGGGTGAATTGGTCGAGATCATCGAGACCGTCCTGGGTCTGGGACGGGAAGGGGATGAAGCCCGGGCCGGAGACCATGTTGCCGCCATCGATATCGCCGAGGGAGCGGCCTTCAGCGGTTTCATAACCGGTGATGGAGGTGAGGGTGATGCCGTCGTCGAAATAGACATTGGCCGTCGCGCTCGTACCCCAGCTGTCATAGCTCTGCGGGTTGTTGTAGCCGCCATCGAAATAGACTTCGTCACGAACGAAGTTCGAGTTCAGATCATTCGAGCCTGCGGTCAGGATGTTGGCGCGGAAGACAGCCGACGTGCCGACCAGGGAACGGCCATGGACATTGAACAGGACGTCGAAATCTTCGCTCGGCGTGTACATGAACTGCGCACGGCCGGCCCATTCGCGGTGACCGCCCAGGGCGTCGTCTTCACCGGTGAAGGCATTGTCGATCCAGTCGCCACGGTTCTGCGTCATGATCGAGACGCGGCCGGTGAGCAGGTCGTCGACAATCGTGCCGCCGAGGGCTGCTTCAGCGTTGAGCGTGCCCAGCGTACCCGCCGTTGCGGCGATATAGGCGTCGGTTTCTTCGCTCGGACGAACGCTGTCGAACTTGATCGTACCGGCGGTGGTGTTGCGACCGAATAGCGTGCCCTGCGGGCCGCGTGCGATTTCAACCTGCTCGATATCGAACAGCGGGAAGCTTTTCAGGATCACGTTTTCCTGGACGATGTCGTCCATGATCACGGAGACCGGCTGGGAAGCGGCCAGATCGAAATCGGTATTGCCGAGGCCGCGGATGTAGAAGCGCGGCGCAACACGGCCGTTGGAGCTTTCGGCGTAGAGGCTCGGGACGCGGGCGGCGAGGGCTCGGATATCAGCGCCGCCTTCAGACAGCGGTGCGATGGCTTCGCCGGATGCGGCGGTCACCGACGCGGCAACGTCCTGGATGCTTTCCTCGCGACGATTGGTCGTCACGGTGATGGTTTCCAGTTGAGCGTCCTGCGCGATGGCCGGAGCAGAAAAGCCGGTGCTGATAGCAGCGGCGAGAGCGGTACCGGCGAGCAGCGCGGCGCGGGCAGTAGAGATGGTCGTCATGTGTAGTGGATCCTGATCAACCGTTTGATACACGCCCCGGATGATTGGAATCTCCGGGGCTGGTGAGCGACGGGCGATCCGTTAGCGGATATTTCATTTCAGTGACAGGCCTCACTGAGTGCGAGGTGTCACTTAGGATCTGAGTGCGATCTAATTGCATCAGTTCTATGAAATGCACAAAAACGGCTCGATGCTGCGTTGCACAAACAAGTCAGCAGGTTAACGCGATCACTTTGCGCCGGGTGTCCATATTTCGTGTTTTTCCATAATGTTGGTAAAGCGCTCGCTGTTCAGCAGCTGATCGAGCCAGAGGATCAGAGCGGGCCAGGTCTGGGCATCGAACCAGACGCGGTCAGTCATCGCGAACTGGCGCACAAAAGGAAAAATCGCATTGTCGGCCAAACCGGGTTTGTCTCCCGCCAGCCAGGTCTGGTCGCACAGCACGCGATCCAGCGCGCGCAGGCATTCAGCGGCCTTTTCCCGCTCCACGGTTTCGTCGGCATCGTCAAATCGGCCGGCGTATTTATAGCGGTCCAGAGCGCGCTTGAATGGGCCGTCATTGGCCGCGATCCATGAGGCTGTGCGCGGATCCTGGTCAAGCCAGCCTTCCGGATCGTTCTGCTGCAGCGCCCAGTTCATCACGTCCAGGCTTTCCTCGAGCACGCGTCCGTCGGCAAGAACCAGAACCGGAACCGTTCCCTTCGGTGAGGCCTCCAGCATGGCCTGGGGCTTGTCCTTGAGCAGGATTTCCCGGTGCTCCACGGCGACGCCGCTGACATCCAGCGCCAGGCGTGCCCGCATGGCGTAGGGGCAGCGCCGGAAGGAATAGAGGATGGGCCGGCTAGCGCTCATCGCCCTCGACCTGCTGCAGATCCGCCAGGTCTTCCGGGCGGGCCCCGATATGGCGCACACCGCGTTGAACCGCGAGTTGCTCCTGGCGTTCGCGTTCGGCGAAACGGGCGCGGTCGGCTGCGCTATAGCGATCGGCACAATGCGGGCACTGCTGGCCGGCGATGAAGAGATCGGACTTGAGGTCTTCCGGGCCCAGCGGTTCGCGGCAGGCATGGCACAGCGTGTAGCTGCCCAATTCCAGACCGTGCTTGACGGCAACCCGGCGATCAAAGACGAAACACTCGCCGCGCCACAGGCTGTCTTCCTCGGGCACGGTCTCCAGGTATTTCAAGATCCCGCCCTTGAGATGATAGACATCGTCAATGCCCTCGGATTTGACGAAGGCGGTTGCCTTCTCGCAGCGAATGCCGCCGGTGCAGTACATGGCAATGCGAGCATTCGGGCGGCCTTGGCGGAATTGGCGGAACCAGTCCGGGAATTCGCGGAAGTTTACTGTCTGCGGGTCAATGGCGCCGTCGAACTGGCCGATGCGGACCTCGTAATCATTGCGCGTATCAATGGTGACGACGTCCTCGGCGGTGATCAGGTCATTCCAGTCTTCCGGCTCGACATAGGTCCCGACGATCTGGGTGGGGTCGGTGCCCGGCACACCCATGGTGACGATCTCTTTCTTCAATCGCACTTTCATGCGCAGGAAGGGTTGCTCGTCGGCCCAGCTTTCCTTGTGCTCCAGGTCCGCGAAACCGGGCAGGGTGCGCAAATCGGCCAGCACGGCCTCGATCCCGGCCTGCGGACCGGCAATCGTGCCGTTGATGCCTTCATCGGCCAGCAATAGCGTGCCGTAAACATCCTCAGCCTCGCACACGGATTTGATCCGCGCCTGCAGGGGGGCATCGGCGTTAAGCGGGGCGAATTTGTAGAGTGCAGCGACGAGATAGCGCGACATGGCAACGGCCTTGTTTATTTTGCGGGCTATATAGCAAGCCCGGTGACCAAGCCCAAAGCCCGGTTGCAGGCCTTGAATACGACCACGCGACACCCATATACCTATCACTAGATAGGCTGGAGGCTGAAGATGGAACTCAATGCGGATTTTGCGGTCCGGGCCGCGGTGCATGATGCCGACAATCCCTGGCGCGCTTCACCGATGGCCGGGGTCGAGCGCAAGATGCTGGACCGGATCGGCGACGAAGTGGCGCGGGCGACATCGATTGTGCGCTATGCGCCGGGCAATTCCTTCTCCCCGCACATCCATGGTGGCGGCGAGGAGTTTCTCGTGCTCGACGGGGTGTTCCAGGATGAGCATGGCGATTATCCCGCCGGCAGCTATGTGCGCAATCCGCCGGGAACGTCGCATACGCCCGGGTCGGCGCCGGGATGTACGATCCTGGTCAAGCTCTGGCAGTTTGACCCGGACGATCTGACGCAAATTCGCTATCAGACCGAGTTTCCTGATTTCATCGCTGATCCCGAAAGGCCGGGTGTCAGCGTGCAAACCCTGTTCAGCTCCGAGCTGGAGGACGTGGCCCACGAGCGCTGGACAGCTGACACCGAGCTCACCCTGAGCACGGATGGCGGCGCAGAGATCTATGTCGTCGAAGGTGAGTTTGCCGAAGCGGGCGAGACGTTTACGGCCGGGAGCTGGCTTCGCCTTCCCGATGGCTATGAGGCCGTGATCAAGACCGGGTCTGCACCGGTGAAGGTCTGGCGAAAGACCGGGCATTTGCGTGATATCCGCGTGCCGGAGGCGTCCTGATGGCGCGCAGCTTGCTGGTTCTGGGTGCGGGCATGAGCGGCCTTTCTGCTGCCGTGGCCGGCCGCGAAGCCGGTTTTGACGTAACCGTGCTGGAAGCGCGGGACCGTATCGGCGGGCGCATTCTCAGCCAGCCCCTGGCCGGCGGGGGAGGGCATGCGGATCTCGGCCCGGCCTGGATGTGGCCGGCCTATCAGACCCGGCTTGAAACCCTGCGACGCGCTCTCGGCGTTGACGCGGCCCCACAATACGAAACCGGCGCCTTCAGCTATGAAGAAGGCGGCCAGGTCCAGCGTTTTGCCGCGCCGTGCCGGTATGGCGACGCCATCCGCTTTCCCGGCGGGGCGTCCGGTTTGGTCGAGGGGCTCGCGGCTCAATTGCCGGCGGGTACGATCCGGACCGGTGAAATTGCGGCCACGGTGCGAAGCGGCAAGGGCGTTGAAATCGAGACAGTAGGCGGGGCAAGCCATACCGCCGACCAGGCGATTATCGCCTTGCCGCCGCGCCTGGCCGACCTGCTTGTGTGGGAGCCGGGGCTGTCCCCCGACTTGTCGCGGGCGCTGCAGGGGCTGCCGACCTGGATGGGGGCGCATGCCAAGCTGATCGCAGTCTATGAGCGTCCCTTCTGGCGCGAGCAGGGCCTGTCGGGCGGTGGCGCCAGCCGCGAGGGCCCGGTCATGGAAATCGCCGATCAAAGCCCGGCCGACGGGTCGCTGGGCGTTTTGTTTGCCTTTATTGGCTGGCCGGCTGAGCAGCGGACTCGCGAAGGTGAGGGGCTCACCGGCAAGGTGCTGGACCAATTTACCCGTCTTTTTGGCGAAGCGGCGCGCTCACCTCTGGAAACGCATCTGCTGGATTGGTCGCAGGAAAGGTTTACCGCCACCGAAGCCGATCGCCGCTATCGCGGCGGTCACCCGCATTATGGCGGAGCCGTGTTCGAGCAGACCTGGTTTGACGGGCGTATCGCCTTTGCCGGTGCCGAGACGATCAGCGAAAGCGGCGGGCTTATCGAGGGAGCGCTGCTTTCCGGGCAGCGGGCGCTGCAACAGCTGGCTGAACAGCCGGTGCGCGCATCAGCTTGAACCAGTCCTGATACCAGGACAGGCGCGATTGACCGGTGGTGCAATCCGGGCAGGTGCGGCGAATGACATTGCCGAACACATCCCAGCAGGCGATTTGAATCGGGTCCATGAAAATCCCTTTCAAGAATAAGTATACTCCACTTGCTCTCAAAAGGCACAGAAATCCTGCGGGTAATCTCCCCCTGTACCGCAATGCCGAGCAGGGGTAGAAACCGGGACATGATTTCAGCGTGTTGCCCGCAGGCGGGTGCACTTGGCGGAGTAGGCGTTTGACCGACAGCCCCGTTTCCAGCCCGGTCTTGGTGTTCGACTCAGGCCTTGGCGGTCTTTCCGTCGCGGCGGAGATTCGCCAGCGCCGCCCGGATCTGCCGCTGCGCTATCTGGCCGATAACGCCGCCTTTCCCTACGGGCTCAAAGCCGACGCCTTCCTCAAACAGCGCGTGATCGACGTCATCAGCGCTGCGGTCGACCGGGAGCGGCCGCGCCTGGTGGTTCTGGCCTGCAATACCGCATCGACGATCGCCCTGAACGAGTTGCGCGAGGCGCTGGAATTGCCGGTCGTCGGGACGGTGCCCGGCATCAAGCCGGCTGCCGAGCAGTCCCGCTCCGGTGTCATCGGCGTGCTGGCGACGCCGCGCACGGCCCAGTCCGGCTATATCGATGCGCTGGTACGCGATCATGGCGCGGGCCGCCATTTCATCGTCCAGCCGGCTGAAGGTCTGGCCCGCGAGGCCGAAGCGGTTCTTGCCGGCGCGGCGCCAGATCTGGACCTTCTGCGCGGGCTGCAGCACGCCATCCGCCAGGCACCGCGGGGGGAAGAGGTGGACACGCTGGTCCTCGGTTGCACGCACTATCCCTTGCTGCAGGCCGAGCTGGAAGCGACGGCCCCGCATGCCTGGAGCTATCTCGACACCGGTTCGGCGATTGCGCGCCGGGTGGATGACTTGCTGCCGGAGAGGGGCCAAGCCGCCGCCGGCGACAGCGCCTTGCTGACGGCCGGGGTCGAGGCGGAGGCGGGGTATGCGCGGGCGCTGGCCCGTTTCGGCTTTGCGCTGGCTGAGCCATTGCACCGGCTGGCCTGATGGCTAGTCTTCGCCGGGGCGCCTGTGATCCGGGCGCAATAAACGCTGGAGCCGGGAACAACATGCTGCGCCAATTCCTGATCATCATCGCCGCCGGTACCCTGCTGGCCTGTTCACCTCACGCCGAGAATGCGGGCCAGCTCGAGAGTCGGCTCGCCGAGGTCGATGCGGCTCATCCCGATATGGCGGGTCTGGCCGTCTGGATTGAAGGCGCAGAGGCGGGCGCAAGTGCCGGCGCAGCTTTCGGCAATGCTGCGCCCGATGGTCGGGCGCTGGATGCGCAGACGCCGGTCCGCATCGCCAGTAACACCAAAACCTATGTTGCGGCAGCCTATCTGAGGCTCTGGGAAAGCGGGCTGGCGCCTCTCGATGACCCGATCGAGGGACTGATTGACCCGGCGTTCAACGCAATCCTTGCAGAGGACGGTTATCGCACCGACCTGATCACACCGCGCCACCTGCTGATGCACAATTCCGGCATGCCGGATCATGCTGATGAAGCCTATGTGGCTGCAGTGTTCGAAGACACGCAGCGGCAGTGGACGCGGGCGCACCAGGTCGAGCTCCTGACCGTGAACCATGATCCGCTCGGGCCGCCGGGCGAGGCCTTCGTGTATTCCGACACCGGCTATGTCCTGCTTGGCCACATCATTGAACGGATCACCGGAGAAACGCTTGCCGCGGCTGTCCGCCGCCTCCTGCGTTTCGACACGGTCGGTCTGGACCAGACCTGGTGGGAGCAGGTGGAGCAGCCCGGCGCGGCAATAGCGCCCAGGGCGCACCAATATCTCGGCGAGATCGACGCGACCGGCTTTAATGGGTCGATGGACCTGTATGGTGGTGGCGGACTGATTGCCAGTCCTCGTGATATGGCCCGTTTCTGGCGGGGGCTGTTCCGCGGCGAGGTGTTTGACGATCCCGCGACTTTGAGCGTGATGCTGGACGCGCCAGGCCAGGTTGCCCCCGAACGCTATCGCCTGGGGGTTTTCGTCGAGGAAATTGGCGGCGTAACCGCTTACTCCCACAGCGGGTTCTGGGGCACTTATTCGGTCTACGTTCCGGAGCTCGATATCGCAATTGCTGCCGTGACGCTGGATCAAAGCGATTTCGGTACCATGCGCACGCTGGTGCACGATCTCGTTGGCGAATACCCGAGCCAGTAATTGCGACGACAACGGTTCCCGGCCTGCACATGACGCACTGGTAATGTTGAGCTTTGCCGACCGCTCCGCTAGGTTATTGTTACATTATAACATCCTTAGTTTGCCAAGGGATTTGTCATGAAAGCCGCAATGCTCCTGAGCGCAGCCAGTTCCGTGCTGCTGCTCGCCGCCTGTTCGCCGCAAGCCGCGGACCCGAGTGAAACCGCCGGCACGCCTGTTGCCGACACGACGGAAGTCGCCGAGGCGGCTGTGCCGGCATCGGAGAATCCGTTGCTGGGCGCATGGAATACGCCGCATGAGGCACCGCCCTTCGATGCCATCGAGGAAGAACATTTTCTGCCGGCTTTTGACGTAGCCATGGCCGCCCATTCGGCAGAGATCGAGGCGATCGCCAATAATCCGGAAGCCCCGACCTTCGACAATACGCTCCTGGCGATGGAACAGTCCGGCGCCCTGCTGGGCCGTATGAGCAGCGTCTTCTTCAATCTGGCCAGCTCGGCCAGCAATGAAGAGATCCGCGCCATCCAGCGCGAGATGAGCCCGCGCATGGCGGCGCACTCCGCCTCGATCACGCTCAATGCCGATCTGTTTGCCCGCATCGACAGCCTGTATCAGCAGCGCGAGAGCCTCGACCTGGAGCCGCAGCAGCTGCGCCTTCTGGAAGTCACGCACCATGATTTCGTCCGTGCTGGCGCCCAGCTCGAAGGCGATGACCGCCAGCGCTTTGCTGACGTCCGCTCGGGCCTGGCCGGTCTGTACACCCAGTTCGCCCAGAATGAGCAGGCGGACCGGGAAAGCTGGACCATGGCGCTCGACGCCGAGGATCTTGAAGGCTTGCCGGACTTCGTCGTGTCCGCGGCCGCTGGCGCGGCGGCTGATCGCGGCCTGGATGGCCATGTGATCACCCTGGCGCGGTCCAGCGTCGAGCCCTTCCTGCAGACCTCGCCGAACCGCGAACTGCGCGAACAGGCCTGGCGCGCCTGGACCAGCCGTGGCGACAATGAAAACGCCAACAATAATCACGACACGATCCGCGACATCCTTCGCCTGCGTCTCGAGATGGCCAACCTGCTGGGCTATGAGACTTTCGCGCATTACCGCACCGGTGGCACCATGGCCGGCACGCCGCTGGCGGCGACCTCGCTGATGGAGCAGGTCTGGTGGCCGGCCCGCGAACGCGCGCTTGAAGAACAGGCCGATATTGAAGCCCGCATCGCTGCGGCCGGTCTCGACCACGACGTCATGCCGTGGGACTGGCGCTATTACACCGAACAGGTTCGCGCCGAGCGCTATGACCTCGACCCGAGCGAGGTGAAATCCTACCTCCAGCTCGACAATATGATCGAGGCCCAGTTCTACGTCGCCGAGCGCCTGTTCGGGATCTCCTTCACCGAGCGCACCGATATGGAGGTTTATCATCCCGACGTCCGTGTCTGGGAGATGACCAATAGCGATGGCGACGTCGTCGGCCTGTTCTACGGCGACTATTTCGCTCGCCCGGGCAAGCGGGGCGGCGCCTGGATGTCCAGCTTCCGGGCGCAGAACGGCATTAGCGGTGATATCCCGATCATCATAAACAACTGTAACTACAACAAGCCCGCCGATGGGGAGCCGGCGCTCCTGTCCTTCATCGATGCGAGCACGCTGTTCCACGAGTTCGGCCATGGTCTGCACGGGTTGTTGTCCAACACCGATTATCCCAGCCTCGCCGGCACGGCGGTGGACCGCGATTTCGTGGAATTCCCGGCGCAGATCTATGAACACTGGTTGGAGCAACCGGAAGTTCTCGAGCGCTTTGCCTTGCATTACGAGACCGGAGAGCCGATGCCTCCGGAACTGCTCGAGCGGGTGCTGGAGGCACAGACCTTCAACCAGGGCTTCGCCACGGTTGAGTTCCTCAACTCCGGCTTTGTCGACATGGCCTACCACCTCAACACCGAGCCAGGCGATATCGATATCCACGCCTTCGAGGACGAGGTGCTGGCCAGCCGCGAGAATCTGGACGCCATTCCGATGCGCCACCGTTCCCCACACTTCCTGCACACGTTCGCAGGTGAGGGCTATTCGGCCGGCTATTACAGCTATCTCTGGGCTGGCGTGCTGGACAATGACGGCTTTGCCGCCTTCGAGGAAGCGGGCGACATCTTCGATCCGGAACTGGCTCAGAAGCTGCTCGACAGTGTCTTCTCTGCTGGCGACACCCTGCCAGCCATGGATGCCTATGTCGGCTTCCGCGGCCGTGAGCCGAGTGTCGAGCCGCTGTTGCGCAATCGCGGTTTTGACACCGATGCCGGTGGCTAGAGCCCAGGCCTGACCGGCCCCAAGAAAAAGGCGCAGACCGGTGAGACCGGCCTGCGCCTTTTTTGTGTCGCCGGGAGGTGGCCTCCCGTTCAGACGATGATACCTATTGCGCGGCCTGTGACACCGGCGTCGGCGCCGTAAAATGCGGCGCGTCGAAGCTGTAGGACACGCTCTGCGAGGCGGCTTGGCGGGTCTCGTTGATATCCAGCGTGTACATGCCCGCCGAGCATTCGCCCGGAGCGTCCGGCACCACCGGGTTGAACACCATCAGGCCGAGATAGTCATAGGCCTGCGGGTCAACGACACCCCCTTGTCCGAGCTCGATGACATCCACACGGCCATCGCGATGGCCCAGGGCGACAAGCTCAAGCGTGTCATTCCCGCTCAGGGAAATCTCGTGGCGGCCATCCAGGTCGAGCTCGATATAATTGGCACCTAATTGCTGCGGGCCGAATTTCGAAGTCCAGCTTTCCGCGCTGTTGAGGCTGCGGTGCAGCGCTACCGGGCGGTCAAACAACGGCGCCAGCTCATAGGCCATGGCGAAGTTCTGGGCCCGCCAGCGTCGCAGCGCTGCCGGAATGTCGGTGCCAACCTCGTCGAGGGTCACTGACATGGTGTCGAAGCCATCATGCTCGACGGCGTTTTCCCAGATCCGTACCACAACGCGTTCGCCATGGACGTCGGCCAGGGACTGTAAAAGCGTCCACTGGGAATAATCGAACCCGCCTTCACTGGTCGTCCAGCACAGTTCGGGACGCTGATAATCGGTTTCGACGTAATCGGTCGCGTCCTGATGGTGCCCGACGGTGACGGTCTCGATCCAGGACGCGGTGGACTCGTAGAGCCAGTCAAGACCTTCCTCGGAATCGTAACCGAACTGGACGACGTGAGCGAACTCATGCGTCGCCGTCGCCCGCATCAGGCTGTCGACCGGCGCTTCTTTCTCGTCGAAGCCCTCGAAATCATTCTCCACCACGAAAACGGTCCGAGAAGCCAGCGGTTCGCGGATGTCGGCGGTGTGCGGATTGTCGAATACGGTTTCGACCGGATAGGTCACGCCCATCGAGCCGCCGGCATCGGCGACAAAGGCGCGGTAGAGGCCGTCGGCATCGCGCACCGGCTCGCGCCAGCCCATGCGACCTAGCTGTTCTTCCAGCGCATGCTGCAGCGCGTCACCGACGCTTTGGGCATAGGCCAGGGAGGTGCTGTCCTCGCCATCGAGCGTATAATTGACGACGAAATCCTCGGTGCGGAAGCTCTGAGGGTCACCGCTCAGCGTCACGATGGATTCGCGCAGGGCCTGGAGGACTTCCAGGACCGAGGCGGGGACCCAGGACAGGTTGAGGCTGAAGCCGCCGGAGGTGGGGCCACCGCCATAACGGTCCACTTCGACGATATATTCGCCGCTGGCCGGGGCGGTATAGGCAAAGGCGGAGTTGAGCGAGCCATCGCCGCGGTCATCATTCATCGCAACCGGCATGCCGTCCGGGCCGAGCAGCCGCAAAACGGGGTCGAGATCGCCGTCGACGCGGTCAACATAGGCATAAAGCGTCTGGCCTTCCGCGATCGTGATCGGGCGGCGATAGACCGGATGGCTGTCATCGATCCGGTCTTCATCAACAGCAATGCTTTCGCCCTCGATAGAGGTGAAGTCGAAGGGGAGTTCCGCATTGGGATCCGTCGCGACCGAGAAGAAAAGTTCTCCGGTATCGGAGCCGCTGAAACTGCCCGCGCGCACCGTATAGTCGCCACTGGCCTCGATCAGGTGAGTGATCTGGGAATTCAGGCTGCCATCGCCGCGATCATCATTCAGGGCGATGATGTCGCCGGATCCGTCAAGCAGGACGAGAGTGGTGTCGAGCCCCTCGGTCAGCGCCTCGGTCGAGGCGACCAGGATGTCGCCCTCAGCCAGCGTCAGCTGATAATCGTGAGTGCGTTGGCGGTTCGTGAGGCTGACAGCGCCTTCGGTATAAATCACCGCTGCATCGGAGAGGCCGAAATCAATACCCTCTTCGATGTGGAGTTCAAAACTGCCCGTGGTGCCGCCATAGCCGGTGACAGACGCGCTATAGGTGCCGCTTTCCGGAGCAACAAACAGGATCAGCGACTGCAGCGTGGTCGGGTCGGCATCATCATTCTGCGTGATCGGTTTGCCGCCTGCGCCGAGCAGGGTCAGGACGGTGTCGAAATTCTCCTCCGACTGCGTCGTCAGCGTGACAATCTGGCCGGCCTCCAGTTCGAACTGGTGCCGGAATTCCGGTTCGGCCTCGGTCACGGTCCCGGCGATGCCGGTGCCGTCGTCCTGTTTGTGGCCATGCTCATGATGTGGTGCGGCGTATGCCACGCCGGCAAACCCGTAAACCGCCAGACCCATGGCTGCCGATACCAAAAGCTGATTACGCATAATGTTCCCCTTGCGTCCTGTCCGCACTGACGCGCTATTCCCGGGCATAGCCTTATATGCGCGATGCAACAAGCGGGAGAGGCAAGACACTCCGGCACCGGGCGCCGGGCTTTGCGGTCAAGATTGGTGTTTACAGCGGGCTCGAATTCTCCGGTTATGGGGGAAGACGCGTGTAACGGAATAAACAGGTCACCCCTTGAGCCATGATGCCACCAATCCCGGGCCGCCTCATCCCGCGGATACTCTGATCCAGCCCGGAGAACTGGTCGCGCCTGTACTGTATTGCGAAGAAGGGCTGAGTTTCTGGGGCGGGGTTGATCCGCAGACCGGCGTGATCGTCGATGCGCATCATCCCCAATACGGTCAGTCGGTCGCCGGCAAGGTCTTGATGATGCCGACCTCACGGGGCTCCTGCACCGGCAGTTCCGTCCTGCTCGGCCTCGCCCTGGCCGGTCATGCCCCGGCGGCTCTGGTCTTCCGCGAGGCAGAGGATGTGCTCACCCTCGGCGCCATTCTGGCCAATGTCATGTTCGGAGCGAGCATTGCGGTCATCCGGCTCGGGGCGGCAAGCTATGAGGCTCTGTCCCGCAGCGCCCAGGCCGAGTTGCGGCAGGGCCAGCTCCGCGCCGGCGATCTCTCACTGGCTTTGAGCCCGCTCGACCGGTCCGGGCTGAGCCTGTCCGCGCAGGACGAGGCCATGCTGGCGGGCGGTGAGGGGGCGGCTGTCCAGCTGGCCATGGAAACGATCTGCACGGTCGCCCTTCTCCAAGGCGCAAACCGGCTGATCGACGTGTCCCGCGTGCATATCGATGGCTGTATCTATGCCAGTCCGGCCAATCTTGTCTTCGCCGAAGCCATGCAAGAGAAGGGCGCTTCGGTGCGGGTCCCGACGACGATGAATGCGATCTCGGTCGACCTTCCCAATTGGCGCGCGCAGGGCGTCCCCGCTGATTTCGGCGGGCCAGCCAGCCGGCTCGCCGAGGCCTATCTGGCCATGGGCGCGCAGCCGAGCTTCACGTGTGCGCCCTATCTGCTCGAAAACAAGCCAACGGCCGGCGAGCGCATTGGCTGGTCCGAATCCAATGCCGTGATCTATGCCAATAGTGCCCTAGGGGCGCGTACCAACAAGCATCCCGATTTCCTCGACCTGATGATCGCCATGACCGGGCGGGCGCCGATGTCCGGTGTTTATCTTGACGCCAATCGCGCCCCGGCGCTGGCGATCGATATTGAGGTTCCGGACGCAGCTGACGACACGGTGTGGCCGCTTCTGGGCTGGCTGGCTGGCCGGCTCGCCCCGGACCGCATCCCGCTTCTCACCGGTCTCGCTGCACTCCAGCCCGGGCCGGATGAGCTCAAGGCGCTGTGTGCGGCGTTTGGAACCACCTCGGGCGCGCCCATGCTGCATATTGAGGGCGTCACCCCGGAAGCGCGGGATGGTGTAGACGGTACGCTGGAGCGCGTGTCGATTGGCAAGACCGAGCTCGAACGGGCCTGGCGCGCGCTCAATCAGGGGCCGGACGCGATTGATCTTGTGGCCCTGGGCAGCCCGCACATGTCGGCCCCGGAATGCCGGGCCTTCGCTGAATTGATGGGCGAGGAGCCGGTCGCCAGCGGCGTCAGTGTGATCGTCACTATCGGGCGGTCGGAAAAGCGCGAGATCGCCGAGGATGGCACGCTCGAGCGGCTCGAACGCCTCGGGGTCACCCTTGTGTCGGATGTATGCTGGTGCTCGATTTCCAAGCCGCTGTTTCCGGCCAATGCGCGCAACATCCTGACCAATTCCGGCAAATACGCCCATTACGGCCCGAGCCTGACGGGATGCACCCTGCGTCTGGGGAGCCTTGCCGAGTGCGCTGTGGCGGCGAAAAGCGGGACGGCAGCGGTCCAGGCGCCGCACTGGTTGGCCTAAAAAAGCCCGGCCCCGCGCAAACGGGACCGGGCGTTTGATGTCAGGTGTTGATGGCCGGGATCAGTAGCCCTGCGCCGCGCCGTCCTTGCGCATTTCACTGGCGCCGTAGAGCACACCGGTTTCCGGGTCGCGCAGGATGGCCTGGTAGCCGCCGAAACCGCCATCGCCATCGACGACCTCGTGGCCGAGTGCGGTGAGGGCATCGCGGACGTCTTGCGGCATGCCGCTTTCCACTGACAGGACGCCGACGCCGGCGGTTTCGTCCGCTTGTCCGGTTTCCGAGGTGGAGCCGTCATGACGCCAGCGCGCCGCATCCCCGGCTTGCTGGATGTTGAGCCCAAAATCGATCACCGAGGTGATGATCTGGACATGACCCTGGGGCTGCATGGCGCCGCCCATCAGGCCGAAGCTCATGAAGGCCTCGCCGCCGCGCGTGATCATGGCCGGGATGATGGTGTGGAAGGGGCGCTTGCCCGGCTCGTAGACATTGGGGTGGTTCGGATCGAGGCTGAACAGCTCGCCGCGGTTCTGCAGCATGAAGCCGAGGCCGTCCGGCACCAGGCCCGAACCCATGCCGCGGAAGTTGGATTGGATCAGCGAGACCATCATGCCATTGCCATCGGCCACGGTGAGATAGGTGGTGTCGCCATCCTCGATGATACGCGGATCACCATGGGTGACGCTTTGCATCGCCGCTTCGGTCGAAATCAGGGCGCGCCGGGTGTCGGCATAGTCGTCGCTGATCAGCTCCGCATAAAGCGCGTGCGGATCGGCTTCGTCATAGAAGGCCGGGTCGGAATAGAAGCGGGCCCGGTCCTCGAAGGCGAGACGCTTGGCTTCGACCATCAGGTGGATGGCCTCCGCGCTCATGAACCCCATGGAGGAGAGGTCATAGGCTTCCAGCGTCTGCAGCATTTGCAGGGCGGCGATGCCCTGGCCCTGCGGCGGCAATTCCCAGACGTCATAGCCGCGATAATTGACGCTCAGCGGTTCGACCCATTCGGTACGATGGGCGGCGAGATCCTCATAGGCAATCCAGCCGCCGATCCGCTCCATATAGTCATGGATGGTCTGGGCGATCGGACCGTCATAGAAAGCGTCCCGGCCGCCCTCGGCGATCAGGCGATAGGTATTGGCGAGGTCGGGATTGCGGAAAATTTCGCCCTCGCGTGGCGCATCGCCGTCTTCGGTCAGATAGGTCGCCTGGGCATTGGCGAATTCCTCGAACTCGCCATTGGCAAAGCGGCCATCAAGGATGCGCATATTGCGCTCCCAGTAGTAGGCGATCGTCTCGGTGAGCGGGAAACCGTTCTCGGCATAGCGGATCGCCGGCGCGAGGATCTCATCCATCGGCATGGAGCCGAAACGCTCATGCATGGCGAACCAGCCATCGACCGTTCCGGGCACAGAGACCGGCATGGCGCCGAGAGGCGGGATGGCATTGCCTTCACCCAGTGTCTCGACGACGTCGTCATAGCTCAGTCCCATGGGCGAGCGGCCAGCACCATTGATGCCGTAGACCTGGCGGGTTTCCGGATCCCAGATGATCACGAAGATATCACCGCCAATGCCATTCCCGGTCGGCTCCATGAGGCCAATGGCGGCGTTGGCAGCAATCGCCGCATCGACGGCATTGCCGCCCGACTGCAGCACATTGATCGCGACCTGGCTGGCCAGGGGATGCGCGGTAGCAGCCATGCCCTGGGTCGCCGTGGTGACCGAACGCGTGGCAAAATGCTCGCCGCTGACGCGGTCGCCCGGATAGGACTGTGCGTTGGCGGCGACGCCGGAATCCAGAGCCGCCATGAGGGCGGCGGCGCCCAGTGCGGTGACGGAATTTTTCATGCTTCTCCCCTTTGCATTACGCGTTGCGCTGGCCGGCAACTCCCGGCGAACATAGCGCGAGGGGGATCAGGGTCCATGCCGAATGGGTCGCGGTCCGACGCGGGACTGCGGCGCCAAGCGTCCCGATTGTTGTCGTCGGCCGAGCTGTATACTCACGCCTTCACGATTATGAGCCGGGCGATGGCTTGCCCGATAGATGCCGTCAGGGGGCAGTTGAAATGAAGCATGCGTTGGTGGCCGGTCTGGTCTTGTTGGCTTCGGGTCCGGGCTGGGCCCAGGAGATTGATCCGCGTGCCCGCGTGGCGGCATTCGACCCCGCGAGCCGGGTCCCCGATCATATCGGCCAGCCGGTTGGCCCGGCGGCCGACACCCACACCTATGAGGGCGCGCTGGAAACGCGTCGTATCTACCGGATCGAAGCCAACCCGGACGCCGGGTTCTACTGGCCTTATTTCCTGCACATGCCGGAACAGGTCCCGGCTGGGCATCCGCTTCTCATCCAACCCAATAATGACGCACTCTGGGGCGCCCCGCAGGAGACCCATGAATACTGGGCGCTCATTCGCAATGAGCAGCTCTACGTCGATTTCGGGCGCCATCTGAACACGCCAATGCTGACCCCGGCCTTTCCGCGTCCGCTGCTCGAGAACGGTGATGGCAATCTCTACATCCACGCGCTCACCGAGGCGGCGATGACCGCAGACGACCCGCGTCATGCGCGGCCCGATCTGCAATTGATCGCCATGCTCGATGATGCCCGCCCCAAGCTGGCGGCCAGCGGTTATGCCACCAGCGAAGATGCTCTGTTCTGGGGCTTTTCAGCCGCGGCGGATTTCGTCACCCGCATGACCGTCCTGCACCCTGAGCGCGTTCGCGGAGTGGCGGCAGGCGGTGTCGGCGGCCTGCCGATCCTGCCGCTGGAACGTTATGCGGGTGAAACTCTGACCTATCCGGTCGGGGTCGGTAACCTCGACCGGATTGCCGGTGGAAGCCTGAATGCCGACGCCTTGCGCGCGACCCCGGTTTTGCTGTTCCAGGGCGGTGTCGACGAAAATGATTCCGTCACCGAACCGCCGTTCAGCTGCGAGGATTTCGGCTCGGATTCCTATTCATGCGAGCAGGCGCATTGGGTCAATGAGACGCTTGGAGCCTCGACCGTGCAGCGGGTCCCGCTCGTGGCTGATATCTATCGCGACTTCGGCATGAGCGATTTCAACTCGATGATCCTGCCCGGGATCGAACACTGGACGCCGGCGACCATGGAAGCCGCGCTGGTGGAGTATTTCGCCTGTGTCATCGATGCAGGAGCCGGCTGCGCAAACCAGGTTGAGGTGCCCGATCTGACCGCGGCCCTTGAACGGCAAGCGGCGCGCTGAGCCTGCGGCGAAAGACTGATTGGCTGCATCGTGATCCCGGCACTGGTCAGTGCTGCGCGATCCAAGCTAGGGTCCCCCAATGATTACAGGGGAGATCCGTCCATGAAGTCGCGGAGTTTGCTTACCACCGCTCTTGCCGGTGTCGTCATGTCGGGAGCTCTGGCCGGATGTGCCGGGATCAGCCAGGCGGTTGCCGGCTTCACCCAACCGAACATGAGCGATGAGAGTGCCGCTTCGGTTGAGATCCTGCGTCTGCCCTATGGTGTGCCGCGCATTGTGGCGTCTGATCATGACGGTCTCGGTTACGGAGCCGGGATTGTCGCCGCACAGGATAATCTCTGCCTGGTGATGGAACGCGCCATGACGGTGCGCGGCGAGCGTGCGGCCTTTCTGGGTGCAGGCGACAACAACGCCAATATTGCCAGCGATCTTTATCATCGCCGCATCCGTAACTCCGGCGCCGTCGAGGCCTTGCTGGCCGGCGAGCCCGGTGCCGTCGACACGCCGAGCGCGGATGCACGCGCTTTCATCGAGGGCTTTGCTGACGGTGTGAACCATGTTCTGGCCACCGGTGAGGTCACCGACCCCAACTGCGCCGGCGAGGCCTGGGTTCGCGACGTCACAGCGCATGACATCTGGTATGGCGCCCTGACGCTGCCCTTTGGCCAACCCATCGAGGCCGTCACCTCGGCCCAGCCTCCGGCCGGTGAGGAGGCGACCCATAGCGAAGCACGCATCGAGGACCTCCTGGTGCAACGCCGCGGCATGGGGTCCAATGCCTATGCTGTGGGATCAGACGGTACCCGCGAGGGCGTCGACGCGGTTCTGCTCGGCAATCCGCACTATCCCTGGGACGGGGCGCTGCGCTTCTATCGCGTCGGGCTTACCATTCCCGGCGAGTTCAATGTTGTCGGCGCCGGGCTCATCACCACGCCTTTTGTCGGCATTGGTCACACAGAGAATATCGCCTGGACCCATACCGTCTCGACGGCGCGCCGCTTTGGCTATTACGAGCTGACGCTCGATCCGGAAGATCCGACCCGTTATCTTGTCGATGGCCATAGCCACGCCATGATGGCCAATGACATTACCGTCGAGGTCCTCGGCGAGGAGGGTGCAACGACCTCGGTCACGCGCACGATCTGGGAAACCGAGTTCGGTCCCGTCGCCGTGTCCCAGCGCATGCCCTGGTCACAGGAGCGGGCTTTCGCCTTTGCCGCCCCGAGTGGCGGATTGCGCATTATCGATCAATACCTGGCCATGTATGCCGCCGATGATGTCGAGACACTGCATGGTGCACTGTCGCGCTATCAGGCGACGGCTTTCAACACGATGGCCGTTGATCAGGACGGCGGTGCCTTCTACGGCGATATGGGGCTCGTGCCGAATGTCGACACGGCCATGGTCATGCGGTGTGCCGCGTCCGAGCTCGCCCAGGGTTATTGGATGCAGGCGCGCATTCCGGTCCTCAATGCCGCCGACCCGACCTGCCGCTGGGCTGACGGGGAGGGCGCGACCGCGCCGGGCGTGTTCGGACCGGCCGATGCGCCGCATCTGTTCCGCTCCGATTTTGTCGCCCAGTCGAACGACTCGCCCTGGCTGACCAATCCGGCTCAGCCGCTGACCGGCTACAGCCCGATCTGGGGCGACGAGGCCACGCCGCGCTCCATGCGAACCCGCCTGGCCCTGGATCAGATGGCCCAGCGCCTGGCGGGCAGTGATGGTTTCGGTGAGGCGGGCTTTGATCTCGAGACCGTACAGGCCGTGATGTATTCCAACCGCCACCATGGCGGCGAACTGCTCCGCGACAGCGTCGTCGAGGTGTGTCTGGAAAGCGGCGAGGCGGATCTGCAGCCCTTGTGCGATGCGCTCGCCGGTTGGGATCTGAAAGTCAATCTGGACAGCCGCGGGGCCCATGTCATGGCGCTCTATCTGCTGTCGGGCGGCGCCGTCTTTGAAGGGGCCTTTGATGCGGAGAACGGGGCGACCACCCCGGTCGGGCTGGCTAGTGATGACCCGGCCGTTCTTGAGGCCTTGCGCGCGGCCGCCAATCAGCTGTCCCAGCTGCAACTGGCCGCGGACGCGCCCCTGGGAGAGGTGATGGGCGAGATGCGCGGCGATACCCGCATCCCGATCCATGGCGGCCCGGCCGGAACCGGCGTGTTCAACATGATCATCCCCGGCAGCCCCGTGCCCGGTACCGGATGGACCAGCGTGCGCCATGGGTCCAGCTGGATCATGACGGTCGAGTTCTCTGACGAGGGTGTGCGCAGTGAAGGCGTGCTGACCTATTCCCAGTCAACCGATCCGACCTCGGCTCATTATGGCGACCAGACCGAGCTCTACTCCAACAAGGGCTGGGAAGCGCTGTACTTCGATCTGGATGAGGCTCGGGCCGCGGCGGTGTCATCGACGGTGTTCGAGCGCTAGAGCGCGCTCAAACACTGCGCGTTGTAGGACTGGGGTCTGGGGAGCAGGACTCTGCGGCATCAGGCCACATGATCGGCAATTGTTCGGGCCTTCGGCGGCGCCCATACTAATAGTATGGGTAACGCGAACCAATTAGATGCTGGCCGTGGGCTTCTGGGCGTTGTCGCTGTTATCAGCGCTCTGATGGTTGCGCCAATAAGCTCCGCCAGCGCTCAGCCGCGGGTCGAGCAAACGGGAGCGGTCGAAGCGCCCGCTCCAGCGCCGAGCGCAATTGAACTGGCTTATGCAGACGCGCAACTGGCCGACGGTCTGATCACGAGCATCACCGGTGGCGCGCAGGGCCTGCCGGCCATTGACGGGCTCACCGTGGCCGCGATCGGAGCGGCCATCGCCCAGGACGACTATGCCGCGGCTTATGGGCACGCGCAGAATTTTGTCATCGGTAAGGGTGTCTCAGTCGTGCTCGGCAGTGCGGCGTCGGGTTTCGTCGCTGCGGTCTCGACGGGAGAAGCCCTGGGGATCCGGGCGGCGGAGCATTATGGCGGCGGCCGTCTCAATGCGCTCTACGCCAACTTGTCTCGCGATACCAATGCTGCAGCGTGGCCGGATGATTACGCGGCCGCCATGGCTGATGATTTCCTCGGCCCCCGTTTCAATGCCCGCATCCTGCCGGTAGTGAACTGGCTGCGTCAGACCTCTGGCCAGACAGGCACGGACCAGGAGTTCGCCGCCATGGCTTATGACATGATGCGGGCACGACGGGATTTCGAACTGGGATGTGATCGCTATGGCTTGACCGGGGCGGAACGCACGGCGGAGCGTCTGGCACAAGCGGAAGCTGATCATGTCGAGCGCCTGATGCGGGACCTGGCGATCAAGCGGGAGGTGGATCTCTACCAAAATCAGCTAGCGCGCGAGGCACTGGAGGCGCGAGAGGCTCAGCGCGCTGCGGAGCGGGCGGAATACCTGCGCCAGCAGGCCGCCGACCTGGCCGAGTATCAGCAGCGTCAGCGCGAAGCGGAGGCCGAGCGCGCTGCCGCCGAGGCCGCCGCGGCACTGGCCCGGGCTGAAGCCGCGCGCGAACGCTTGCAGGACATGTATGCCGAGCGCGCCCTGCAGCCGCCGGTCATCGCTGACACGGCGCTGGGTATCAATGTGCTGGAGGTCACGACTGAGAGCCAGACTACGCTCTACCGGCTCCAGGTCCGCAATACGAGTGCAACACCGATTACCGGCTTCAGGGCCGATGCGCGTATGCGGACACCGTCCGCCGATGCCGGCATCGTCTTGTCCGGAAGCAGCGGGCTTCGTACGCTGGAGCCGGGCGAGACAATAGAGCTGAGCTTTCTCGGCGATGGCGCGCTTGATGGCGTGATGCTCTATCTGAGCGGGGCCGGGCAGGTCCTCAGCGTGCTGGACTATCCCATGCATCACGAAGCGGAGGTGCCGACGCTGACCCATGCTCTGGGCCCGCGCCAGCCGGGCTTTCTGATCTTGCCGATGCCGACCGGTGTGGCGGGCATGAGTGCTGATGCGCTGGCTGCCGATGGACAGATTATCTTCGGTTCCTTGAGCTCCGGGCCGAATGAGGAGACCGCGCCCTATGTCTGGCGTGAAGGGGTCGGGCATCAGGCGCTCGAAATGCCCGACGGTTATAACTATTCGCATATACGCGACGCCACGCCGGCCGGGGACTACGCTGTCGGGAATGTTTACGCGCTGACACCGGACGGCAATCTTGTCGGGTTTCCGGTGAGGTGGACGCTTCAGGGTGAGCCGCAAGCCCTGCTGCCGGCTCGTTCCGCGATCGAGCAGGATGCGGCTGCCGCGGTCAGCGCCGATGGTGAATTAATCGCCGGAACACGCCTTGCCGGCGATGGACGTGTCCGACCCTTCCTCTGGCGCGCAAATGAAGGCGTGGTCGATCTGCCTTTACCCGCCGGCATCGAAATCAATGCCTTTGGCGCGCTGGCCGGCATCGACGGTATCCGCGCCATGTCGGGCGATGGCCGTGTCATAGTTGGGCATGGAACCGCGGCGGGTGAGGGCGCCCATGATGCCCGGCAACGTGCGCTCGTCTGGCGGGACGGGGCCTTTATTGGCGCCGCCTTGCCGAGCGGCTATGTTGGTGCCCAGATTACCGCAGTCAGCGCCAATGGGCGTTTCATGGCGGGTGTCGCAGTACGCCCTATCACCTCTGAGAGTGGTACCTATCATCATAACGATGGCATGATTTGGGAGGTCGGCGGTGTGGCGCGTCCGGTGACGGAGTTCGCCGAAACCGCGGCTTTGACCATCACCGCGATCAGTGATGATGGCGAATGGATTGCCGGCCACTTCGGGGATGTGCCGAATTATGGGTTTCGCGGCCTTGGATTCCGTTGGTCTGCCAGGGCCGGTCTAGAAGTGCGTCCGGAATTCGAGGTGATCAGTGATATGAGCGATGATGGCAGGGCCTTTATCGGACATGGCGGTGGTGGCCCGCACTCCCCGCCTGATCTCTACGATGGCGTGCAGAGGGCATTGCGTCATGTTGATGAGGATTAGACAGGTGGCTGGCATTCGCGAAGCAGGGCTTTTGATTGCGGCTGCGGTGCTGGCGGGCTGCGCCCTGTTGCCGAACCAACCGGGCGGCTTCAGTGAAACTGTTGAGCCTTCAATGTATCAGATCGCCGTGCTTGGCAGCGTGCCCGGTGAAACGGTGCAGGTCAGTCAGGCCGGTCATGAGATCTGGCGTTTCGAAGCCTGGATGGCCTCGGTCATGGCGCAAGGAGACCTGACCGGGGACGGTATAGACAATCTGCTTATTTCCTATGCTGAGGCGCGGAGCCTGCTAGGATATCGTCTCGTCGCCCTGGGTCCCGCTGGCGTGGAAGTTCTTTGGGACGTCCAAGGGCACGTCGAGCGCATGCGCGAAGTCGAAAGCGATATCGCGGCGCGACTGGAAAGCGGGCGGACACTGGCGCCCCGCCCCGGCATGGCTTTGCCGCGGTGATCAGCCCGCCGCGTTGGCAGCCATCAGTGCCTCGACAGCTGACCGCACCGGCAGGGCCGGTTGTGCGCCGGCTGTCAGCGTGGTGGCTGCACCGGCAGCGCAGGCAAATTCCAGGGCGGTCTGGTGCGCCTGGCCCTCGAGCAGGGCGAGCGTGAGGGCGGCGACGAAGGTGTCGCCGGCCCCGGTCGCATCATGCGGGACAATCTTTGGCGGACGGGCGCGGGCGATTTCCACGCCATCCTTGAACAGGATCGCACCACGGGCCCCGAGGGTCAGGGCGGTCAGGCCGCCGGCCGCAATCAGCCGTTCCCGGCCATAGAATTCGCACTCGGCTTCATTGACGACGCAAAGGTCCGCCCGGGCGAGCACGCTGTCGTCCAGTTCCATGGCCGGTGCGAGGTTCAGACTGGTCAGGCCGGAGCAGCGGTTCAGCGCTTCGGCAAGCACGTCTACGGGTGTTTCCAGCTGTCCGATCAGGGCGCCCTCGATGC
This sequence comes from Maricaulis sp., assembly GCF_030149235.1. Classification (GTDB taxonomy): domain Bacteria; phylum Pseudomonadota; class Alphaproteobacteria; order Caulobacterales; family Maricaulaceae; genus Maricaulis. The sequence goes on along the minus strand of NZ_JASBRW010000083.1, from coordinate 90,344 downwards.
GTTCGGGCAGATCGGCGACAGTCAGGCGTGCATTGGCGCCGCTGGCGACGACGATCTGATTGTCGCCCTCCGGCTCGACGGCGATGATCGCCACACCGGTGGGTGTGCCGGCCAGGCTGCGGCAGCGGGACAGATCCACGCCTTCAGCCTGTAGCAGCGACAGGGCGGCCCCGGCTTCATCATCATCACCGACACAGCCAATCAGATTGACCGCGGCACCGAGGCGCCGGGCCGCAAGGGCCTGATTGGCGCCTTTTCCGCCCGGGTGTTTGGCAAAACCGTCACCCAGAACCGTCTCGCCGGCTTTGGGTAGCTGGCCGCAGCGCACGACAAGGTCCAGATTGACCGATCCGACGACGGTGATGGTCTGGGTCATCACAAGCGCTCCATCTCGGTGACGATGAGCTCGAACAGGGCGGTGTCATCCAGGCCGGTCACCCAGTTGATCCGCGGCCAACCCGCCGCATTGTCGAGCGGATGGATACGTGTCTGGCCACGCGTCTCGCCATCACTGCAATCGACCTCAACGGCTACCTCGTGACCGGTGAACAGCTCCGGTTCGAGCAGATAACCCACGGTGCACGGGTCATGCAGCGCCGCGCCCTCGGCCCCGTAGACCTCGCCATAGATCCGGTTCACATGCGCGACCATGGCCGCCGAGGTCTGGCTGGCGGGGTGGTCTGTTCCCGTCAGACGCTGCATGCGCGCGGGGGTGCAGCGGATCTGCAGCGTTGCGTCCAGCCCGATCAGCGTGGTGCGGCAACCGCTTTCCAGCACGATCCGGGCGGCATCCGGGTCGGCAAAGATGTTGAACTCGGCAAAGTCGGTGATATTGCCGCCGGCCTGGTCAGCGCCGCCCATGATGATCAGCTCGCGTACGGCCTGTGTGATCGACGGGTCCCGCTGCAGCGCGGCGGCGAAATTGGTCATTGGCCCGGTGATGACCAGCGTGATCGATCCGGGCTGGGCCGACGAAAGCGCCTGACAGAGATGATCGACCGCGTGCCCGCTCTGCAGGCTGTCGATCGCCTCGGGCAGGGTGGCATCGCCGAGGCCGCTGCGGCCATGGATATGCTCGGCAAAGCTCGGCGCGACGCGCAGCGGACGGTCGCAGCCGGAATAGACCGGCAGGCCGTCGCGCTTGGCCAGCGCCAGAATGCCCAACGCATTGCGCGCGCAGACATCGACGGGAACATTGCCGGCGACCACGCAGATCGATTGCAGGTCGATCCGGTCCGATGCCCCCAGGGCGACGAGCAGGGCGATGCAGTCATCGACCCCCGGATCGCAATCGAGGATGACCTGATGCGTCATCCGATCACCCGGTGAACAACATGCCGGCAATCGCCGCGCTCATCAGGTTGGAGAGCGAACCGGCGAGGACGGCGCGCAGGCCGAAACGGGCAATCTCGGAAATCCGGTCCGGCACCAGGCTGCCCAGTCCGCCGAGCAGGATGCCGACAGAGCTGAGATTGGCGAAACCGCACAGCGCGATGGTGAGAATGGCCTGGCTGCGCGGCGAGAAGTCCTCGAGCGTGCCCGACAGCGTCAGATAGGCGACGAACTCATTGATCACCAGCTTCTCGCCGACAATCGCGCCGGCGGCCTGGGCCTCGGCCACGGGAATGCTCAGGGCGATCATCAACGGCGCCAGGATCATGCCGAGAATACTCTGGATGGTCACGCCTTCAGCGCCGAGCAGGCCTGCGATAATGGCAATCAACCCGTTCAGCAGTGCGATCAGGGAGACAAAGGCGATCAGCATGGCACCGATGTTCAGGGCCAGGTGCAGACCATCCTTGGCCCCGACCGCGGCGGCCATGACCACATTGGCATGACGCTCCTGGTCCGGCCGCGATTTGAGAATGTCCTGGGCTTTGTCGGTCTCGTCATCGGCCGGCATGATGATGCTGGCCATCAACAGGCCCCCCGGCGCCGCCATGAAGCTGGCCGCGAGGAGGTATTCCACGCTGATACCGATCTGGGCATAGGCGGCGAGGACCGTGCCGGCCACGGAGGCGAGGCCGGAGGTCATAATGGCGAAGAGCTGCGGCTTGGTAATGCCGTCCAGATAGGGGCGGATAACCAGGGGCGCTTCGGTCTGGCCAACAAAGATGTTGGCGGCGGCATTGAGCGAAACAACGCGTCCGGCGGACAGCAGCGTGTGTAGACCCACACCGACAATGCGGACGATCCATTGCATCACGCCGATATGATAGAGCACGGACATCAGCGCCGAGAAGAAGATCACGACGGGCAGGACATTGAGGGCAAAGCTGAAGCCCACCGATTCAGAGACCAGCGGCCCGAACACCATTTCGATACCGGCCTGGGAAAAGGCGAGGAGCTGGGTAATGCCTTCTGACAGCGCCGCGAGGATATCGCGTCCGATCGGCAGGAACAGGACCAGACCACCAATACCCACTTGCAGCAAAAGCGCGCTCAGAACGGTGCGCAGACGGATCTTGCGCCGGTTGGTCGAGAACACGAATGCGATCAGCAGAAGTAACAGGGCCCCGAGGCCGGCGATCAGATTTGCACTCATGTGTCGTTTCCCCCATGCCGGTCATGCCGGCTGTCCCGTCGGGACAGGTGTTTAGTCTACTTGGCCCAACCGGGCCGTTTTCGTGCTTCAGTCGACCTCGGCGGCCGATACGAGGCCTTCCTGTACGCGTTCCAGCCAATGCTTGCGACAAAGCGATACATAGGCGTCCTTGGACACCCCGACCTGCTGGCCTCGCGTGACCGCACCGCCGGACGCGTCGAAGCGCAAGGTCATCGTCGCCTTGCGACCGCAATGGCAGATCGTGCGCGCCTCGCGCAAATCATCGGCAATGGCGAGCAAGGTGGCCGCGCCTTCAAACAGCTTGCCCTGGAAGTCCGTGCGCAGGCCGTAGCACAGGACAGGAATGCCCAGTTCGTCGCCGATACGGGCGAGCTGCCAGACCTGGTCGCTGGAAAGGAATTGGGCCTCGTCAACGAAGACCGCATCGACGCCATTGTTTTGCCGGTGCGCGCGGATCTCGTCATACAGATCCATCTGGGCCCGGTAGATATGAGCCGGCGCGCGCAGACCGATACGGCTTTCGATTTCTCCGAACGTGGCAGCGGGGTCCTTGGCATGGTGCTCTGACGTCCACAGCATGACCTTCATGCCGTTTTCGCCATAGTTATGGGCGGCCTGCAGCAAGATCGCCGACTTGCCCGCATTCATCGCGCTGTAAGTGAAGTAGAGCTTGCCCATGACCCGGTTCCCTAGCCTCCAGCCTGTGCCGGATGCCGGCGTCCTGTGGGCGCCAGATAATCCCAGCCCGCGTGCGAGATCAATCGCCGGGGGCGGTTTGGCCGCATGCGGGCTATACCGCTATGCTGGCGCTTCCTGATCGCACCCTTCTGTAGCAGGGCCATCACATCCAGTGCGCGGCGGAAATGCGCAGCGCTTGCGGGCCTGCGCCGCGCAGCAATAGTCGCGGATCAGATGCCGCGCTGCGTCGTCAGATAGGTTGCGAAACTGCCGAGCCAGTGGCTGCCGGAATAATGTTCGTCTGAGACCGAGGCGATGCCTGACTCCGCATGCAGCGCTGCACTGGCCAGAAGGGCGGTTCGTCGCGGGTCATCCGCCGGCAACCCCGCGGCAATACCTTCGAGCGCCCAGGCCCGGGACAGGTTCAGACCATCCAGATGCACGAGCTTGCCATCGGTGGCGTCGAGGACAACGGCGATCTCCAGCCAGTCGGCCGTCCCATCGAGCGGGATTTGCGGCAGGAAGGCGTTCAGCCAGACGGAGAACTCGTCCGGCCCTATGATGCGGCGCATCAGGTCCGCCTGAATCAGGCAGGGCGAAAGGAAATCTTCGCCAGAGGGTTCATAGGCGAGCGGGCAATCGACATCGTCCTGGTAGAAGTCGCGCACCTTGCCGACCAGCAGCGTCTCCAGAGAGGCGTTCTCGACGGTGCGGGCATAGTCGATCATCAGGCCGAAGGCGAAGGCGGTCTGGGCGTGCGTGCCCAGCCGGATCGGATAGACGAGATTGGGCAGCCAGGCCTCGATCTGGTCCACGATGGCCACTTCCAGCGGCCGCAAGGTCTCGCGCCATTGCGCCGGCAACGGTTCCCCGCTTTCCTCCAGTTCCGCGACCAGCTGCAGGAACCAGGCGAGGCCATAGGGGCGTTCAAAAGAGGCCCGGCCGTCCTGAACATAATAGGCCACCTCGCCGGCGATATTGCTCTCGGTGAAACTCCGCCCAAGCGCCGCCTCGATGGCCGGGCGCATCGGGGTTTGCGGGTCTGACGCCAGAATCCGGGTCAGCAGCCAGTGACCATGCACGGAAGAATGCCAGTCGAAACAGCCATAGAAGGCGGGATAGAGCTCGCGTGGCGGGCGGGCATCGCCATCACCCTGAAGCACGTGGCTGATCTTGTTGGGGTATTCCTGGTGCACACAACTCAGGGCCAGGTTGGCGAAGCGATCTTCCACGATACCGGGCCGCGCTTCGGGCCAGCTCAGCGGCTCGGGCGCATCGGTCTCCATGGCTTGCCCGCAGGCTGTCAAAGCCGCGGCCGCCGCAATCAAAACTCCTGCCCGCATGATCCTGCTCCCCTCGAAGTGATTCATAGGTTGAATGCGCCCGAGCATAGCGGTCGAACCGGGGAGGTAAATATTGTCGGCGGACCGCGGGGCGTGATGGGCGTTTCGCACCGTTGTGGAGTTTTGTCGGGAAACCGAACGCAATTAGAGGGGGCAAGATGGATTGACCTCTCTTATGACGAGTGTTTTGATCGCGCTCTTGGGGGAGCAAATATGCGTATCATTTCAATCGTTCTGGTCTGGTTTCTTGTGGTGCCGAGCGTAATGGCTCAAGTCAGCGTCGACCGCTTCTCAGAGCTCCCGTCTGCATGGCAAGTCGAAGTTTCCCCCGGAGGAACGACACTCGCTGTTGGTTGCACGCCGAGAGGCGTGAGAGAAATCTGTCTGTACGATCTGTCGGGCGTGGAAGGGACCAAGCTGATTCCACAGCCAGATGGCTTCTTCATAACCGAGTTCCGTTGGGTTTCGGATCGATATCTGGTCTTTTTCGTCTACACGGTGATCAATCTCTCCATGTCGTCGGGGAACCATGATTACGGCATCTCGCGGACTGTCGCCTATGATACCAGTACTGGTCAGAGTGCCATTCTGATGGGTGACGAGCGGCAGTATTTCGATCTGACTTACATTGTTTCCGTACTCGAGGGCTCACCGGATGAGATCGCAATGGACCTGCCGACTTTCTCGGTCAGCGATCGTTGTTACCGCACCTCCATCTACAATGTAGACCTGCAGACAGGCGAGATGGAGCTGCGCGAGCGCTCCACCAGCAATGTTGACTCGCTGTTCCTGGATACTCTTGGCAACGTCGTCGCGGAGTACCGCAATGAATGCGGCACCGATGATTGGGAGATCTGGTCAAGAGTGGGCGAGCGCCGCTTGGTGTTTGAGGGTGTCTACGAAGTTGATCGCCCGCAGATTTGGGGGCTTGTCGATGATTATCAGGCGGTTGCAGTCAGCTTCCCGTCCGGCGAAAATCAGGGGCTCAAGCGTGTAGACCTTGAGACCGGGGTCGTTTCCGATCTGCATCCTGCAGCCAGCGCGCTCATAAACCCAACGCCCTTGATGGATCCTCACAGTCAGGAACTGATCGGCTTCATGGAAATTGAGGGCTTGCGAACCGATACGTATCTCGACGAGGAACTTGATGGTATTGCAGGTAGCTTGCGAAATGCCCTCGGACGCGAGGCGTTGAATCTAACATCCTGGAGTGCGGACCGGCGCGTGTTCACCGTCGAGGCGACCAATTCTGGCGAGCCTAGCGCCTACTATTTGTTCGACCGCGAGAATGGCGAGGTCACGATGATCGCGACTGAGCGGGACAGTCTCGCCAGTCCTGACGTTCCAGAGCGTATCGAATTCACTTACACGGCTCGCGATGGTCTCGAAATTCACAGCTATGTCACGCTGCCGCCGGGCAGGACGCTCGATGAGGGCCCGTTTCGGACGATCCTCATGCCGCACGGGGGGCCAAGATCACAGGATACGGCTCACTTCGATTGGTGGGCCGCGCATTACGCATCGCTTGGCTATGCCGTCCTTCAAGCGAATTATCGGGGCTCTACTGGATACGGTCTTGAGTTCGAACAGGCTGGATACGGGGAGTATGGCGATGCGATGGTTCTCGATGTTCTCGATGTTCTCGATGGATGGCGTGCCTTGGTCGCTAGAAATGTCGCTGCTCCCGACGGCTACTGCGCGATCGGGGCGAGTTATGGCGGGTATTCCGCGCTCATGCTTGGTCTACATGCCCCGGAAGAGACACGGTGTATCGCTGCTATCAATGGCGTAACCAACCCGTATGCGTTCATTTCTGCGGGGCGGTACAATGACCGCTTCACCGGGTATTGGGAGCGATATTGGGGTGACCGGTTTCGCGGGGATGATGAGCGAGACCGAATTACGCCGGCCCGCCGCACGTCTGATTATCGGGCGCCGGTGCTGCTTATCCATGGCGATGAGGACATAAACGTTCCGATCGGGCAATCGCGATTGTTCAGGCGCGCAATGGGGTCACGGGAGAGTTTCCGGTTTGTCGTGATGGAAGGTGAAGATCACTACCTTCGTACTCATCAGGCGCGGCGCACGGTTCTGGAAGAAACATCAAGTATGCTTGAGCAGTACCTGCCACTTCAGGACTGACCTGGTCCAAAATGAGCCTTGAGCAGCTGCCGGTTTGAAACGAGTTAGGGACCGGGGGGCTTACCCGTCGCGCTTGTCGCCACCGCCAAGCGGAAACAGAACCGGCGTCGCCTCGCAATAGGCGCGATATTCGGGGTCTTCGCCCCATTTCTGCTCGGCGCGTCTTTCCAGCAGCGGGACGCCGCTGACGCGGGTCAGGAGCAGATAGACGAAGACCGGGGAGATCATCGCCACCCATTGCCAGCCGTTCAGCACCGGGATCGCCATGACGGCGATACCCAGCCACAAAACGATTTCGCCGACATAGTTCGGGTGCCTGGACCAGGACCAGAGACCGCTGGAAATGAAGCGGCCGGCATTGGCCGCGTCCTTGCGGAAAGCGCTCTTCTGCGCATCGGCGATGACTTCGATGCCAAAGCCGACCAGCCACAAAGCCAGGCCGGCATAGAAAAACAGGCCCGGTTCCAGCCGCGTTTCGTTGGAGATGATCATCACCGCGCAGGCAGCGGTGAGCGTGACCCACAGACCCTGAAGGCTCCAGGTGACGAGGAAGCGCAGCGGATTGGTCTTGATCTCGTCAAAGCGCCGGTCGAAGCCATCCTTCTGGATGCGTAGGAAAAGAAAACCGCCAAGGCGAATGGCCCAGACCGCAACCAGAGCGGCGACGACAAGCGCGCGCAGATCGAGGGGCTTGGACAAGGTGGCGGCAACGCCGATGACGCTGAGATAGGTGATCGCGCCGGTCAGGTCGTAAAATTTCTCGGTCCGGGCGAGAGCGGAGGGGATGAAGACCAGCCAGTTCACCCCGAAGGCGACAGCCGCGCAGACAAAGATGACCGAATATCCGGCTACCCGTTCGTCGCCCATGCCGGCGAGATAGGAAAGGCCCAGCCCGACAAGGGCAACAATCAGTATGACGATAAGCGTGCGGATCGATTTCATGGTCACCTCTTGGTCAGAACTAGGCCCGGGACAGTGCAAATCCAGGTGAGCGGATCGACGAGGACAAGGAGACCAGCACGGACCCTGCCGCGTTGCAAGCCAGGCCTTGCTAGCGAGATCTTTCCTCCGCTGCCTGTCCGGCGGTGTGATAAACCCCGAGCCGGAGTACAGCCCATAGAAGTCCGCTGGCGGCACTGGCCCACAATCCGATGGTCCAGTCCGGCTGGTAGCGGGCCAGGGTGGCGATGGAGACACCAAACAGGCTGGGGAGGAGGGCCAGGCAAACCCACGCCAGGGCCAGGCTGATTGCGAACGGGAACCAGAGGCTGAACAGCCCGGACAGGCCGGTTTTCGCTCGCAGTCCGCTGCGCTTCAACCAGGCAATCACAACCCCGCTTACAAACAGAAAGGGCAACAGCCAGAAGGTCAGCGTCAGGATCTTGCGACCCCAGACGCCCCCGCCGGGAGAGTAATCCATGCCCACGCCACGAAGCGCGACGGCGTATCGCAGATCAACCGTCTCGCCAAAGCCGAGCCCGCCGCTGGCATTGACCAGGACGACGGCCGCCCGGCGCTCTGCCGGCTGCATGATCGCCAGTGTTTCGATGCCCGGGATCAATCCGGTGTGGGAGACCATCTGGTTCGTGGTGTCGACATACCAGCCCAGGCCATAGAAGAGCGCGACCTCGCTGGCCGGGCGCATCATCAGGGCCTTGTGCTCGGCACTGATCAGATCGTCTTGCTGGTTCATCATCATGTCGAGATAGCGGGCAACGTCCCGGGCGCTGGCAATCACACCGCCTGCGGGCGCGTTGAGGCGATCGGTCTCGCGACCGCTCAAAGCCCAGCGGCCGCCGAACCAGGGCAGATGGGCCGCGACCATTTCCGGGCGCGTCGATCCGTCCGCGACGAAGCTCCGGCTCATCCCGAGCGGGTCGAGGATCTCAGTCTCGATATATTCGGCATAGCTGCGGCCGGTGACTGTTTCGATCACCGCGCCGAGGATCAGGTAGTTGGCATTGGAATAGGCCCAGGACTGACCGGGTGGGTTGGCGGGCTGCCAGCTGGCAATCTGCTCGACCTGTCTTTGCAGCACATCATCGCCCATGTCCCGGCTCAACCGGTTCTCATTGCCCTGTAGCGTAGAGTACCCGCTGGTATGGCTCAGCAGCTGGCGCAGCGTAATCGTCTCGCCCGGTCCAGTGGCGAAAGCCGGCAGATAGGTGCTGATGGCGTCATCCAGACGCAGCTGCCCGGCTTCAACCTGCTGCATGATCGCCAGCGCCGTGAAGCTTTTGCTGATCGAGCCCAACGGGAAGGGCGTGTCGGCTGTGACCTGTTCGCCACTGCCGATCAGTACCTCTCCGTGGGCTCCCGCGCCGATCTCATTGTTTTCAATATAGGCATAGGCGACCCCAGGGGCGCTCGAGCGCTGCCATAGAGATTGCGCCATCGCGTCTGTCGACGGGGTCGCCCACGCCACCCCCGACACGGTCAGAAGCATTGCAGCCCAAACCCAGCGCACAATCGCGATCATTTCTTGGTGCCCCCGTTTCCGCGTATAGAGCTTGCACCTGTTGCATGGGGAACCGCAACGTCCGTGGTGCGGCTGAAAGAAAACAGCGGAGGGGAATAGTGGCGGTGGCGTCAGACGAGAGCGGATGGGGCTCCAAAGTCGCATTTTTCGCCCCAACTCAGGTCGCGAGCTGGGGCCATTCGGCCGAGGCCGTGGCGCGGTTTTGCTGAACATCCTCGCGGCGATGAATGTGGCGTTCGAGGTGGAAGCGATGGTCCACACGAGGCTGGACCGTAACGAACGTCTAATGACTTCGCATCGGCCTGAACCGGTTCTTGACTTGCACTCGCCGCTGTAATGACTGATGCGTGCTTTGAGCCCGATATTTGAGCGACCTCCCTGTCAGCCGATCGAATAGATGGAGTAGACAGGATTAAATCCGGAGGGCTCACCGACCCCGACTGCAACAACGTCGTTGAGCCAAGCATAACGAGGTTCGCCGCATTCAAATTTTGCGACTGTCACGAGTGAATAGCTGCCCGGTTCCAGCGCCTTGCCCTGGGCAAGCTGGCTCATCGCTCCCTCTGCGCCAATGAAGCGGCCCTGATAGGTAAGATAGATCAACACGTCGTCATCGGTCTGCAGGGTCAGTCGAACGTCAATCATCATGGTTCCGTCAGCGCGGACGCAAACCCAGTCCGCTCCGCCGGGAAGTACCACGCCATTCAATCGGTCACCCTCAAAAGCGCCACCGGTTACCGGTGCGATCGTACGTTGACCGGATGGGGTCATGCCGATCCTCGCAGCGCCGGAAGAATCAACATCCAGCCGAAGCGTCATCAGGTGTTTGTGGGGAAGGTTTGGTTCAGTAGCGCTCATCATTCACTCCGCCGCAATATAGGCGTCCAGGGTCCTGTGGAAGTGCCGGATACGGCTTTCCTGATATGTCGCCAGCGTCGCGCCGGGCTTTCGACTGGTGCGTAAGCCCTTCTGAATGCGCATCAGATTATCGGTATCCTGATCGACAACCATAGCGGCCGATCCCATCGCCTCGACGGTCGACCAGGGTTGCTCCTCGGTGAGCCATACAATGCCCGGCGGTGTCGGGTGCGACCCATCCTCGGCCTTGGGGAACAGGAAAAACATTTCCATGATCGAGCGTTCCGGATCGTCGCCGTAAGGGCGGAATCGATATCCGGCAGCGAGGCCGACGCCGCCAAACTGAACAAAGTTCGGGAACACCGTGTATTGGATAAGATCCAGCGCCACCGCATCGGAAATCCCGGACACATCGCGACCGGATGATTTCGAGATCTTCTTGCGCGCGATTTCGGCAAACCGTTCACGCGGCGTTTGACCGTTCACGACGGGCTCCGCAGATTTATAGAACGGCGTATCGCGCTCCATCAGCGTGCGCGTTTTCTCCGGGTCGAAATCGGCGCCGAGCGAAGGGCTCGGCACGCCCTGCGCACTGATCATCCGATTGATGTGACGTACCCCGGGCCAGGTATCGTACTGGGTGTTGCTGTCACCATAATAGGGCAATGACTGAGGGTGGGCGAAGGGCACGTGGTAGGCCTCGACGAAAGCCTCAGCACAAAGCTTCCAGTTACACGGCATGACCTTGGCGACATGGATGGCCTTGTAGCGGTTCTCCAGATCGAAGCTCTCGAAATGTTCCGGCAGGATTTCGAGGTAGGAGAGCAAGTCCTCTCCCTCGTGATCGAAATTGATGAATACAAACCCACCCCAGATGTCGACCCGCGCTTCAGGGAGGTTGAAATCCTTCCAGTCGATATGCTTGAAGTCCCAGGCACCGGGAACCTCTTTCAACGTGCCGTCAAGGTTCCAGGTGAAGCCATGGAACGGGCAGCGGAACTGCTTCACACAGCCGCCTTCTTTGCGGAGCATGGTCCCACGGTGCAGGCAGGAATTCACAAAGGCACGGATGTCAGCCTTTCCGGCACCGGTTCGAACGACAATCAGTGAATCATGGGCGATATTGTAGACAATGTGGTCGCCAACGTTCGGGATGTCTTCCAGACGGCACGCCCATTGCCAGGTCTTGCGCCAGACTTTCTCGATCTCGAGGTCGTGAAACGCCTTGGAGAAATATCGCTCGACGGGAATGTCGTCATTGCCCATTTCGACCCGGGATTCCTGGCGCATATGGTCCGGCGGAGCGATCTTGTCTTGTGCGTAGATATCCTGAAGTGACGGGGTTGGGCGACCGTCCGGCCCTATCGTCAGGTGCCCGGCCGGCCTGTCGATATCTCTGTCCGTCATGACGTGTACACCTCGCGCAAATAGGCGGTTGCCAATCCAACTTACATACAGGATGGTTTGTATGTTGAATGGAGTCAATCAGGATAAGACCAATGACACCTGCCACTGAGCGGATACGCCCGACACAGGGGCAACGCACGGACGCCATGCGCGCGCGCCTCCTCGAAGCGACTCTTGAAATTATTGCTGAGGAAGGGTGGGCCAATGCGAGCACCCAGAAGATCTGTAAACGGGCCGGAGTGTCCCGTGGCGCACAGACGCATCACTTTCCCACCAAGGACAGCTTGCTGATCGCTGCCGTTCAAGAGATTGTTGCGCGCTATCAAAGGGATATTGATACAGCGACGAGCAGGCCTGACGGTCCAGACCAACACTTGGAAGACGTTTTCGACTTCCTCTGGGGGGCCTGCTTTGAAGGCAATCTCTTGAACTCCTGGATGGAGGTCATGGTCGCGTCGCGCACGGACGCGGTCCTTCGCCCGGCCGTGCGGGAAACCGATCAGACTGCTGTGACGGCCATGCGGGCTCTTGGTGACCCATACGGCCCTGGCGCTGCAGACCTCGTTGAACTCACGGTCTATCTTCTTCGCGGAATGGTGGTTCAGGCCGGCGTACATCTGGATGATGAGAACCGCCGAAAACTGTTTGAGGTCTGGAAAAAGATCGCCTGTTAATCCATCGCCGGGCAGGGCGCAGCGCTTCTGGTGCGGCAGTAACGCATTCGGATTATCAGTGAAGAAAGTGGCGGACAGGATGGGATTCGAACCCACGAGACGGGGACACCGCCTACTCCCTTAGCAGGGGAGCGCCTTCGACCACTCGGCCACCTGTCCACTCACCGGTCTAATGATCTCTGACGATGCTCGCAAGGGGGTGTCGCGGCAGATGCTGCATAAGCTACAGATGAGACCGCAAAAAACGGCCCCGGCTGAGCGTGCCGGGGCCGTGTCATGCTTCGTCAGGTGTGGCGTGACCTAGAGGTCTCCATCACAATCGCGCAGTTCGCGATTGCCGAAACTGTCGGTGCAAATGAGGGCGATGCACTGACCGAATGGCCCGATGATTTCCTCACAGGTCACATCGCCGCCCTGGGCATTGAGATAGGCGCTGATCTCGGCCGAGCTCAGGCGCGGGGCCCTCGGCCGGTGCGGCGTCCAGTGTGGTGTCAACGAAGGCGAAGGCCGTCGCCGTCAGTGCCAGTGCAGCGGCCCTAGCCGCCATAACGCCCGCAGTTTTCTTGAACATTCAAAACGCTCCCTTTGAGATTGCATGACGACGCTAGCGATCGCGTGAGGGGGTGCAACATGAAATGGTATCGAGGCAAAAAGAATAATTAGAGTAGTATTTCGCTTGAGAAAAAAGCCGGGGTGTGATGCTGTCCCGGCTTGTCTCATAACGCAATCTGGCGCTTTCCCGGAGCAATCCGGGCGGGCGCTCGGGCGAGGCCTAGAAAAAGGCCTGCAGACCGGTCTGGGCCCGCCCCAGGATGAGGGCGTGGACGTCATGCGCGCCTTCATAGGTGTTGACCGTTTCCAAGTTCGCCATATGGCGCATCACCTGATACTCCTCGGAGATCCCGTTGCCGCCATGCATGTCGCGGGAGAGGCGGGCGATATCGAGCGCCTTGCCACAATTATTGCGCTTCATGATGGAGATCATCTCCGGTGCCGCCTTGGCCTCGTCCATCAGACGGCCAACGCGCAGCGAGCCTTGCAGGCCCAGGGTGATCTCGGTCTGCATGTCGGCCAGTTTCTTCTGGTAGAGCTGGGTCTGGGCCAGGGGGCGGTTGAACTGAACGCGGTCAAGACCGTATTGGCGCGCCGCGTGCCAGCAGAATTCCGCCGCGCCCATGACGCCCCAGGAAATGCCGTAGCGGGCGCGATTGAGGCAGCCGAACGGTCCTTTCAGGCCGGAAACGTTGGGCAGCAGAGCGTCCTCGCCAACCTCAACACCATCCATGACGATCTCGCCGGTGATCGAGGCGCGCAGCGACAGCTTGCCGCCGATTTTCGGCGCAGTCAGGCCGGGCGTGTCCTTGTCGAGGACGAAGCCGCGGATCTTGCCGTCATGGGCGTCGGACTTGGCCCAGACGACGAAGACGTCGGCGATCGGGGAGTTGGAGATCCACATTTTCGAGCCGGTCAGCTTGTAACCGTTCGCAGTCTTTTCCGCCCGGGTCTTCATGCCGGCCGGGTCGGAACCGGCATCCGGCTCGGTCAGGCCGAAACAGCCAATCCATTCGCCCGAAGCCAGCTTCGGCAGGTATTTGCGCCGCTGCTCTTCCGAGCCATAGGCGTAGATCGGGTACATCACCAGGGAAGACTGGACCGACATCATCGAGCGATAACCCGAATCGACGCGCTCGACTTCGCGGGCGACGAGACCGTAGGCGACATAGCCCAGACCGGCACCGCCATACTCTTCCGGGATGGTCGCGCCGAGCAGGCCCAGCTCACCCATTTCGCGGAAAATGGCCGGGTCGGTCTTTTCCTCGCGATAGGCTTCGATGACGCGAGGCTGCAGCTTGTCCTGCGCATAGGCGTGGGCCGCATCGCGAACCAGGCGTTCTTCCTCGGTCAATTGGCTGTCCAGCTGGAACGGGTCGGCCCAGTCGAACTTGCCGAGATCCGGGGCGTCTTTCTGTTTCAGCGGGGTCATCTCGTTCATCGGGGCTTCTCCTCGTATGCCGGGGCCCGCCGGGCGGGCATGTCTTGGCTCTGGTATCGATCTCTTGCTGCGCCAAGACAACCCCGCCAGTGTATTTCATTCTGTCCTTCCGGTCATTCGCGCCGGGGCAAAAAAGCGCCGGTTTTGTCCTGAGCGGCAAAGCAGGCTAAGCGAGAACAGGAAGCGACAAGGTTGCCGCGCCAAAGGGGGGCAGATGACGACCGACGGACTTCTCGTGCTGATCACACTGATCGGCTACAAGCTGGTGCTGATCCTGGTCGGCCTTTGGGCCGCCAAGCGTACGCGCACCGAGAGCGATTTCTTCCTGGCAGGGCAGGGGGTTGGCGCCTGGGTGTCAGGCCTGTCCTATGCCGCGTCGACCTCGTCTGCCTGGGTGCTGCTGGGGTTTTCCGGCTTTGTCTATCTCAACGGACTGTCAGCTCTTTGGATGGTGCCAGGCATTTGGGGGGGCTATGCGGCTGTCTGGCTGTTCTTCGGTCGCCGCCTGCGTGATGAGACCCAGGAGAAGGGCCATGTCACGCTGACCGATTTCCTGACCTCGGCGATCTCGGGCCCGATGCGGCATGCCATCGCGGCAACGGCGGCGCTGATGATCGTTTTTTGTTTCATCTTTTACATCGCGGCCCAGTTCGGCGCGGCGGCGAGCGCGTTCGAGACCCAGTTCGGGATGAACACCACAGAAGCTGTGTTGCTGGGTGCTGGTGTGGTCCTGATCTACGCCTTGCTGGGCGGTTTCTGGGCTGTCAGCGTCACCGACATGCTGCAGGGTGCGATGATGGCGCTGGTGGCTTTGCTGCTGCCTTTGGCGGCCTTCATGGCGGCAGGCGGATTCGGGGGTATTGCTGAAGGCTTGGCGAGCACGGCGCCGCCGGACTATCTCGACATAACCGGCGGGTTTGCTGGCTGGATCCTGATCGGTTTTATTCTCGGTGTCTGGGGCGTTGGTGTCGGGGCGATGGGCCAGCCTCACCTGCTGGCCCGGCTGATGGCGATCAAGGATGAGCCGGCGCGCAGGCGCGGCTTCCAGATCGCTATCGCCTGGGCGGTTCTCGTCTATGTCGGCATGAGCATTCTGGCCCTGTCCGGGCGCGCCCTGATGGGCGGAGGCATGGACGGAGAAACCCTGTTCTACCGGGTCGCCAATGACCTCCTGCCACCGATCCTGGCGGGTATCGTTATCGCGGCGATTCTGTCGGCGATCATGTCGACGGTCGACAGTATCCTGCTCTCGGCCTCTGCCGCCGTCGCCCACGATATGCGCCTGGTCAAATTGTTTCCGGGCCGTGAAGTGACGATTTCGCGTCTCGTCATGGCCGTGATCGCCGGGCTCGCGGTTGTGCTCACTCTGAGCGTGGAAAGTTCGATCTTTGCCCGGGTCCTGTTCGCCTGGGCCGCGCTCGGGGCGGCTTTCGGGCCAATCGTGGTGATGCGCGTACTGGGCTATGAACCGGCGGGCTGGGCCATTCTTGCAGCCATGGTGACCGGCTTCGTTCTGACGGTGATATTCAATGCCATTGGCCAGCTCCCGGCCGACGCCGTGTCCGGCAGCTTGATGCAGGTCCTGCATGGCTGGGCGGTTCTGCCCGGTGACCCGTTCGAGCGGCTTGTGCCCTGGCTGCCGGCGCTGGCCGTCCTCTGGGTCGGCCGCGGTGCACGTCCTTCGACCGGCGGGTGAGCCCAGCCTGCGACACCCCGACCGCTTGACGTGACGGGTAGAACATAAGAAGTCCCAGCCATGATTGCTGAACTGGGTCACTTCCTCCTTATCCTCGCCTTCTGCGTTGCCGTGCTTCAATCCGGGCTGACGATCGCCGGACTTCGGGCCAATGATCCGGCGATTTTCGGGTTTGCACGCGCGGGCGCGCTGGCCCAGTTCGGTCTCATCCTGGTGTCCTTCGGGTGTTTGACCTGGCTGTTTGCGGTGTCGGATTTTTCTGTTCTGGTTGTCGCCGACAACTCCCACACCGACAAGCCCTTCCTCTACAAGCTGACCGGCGTGTGGGGGAATCATGAAGGCTCGATGCTGCTCTGGTGTCTGATCCTGACGGCCTACACGGCGGTGCTGGCCTATGCCGGCAAGGCCGTCGCACCCAAGCTGATCACCCTGACCTTCGCTGTGCAAAGTGCGATCACGGCCGCTTTCACGGCCTTTTTGCTGTTTACCTCAAACCCGTTTGCACGCCTGTGGCCGGCGCCGCTGAATGGCAATGACCTCAATCCATTGCTGCAGGACCCCGGTCTCGCCTCGCATCCGCCCATGCTTTATGCGGGCTATGTCGGCTTCTCGATCACCTTCTCCTTCGCCGTTGCGGCTTTGATCGAGGGGCGGGTGGATGCGCGCTGGGCGCGGATCGTGCGGCCCTGGGCGCTGGCGGCCTGGACCTTCCTCACCATCGGTATCGCGCTGGGCGCCAGCTGGGCCTACTACGAGCTCGGCTGGGGTGGCTGGTGGGCCTGGGACCCGGTTGAAAACGCCTCGCTCATGCCCTGGCTCGCCGGTACCGCCTTTATCCATTCCCTGCGGGTCATGGAAAAGCGCGATACGCTGAAGGCTTGGACGGTGCTCCTGGCCTTGATGAGCTTCTCTCTGAGCCTGGTCGGCACCTTCCTGGTGCGCTCGGGCATTATCACCTCGGTCCACGCCTTTGCCGTCGACCCGGAGCGCGGGGTCTTCATCCTGCTCATCCTGCTGGTTCTGATCGGCGGCGCACTCTTCCTGTTCGGTCTGCGTGCGGCGACCTTGAAGCCGACCGGCGTGTTCTCCCCGGTGAGCCGGGAGAGCTCCCTCCTGATCAATAATATCGTCTTCTCGGTGGCCTGCGCCGTGGTTCTGTTCGGCACTTTCTATCCGCTCTTCGTCACCACGGTGAGCGATGAGACGCTGACCATCGGTGCGCCTTTCTACAACGCCGTGTTCAACCCGCTGATGGGCGCGCTTTTCGTACTGGTTCCGATCAGCGGGCTGATTGCCTGGAAGCGGGGCAAGCTGGATCGTATCTGGCAGACCTTGTGGCCGGCACTGGCCGCGAGCGCCGCGGCGCTGGTGATCGCCTTCTGGCTGGCGGACCGGGAAAAGCTCGCCGGTGCGCTGGGCACCGGCCTGGCTGTCTGGGTCGGTGTCGGTGTGCTGCTCGACCTCAAATCACGCATCAAACTGTTCGAGATCGACTTTTCCGCCTCCATGGCGCGCGCCCGCAATCTTCCCCTGGGGATCTGGGGCATGATCGTCGCGCACCTGGGCCTCGCCGTCGCGATTATCGCCATTACCGGTGTGAGTGCGTGGAAGCATGAAACCCGCGCCTTCATGGCGGAAGGGGACAGTGTCGCGCTCGGCGGTTATGTGATCACCCTGACCGAAGTGAACCAGGCCCGTGAAGCCAATTATATCGCTGAGATCGGACGGTTCGAAGCCAGCCGCAATGGCGAAGTGGTGACGGATATCATGTCCGAGAGCCGCTTCTATCCGGTCCGCGGCATGGGCACGACGGAAGCCGGGATCGTCGGGCGCATCCAGGGTGATCTTTACGTCACCATCGGTGAGCGCGTCGAGGGGCGAGGCTGGCCGGTTCATATCTATATCTACCCGCTGGCGATCTGGCTCTGGATTGGCAGTGTGATCCTGGCTCTGGGGGGGCTCCTGTCCATTCTCGACCGGGGCCGCCGTTCGCTGGGTCGCAATCCGGCCAAGACACCGGTCACGACCGCGCCGGAGGCGGCGGAATGAGCCGGTTTCTCGTCTTCGCCCCGCTGGCGCTTTTCCTGGCCCTGGCAGGCTATTTTGCCGTCGGACTGCGCGAGGATCCGACCGATATTCCCTCGCAGCTGATTGATGCGCCGCTGCCGGAGTTTGATCTTCCGCCGATCCAGGGGTTTGACGAGGGGCTGAGTTCCGCCGATCTGGCCGGCGAGGTGGTGCTGCTCAATTACTTCGGCTCCTGGTGCCCGCCCTGCCTCGTGGAGCATCCGATGCTGATGCAGATTGCGCGCTCCGGGGAAGTGCCGATTTATGGCATCGACTGGCGCGATCCGCCCGGTGCCGGAACGGCTTGGCTGCAACGCCACGGCAATCCCTATACCCGCATCGGTGATGATGCCTCCGGCCGCCTGGCGATTGAATTTGGCATCACCGGTGCGCCGGAGACGTTTGTGATCGACCGGCAAGGGCGGGTCCGTTACCGCCATGTCGGTGTCATCACCCAGGATGTCTGGCGCGAGACGCTGCGTCCCATGATCGAGGCCTTGCGAGAAGAATGATGCGTTTCCTTCTGCTCCCGCTTGCCGTTCTGCTCCTGACCGCGCCCGCCTTGGCGCGCCCGGGCCCGGACGAGATCATGGAAGACCCGGCGCTTGAGGCGCGGGCCATGGTGCTTTACCGCCAGCTTCGCTGCGTTGTTTGTCAAAGTCAGAGCATCGGCGACAGTAATGCCGATCTCGCCGCGGACATGCGGGTTGTGGTCCGCGAACGCCTCCTCGCCGGCGATAGTGATGCCGAGGTGAGGGCGTATCTGCAGCAGCGCTATGGCGACTATGTTCTGATGTTGCCGCCGGTCCAGGCCAACACGCTCGCGCTCTGGGGTTTCCCGATTGTTCTTCTCCTGCTCGGTGGGGGTATAGCCTTCTTCTTTGTTCGCCGGCAGGCGGTGCGTGAAGAGACCGAGCTGAGTGCCGAGGAGGAGGCGCAGCTGGCCGCGCTGAAGCGCGAGGAGGGGCTGGAATGATCTGGTTCTTCATCGCTCTTGTCAGCGCGCTGGTCATTCTCGCCCTGGTGTTTCCCTTCCTGCGCCGCAATGACACCGCAGCGGCCGACGGGCTGGGTGTGTTCTCGGGGCAGTTGGCAGAGCTCGCGCGGGACCGCGAGCTGGGTCTGATCGACGAGGCCGAGGCGCGCCAGGTCGAGCTGGATATCAATCGCCGGCTTTTGGCGGCACAGCAATATGCCGAGCTCGACGGTTCGCCCAGTGCCCGTCTGCGCCAGGCCGGTATCGTCCTGTCTGCCGTCGCGACGATGGCGGCTGTTGCGATCTACATGAATACCGGGAGCCCGCAGCTGATCGGTCAGGCCCCCGTGCAGCAGGTCGAAATGCCCGAGCAGGTGCGTGAGCTCGTCACCGAGGTCAACGCCCTGGCGGAGCGTCTGATGCAGAACCCGGACGACCCCGATGGCTGGGCCGGTCTGGGGCAGGCCTATCTGGCGCTTGGGCGTTTCGGCGAGGCCGCCATTGCTTTCAACAATGCAATCAATAGCCGGCCGGATTCGGCGGAACTCTTCGCGCTTCTTGGTCAGGCTTACGTCTTCTCGGAAAACGGCGCCCTGACGCCGGCAGCGCGCGAGGCGTTTTCCAGGGCGCTTGAACTGGAGCCGGAAAATATCATTGCCCGGGTCTACCTGGCCGAGGCCGTGCTTCAGGACGGGGATCTTGAGCGCGGCGCCCAATTGCTGCGCGCGGTCCGCGATGAATTGGCGGAGGATGATCCTGCGCGCCAGTTCATCGATGCGCGCCTCGCTTCATTGCCTGAAGCGCCATAAAAAACGCCCGCCGGAAACCGGCGGGCGTCAAATCTCGACATGTGACGCAGATCAGGGCGTCAGGTCTGCCATGGCTGAGCGCTCGCTGGTCGTGGCGGAGCGTGCCTCAAGTTCGGGCTTGGATGCATCATCGCGAAGCCAGGCCACGAACATGTCGATCTGGCGCTCGGCTTCAGCTGCGTAACCTTCGGGGACATTCGTGCGCTCGGCAATCTCCGTGCGTATGGATGCGGGACACATAACTACTGCAGCTGCAGCCAAAGCAGCGGCACCTGCCGCCATCAGTCCACTCTTCATCATCGCCTCCCCAGCCGTGAATCAAAGGATCATTCACCATTACGAAACCGTAATCCGTGGCGGAGGTCCATCCTGACTATCGATAAATCGGAATAAAACATGCCGGTTTTTCAGCTTTCTTCGCCAGTTTTGGTAAGAAATTGCGTGGCTTTGATGCGTGAAATCGGAGGCGCGATTTGATTCGCGGCAGTGGCGAAGAGGTGAAATCGGATTTGACCTCATCCCCCTTCCGCCCGAATGTTCCGTTCAACGAAACGCCCAGGTCGAGGGCGTCAGATCATAAGAGAATGCGTTCATGACTACGTCTCCCCGTATGCTGGCCCGGTCAGAGGCTATTTTGAAATCCTGGAAAACGCTGAACTGGGCGAGTGCCTTTTCCGCCTTCATCTATCCGGCGCTGGGCTTGGCCCTGCTGGTGACGATGATCGTGCTGGGGCTGGCGCTGGAAGGTCTCACGCTGCACTGGTGGTATGCGCCGCTGGCTCTGGCTGTGACGGCCTTCACCATTTTCATGTGCAATATGGGTATCGGTCCGCTGCACCGGATCTGGCAGCACCGTGCGGGCGAGATCAAATGGCCGGCCCAGGTTTTTGCGATGTTCAACTGCATCCTGGCCATGCAGGGCTCGCTGCGTGACTGGGTGAATTATCATTCCCAGCACCATCGCTTCGCCGACAAGCCGGGCGATCCGCATAACCCGTTCGAAAGCAAGCGCTGGGCCTGGGTCGGCTGGATCCTCTGGCGTGACGAGAAGGACCTCGATCGCCCGATGCCGATGTGGCTCAAGGAAAACAAGGTCGTCCTCTTCGGCGACCGGTTCCACATCACCTTGTCGCTGATCCTGCACTTTGCCGTGCCAGGTCTGATCTATGCGATCGTTGCCCTGTCTGGTGGCTCGCTGATCCTGACCGCTCTCTTGCATGCCAGCGTCATTATCGGGCGTGCCATTCAGTTCCACGCCACCACACTGGGCGTGAACGTGTTCGGTCACATGAAGACGCCGCTCTGGTTTGATTATTTCCTAGCGCTGCTGACCGGTGGTGAAGCGCTGCATGATCACCATCATGATCATCCGCGCAGCGCGCTGCATTTGCCCAAGAAGGGCTTCTGGAACCGCGTCGTCGATTACAACGGGACGTTTTTGCTCGTTCTGCGGCGTCTGGGGCTTGCCAAAAACCTAGAAATCGCGCCTCAATTCGCCTGAGGCGCGTTTTGCCTGCAGCGTCCCACTGGCCGGAAGAGCTATGGGCGCTAAGTTGACGTATGCGTAAACGTCATCTGAGCCGATAAAGGGGAGATTGATGTCGGACCTTGGGACCTTCCGCGCGGAAACGCGCGCCTGGCTGGAAGAGAATTGCCCGCCGGAGATGCGCAAGCCCATGACGGGTGAGGGCGATGCTTGCTGGGGCGGCCGGAAGTGGACCTTCCAGAGCGACGCCCAGAAAGTCTGGCTCGAGCGCATGGCCGAAAAAGGCTGGACCGTACCGGAATGGCCGGTCGAGTATGGCGGCGGCGGTTTGTCCAAGGAGGAAGCCAAGGTCCTTCGCGACGAGATGAAGGCCATCAAGGCGCGCTCGCCGCTGATGTCCTTCGGCATCTGGATGCTTGGGCCAGCCCTGCTCAAATTCGGCAATGAAGAGCAGAAGAAGGAACACCTGCCCAAGATCGCCCGCGGTGAAATCCGCTGGGCGCAGGGCTATTCCGAACCCAATGCCGGTTCCGACCTCGCCTCGCTGATGACCAAGTGCGAGGACCAGGGCGATCATTATCTGATCAACGGCCAGAAAGTCTGGACGTCCTACGCCGATGAGGCGGACTGGATTTTCGTACTGGTGCGGACCGATTTCGATGCCCCCAAGCATGAAGGCATCAGCTTTGTCCTCGTCGACATGGATCAGGAGGGCGTCACCACCAAGCCGATCAAGCTGATCTCCGGCAAGTCTCCCTTCTGCGAGACCTTTTTCGATGATGCCCGCTGCGAGAAATACAATCTCGTCGGCGAGAAGAACAAAGGCTGGACCATCGCCAAATACCTGCTCACCCATGAGCGTGAGATGATTGGCGGAACCGGCACGGGCGCCATGCGCCCGATGGGCGATATTGCGGTTCAGCAGCTTGGTCTCAATGATGCGGGTCAGCTGGTCGACCCGGTCCTGCGCACCGATGTGGCGCGTGCCGAAATCGACGGGCTCGCCTTCATGGCGACCATGGAGCGCGTGACCGATGAGGCCAAGTCCGGTCAGGGCGTCGGGGCCAATTCCTCGATGCTGAAATACTACGGCACCGAGCTGAACAAGCGTCGCTTCGAACTGATGATGGATAGTTCCGGCCATGATGGGCTGGAGTGGGACCAGGACAATGACGTTGCCCGTCATTGGCTGCGGACCAAGGCAAATTCCATCGAGGGCGGAACCTCCGAGGTTCAGCTCAACATCATTTCCAAGCGCATTCTGAATTTGCCGACTGCATAGGCATCCGGGGAGAGTTTCACCATGGCAATGGTATTGAGCGAAGAAGCCGGCATGCTGAAAGACGCGGCCAAGGGATTTTTGGCCGACAGCGCACCGGTCAGTCAGTTGCGCAAGCTGCGCGATACAGAGAGCGCCGATGGGTTCGACCGTGACACCTGGAAGGCAATGGCCGAGATGGGCTGGACCAGCGTGCTGGTTCCCGAAGCCCATGGCGGTGTGGAAATGGGCCATGTCGCCGCCGGCGTTATCGCCGAGGAAATGGGCCGAACGCTGACCGCGTCACCCTTCCTGTCGACCGCTGTGATGGGCGCCACGGCGCTCACCCGTTTCGGCTGCGAGGCTCAGAAGGGCGAATGGTTGCCGCGTATCGCAGGCGGTGAGGCGATTACCGCTCTGGCTGTCGATGAAGGCCGCAAGCACGCCCCGGCTCATGTCGAGACCCGCGCCGAGCGCTCCGGCAATGGCTTCAAGCTGAACGGCAAGAAGAGCTTTGTCGCCGACGGTCACATCGCTGACATGCTGATCGTTTCGGCCCGTACCGCGGGCGGCGATGCGGAAGAAGATGGCGTCAGCCTCTTCCTGGTGCCGCAGGACGCGGCCGGCGTTACTATCGAGCGCGCGTCCATGGTCGACAGCCGTAATTCAGCGCGGGTTACGCTGGAGAATGTCGAGCTCAACGCCGATGCGGTCCTGGGTGATGTCGACAATGGCTACAAGCCGCTTGAGGCGGTGCTGGATGCGGGCCGTGCCGGCCTGTCGGCAGAAATGTCGGGTTCGGCCCAGGAATGCCTCGAGCAGACCGTCGAATATCTCAAGGAACGCAAGCAGTTCGGTGAGGTGATCGGGACTTATCAGGGTCTGCAGCACCGCGCCGCGCACCTTTATTCCGAGATCGAGTTGGGCAAGTCCATCGTTCTGAAAACGCTTCAGACCCTGGACCTGGCACCGGATCATGCGGCGATGATGGTCTCCGCTGCGAAGTCGAAAATGGGCTCTGTGGCTCAGCTCGCGGCGCAGGAAGCGATCCAGATGCATGGCGGTATCGGCATGACAGACGAGTACGATATCGGCTTCTTCATCAAGCGCGTCCGCGTGGCCGCTGCGTTGTTTGGCGACACCAACTACCATACCGACAAGTTCGCCCGCCTGCGTAAATACTGATCCACAAAGCCGGGGAGGGCTTGCGATGGACTATTCAGACCATGTGGTAGCCGTCACAGGGGGCGCGCGCGGTATCGGGCGTGCCATTGCCGAGGGCTTCAAGGCCAAGGGCGCGAAAGTGGCGATCGGCGATCTCAACGGGGCGGAAGAGACGGCCGCCGAGATCGGCGCGCTGGGCATGACGCTCGACGTCACCGATGAAGCCCAGATCGGAAAATTCCTCGACCAGGCCGAGGCTCAGCTCGGCCCGGTCAGCGTCTTTGTGTCCAATGCCGGAATTCTGCGTACCGACGACCCGAGCTGGGATGCCGCTGGTGCCACCGACAAGGAATGGCAAGACAGTTTCGAGGTGAATGTGATGGGCGCTGTGCGCTCGGCCCGCGCGGTCTGGCCGCGCATGAAGCCGCGCGGCGGCGGTGTTTTCGCCATCGTGGCCTCCGCTGCCGGCCTGCTGGGACAGATCGGCGCCTCGTCCTACACGGCCACCAAGCACGCGGCGGTATCCTTCGCGGAGAGTCTCGCCATCACGCATGGTGATGAGGGGCTGCAGGTCGTGTGCGTGTGCCCGCAAGCCGTGCGCACCGACATGATCGGCGATAGCGAGGATGGCGGCATTGCCGGCGCCGACGGCATTGTTGAGCCGTCCGACGTCGCCGATGCCCTGCTGGCCTCGATCGAGAACAAGCATTTTCTGGCCTTGCCGCATCCCCAGGTCGCTCAATACGAAGCCCTGCGGGCAACGGAGCGTGACCGGTGGATCGGCGGTATGCGGAAATTTCGACGTATGATGGTGGGCGCGCGCGGGCGTCCCGTCTAACGTGAATTAACGACAAAACGATAAGCGCGAGGGAGATATCATGGATCTTGGAGTTTCGGAGCGCGTCAAGCCGCTCATCGATCAGGTTCGCACCATGGTGCGTGACGAGATCATGCCGCTGGAAGACGAATACCATCACGAGGTCGGCAAGGCCCCGGGTGGCGACCGTTTCGCCTTCACCGACCGGCAAAACGAGATCCGTGAGGGCCTCAAGGCCAAGGCACGCGAGCGCGGTCTGTGGAATTTCTGGCTCACTGACAGCGATCGTGGCTACGGCCTGTCGACGGTGGAATATGCCCATCTGGCCGAGGAGATGGGCTGGTCCTTCCTGGCGCCGGAAGTGTTCAACTGTTCCGCGCCGGATACCGGCAATATGGAAGTCATCGAGCGCTATGGCACGCCGGCCCAGAAAGAGAGATGGCTCGGTGGTCTGCTCGAGGGCAAGATCCGCTCGGCCTATTTGATGACGGAACCCGATGTCGCCTCGTCCGATGCGACCAATATCTCGTTCTCGGCTGTGCTCGAGGGGGATGAGTGGGTGCTCAATGGCGAGAAATACTGGGCCTCCGGCGCCGGTGACCCGCGCTGTGAAGTCTACGTCCTGATGGCCAAGACCGAGGGTGAAGATGCCGGCCGCCACGGGCGTCACTCGCAATTCCTCGTCGATGCGAAGAATACCGACGGCATCGAGATCCTGCGTCCGATGACGGTGTTCGGCCATGACGATGCGCCGCACGGTCACATGCACATCCGCTTCACCAATGCGCGCATCCCGGCTGACAGCATCATCCTCGGCCGCGGGCGCGGTTTCGAGATTTCCCAGGGCCGTCTTGGGCCGGGCCGTATCCACCACTGCATGCGGGCTATCGGCCAGGCCGAGCGGGCCCTCGAGCTGCTCTGTCGCCGCTCGGTGACGCGTGAGGCCTTTGGCCGACCGCTGGCCAAGCTGGGCGCCAATGTCGATATCATCGCCGAGCGCCGCATGGCGATTGAACAGGCGCGCCTGCTTTGCCTGAAGGCGGCCTGGATGATGGACCAGGGCGATGCCCGTGCCGCAGCGCCGTGGATCTCGCAGATCAAGGTCATCGCCCCGCGCGTGGCCCTCGATACTGTTGACGAGGCGATGCAGATGCATGGCGGTACCGGCGTGTCGCAGGATACGCCGCTGGCCAGCATGTGGGCCGGTCTGCGCACGCTGCGCTTCGCCGATGGCCCGGATGCCGTGCACCGCATGGTCATCGGCCGCAAGGAGCTCAAGCGTTATGTCAACGAAGCGTTGGAGGGCTAGGTGAGCGCCGAGCGGAAAGGCCCGACACGGGCCCAGGTCGAACCCTATGTCATGCATATCCTCGAGAATGAGGAGATGTTCAAACTCGGCGCGGCGGAGATCCGTGGCGTCACGCACCGCGTCTATTCCGGTGCTCCGGCCGACCTGCGCTTCCTGCTGGTCGCGGCCATGGAGCATGCGGAAAAGACCGCGATCGTGTTTGAAGATCAGCGCTGGACCTATGGCGAGCTGATCGGCAAGGCGGTCGCGATCGCCAATGGCCTGATCGAGCGTCATGGTGTGACGCCGGGCACCCGCATCGCCCTGGCGATGCGGAATTCACCGGAGTGGATTGCCAGCTTCTTCGGCATTCTGTGCGCCGGCGGTGTCGTCGTGCCGATGAATGGCTGGTGGACGGGCGAGGAGATGGAATACGCGCTGGACGATTGCGGCGCCAAGCTCGTCATTGCCGGTTTCCGCCAGGCCGATCGCATCCGCCCCTACAAAGACAAGCTCGGCCTCACGCTGATCGCCGGACGCGGTGATGTCACCGATGTCGATGACCATCTCGAGCAGATCCTCGAGGCCGGAGCCGGAAAGGCGCCGCCCGAGCTGCAGATCGATACCGATAGCGATTTCGGCATTTTCTACACGTCCGGTTCGACGGGTAAGCCGAAGGGTGCGGTGCTGACCCATCGCGGTGCCGTCTCGACGGTCCTGTCCTATGCGCTGGTCGGTGCGGCTGTAAAAGCGGCCAATAATGACGAGGACCTGTTCGGGGAAAACCCGGCCGTCCTGGTGGCTGTGCCGCTCTTCCACTGCACCGGTTCGCACGCGGTCATGATGATGTCCTTCGTGACCGGCCGCAAAATGGTGATGATGCGCAAATGGGATGCCGGCGATGCGGTTGATCTCATCCAGGCCGAAGAGATCACCAATGTGGTGGGCGTGCCGACCATGTCGCACGAAATCACGCTGGAGGCGGAACGCCGCGGCACTTCGCTGGAGACCATGAAGGATATCTCGGCGGGTGGTGCCAAGCGTCCGCCGGCCCATGTCGACAAGCTCAACGAGAACTTCCCGCAGGCCTGGGCCTCGTCCGGCTACGGCCTGACGGAGACCAACGCCATCGGCGCCTATGTCTCCATGCATGACTACCAGGCGCGTCCGGGCTCCTGCGGCCGCGCGACTCCGGCGGTGACGGATATCAAGACCGTCAAGGAAGACGGCACGGCGACGGCTGTGGGCGAGCCGGGTGAGGTCTGGATCAAGGGCCCCGTCCTGTTCCGCGGCTATCTCAACCAGCCGGAGGCGACGGCAGCGGTGCTGACCGAGGATGGCTGGTTCAAGACCGGCGATATCGGCTATCTCGACGAGGACGGCTTCCTCTTCATCGTGGACCGGATCAAGGACATGATCCTGCGCGGCGGCGAGAATGTCTCCTGCCTCGAGGTCGAGCATGCCCTGGCCAAGCACCCCGATATCCTGGAAGCCGGCGTGATCGGTATTCCGGACGAGCGCCTCGGTGAACGCGTCGGTGCCGCTATCCTGCTGCGCGAGGGTGTCGATATGAGCGACGAGGAAATCCTGGAATTCCTTGAGCCGCACCTGGCCAAATTCAAGCGTCCGGAGCGCTATTGGCGTTTCGATGAACCGCTCCCGCGTGGTGGTACCGGCAAGGTCGACAAGCCGGGCCTGCGCAAAATGCTTTTGACTGAGGAGGCTGAAGCCTGATGCCGAGCGTCAATCCTGCAAATCTGCCCGACCTGGTCGGCAAGGAAATCGGTGTATCGCGCTGGATCGAAGTCGATCAGAAGCGCATCGATGTTTTTGCCGATGTCACCGAGGACCCGCAATTCATCCATATCGATCCAGAGCGGGCGGCGAAGGAAACGCCGTTCGGCGGTACCATCGCCCATGGCTTCCTCTCCCTGTCGCTGCTGTCGCCGATGGCGATGGATCTGGGCTTCTCGCTCCAGGGCATTGCGATGGGCATCAATTACGGCTTCGACAAGATCCGTTTCCTGCAGCCCGTCCGGGCCGGCAAGAAGGTCCGGGGCCGTTTCGTGCTGGACGACGCAACCGAGCGTCAGCCTGGCCAGTGGATGCTGCGCTATGGCGTCACCGTAGAAATCGAGGGCGAGGACAAGCCGGCCCTGATCGGCCACTGGCTGACCCTGCAGATCCTCGGCAAGTAAGACAGACAAGAGACCAAGATGACCGAAATTCGTTTTGACGGCCGCGTGGCCATCGTCACCGGCGCGGGACATGGCCTGGGCCGAGCCCACGCCCACCTTCTTGCCGCGCGTGGGGCCAAACTCGTGGTCAATGACCTCGGCGGGTCTATGGATGGCTCTGGCAGCGGTTCGGCGGCGGAAGATGTGGCGCAGGAGATCCGCGATGCGGGCGGCGAGGCGATTTCGCATCGCGCCAATGTTACCAAGGCCGACGAGGTCCAGGACATGGTCGATCAGGCCATGGCGAAATGGGGCAAGGTCGACATTCTGGTCAACAATGCCGGCATCCTGCGCGACAAGAGCTTTGCCAAGATGACGGTCGAGGACTTCCAGGCCGTGCTTGATGTCCATGTCATGGGCTCGGCTGTGTGCACCAAGGCCGTCTGGGAACCGATGCGCGAGGCCGGCTATGGCCGTATCGCCATGACGGCGTCGTCCTCGGGCATTTACGGCAATTTCGGCCAGTCCAATTACGGCGCCGCGAAGATGGGCCTGGTGGGGTTCATGAATGTGCTGCACCTGGAAGGTGCCAAGTACAATATCCGCGTCAATGCGCTGGCACCGGTTGCGGCAACGCGCATGACCGAGGATCTGCTGCCGCCGCCGGCCCTGGAACTGCTCAAGCCGGAAGCCGTGTCTGCGGGCCTGGCCTATCTGGTCAGCGAGGACGCGCCGTCGCGCCTGGTCCTGTGTGCCGGGGCAGGCGGGTTCGCCGCGACCAAGATCTACGAGACCGACGGCATTTATCTGCCGCCGGAAGAGCAGACGCCGGAAGGCGTGGCGGCGAATATCGATGCGATCACCGCGACGGACGGACAGAAGGAGTTCGCCCAAGGTGGTGAGCAGTCGATCAAATTCCTGTCCAAGGCGGCCGCCCATCTCGGTGTTAGCCTGGGCTGATGCATCTGTTTGACGAAGCCACGGCGCTTGAGCCCTTAGGTGAGGACGGTCTGCGTTTCGGCGGGGCAGCCCATGCCGGCTTCAAGAATATGATCGGCCCTTATGGCGGGTGGAGTGCCGCCATTCTGGCCAAGTCCATGATCGAGGCGGCAGGACCCGACATGGAGTTGACCACGATCACCACGGATTTCCTGGCCGGTGCCAGCGAGGGGCCGGTCACGATCGATCTGGAGTGCAAGCGCGAGGGCCGCAATACCCAGTTCTGGACCGCCGATCTTGTTCCCGGCGGCAGTGAGACCCCGGCCAATTGCGCCCTGGGTATTCTCTCCCGCCGGCGTGACACCCTGTCCTGGGTCGAGGGCAATCGCCCGCTGGCCCCGGAGCCGGAAGCGTGTGAGCGTTTTCTCCTGCCCATGGCCTGGACCAAGGCGGTGGAAATGCGCGGCGCGTCAAACAACCCGTTTGCGGGGGGCGATGGAACGACCCGGTCAATGGCCTGGGTGCGGCTGGATCCGGATCGTCCGCTCGACCCGGTCAGTCTGGTCGCGCTCGCCGACACACCGACGCCACGGCTGTTCTTCAAGACCGGCAAGCCGGATCTGATCGCGACCGTTTCCATGACGGTCTATCTCCATGCCACGCCCGAGGATTATGAGGCGGTGGGTACGGATTATCTTCTCGTTGAAGCCACCGGCGCCCGCGGCGGCCGCGGATTCAATGATCAACATGCAACAATCTGGAGCCGGGATGGCCGGCTCATGGCCACGACCCAGCAGATGGTCAGTTATCGAACCAAGGCTTGAGGCCTTCGGTCAAAGGGAGGAAGACCATGCGTGAAGCAGTCATCGTATCCACGGCGCGCACGCCGATCGGCAAAGCCTATCGCGGCGCATTCAACGACACGTCCGGTCCGGAAATGGGCGGCCATGCGATCCGCAATGCGGTCGAGCGCTCCGGTGTTGATCCGGCCGAGATTGATGATGTTGTCATGGGCTGTGCCATGCAGATGGGCACGACCGGCCGCAATCCGGGTCGCAATTGTGCCATCCGCGCCGGCCTGCCGACCTCCGTGTCCGGCATGTCGATGGACCGCCAGTGCGCGTCCGGCATGATGGCCATCGCTACGGCGGCCAAGCAGATCATCGCCGACGGTATGACGGTGACGGTTGGCGGCGGTCTGGAGAGCATCTCCCTGGTGCAGACGGAGAAGACCCGCACGTATCGCGACACGGACCCGTGGATCGTTGAGAACCAGCCGGCGCTTTACATGACCATGCTGGAGACCGCCGAGATCGTGGCCGATCGCTACGGGGTCAGCCGCGAAGCCCAGGACGAGTATGCAGCACAGTCCCAGGCGCGCACGCATGAGGCCCAGCAGGCCGGCAAGTTCGACGATGAGATTGTGCCGCTGCCCTCGACCATGAAGTTCATGAACAAGGAGACGAAGGAAGTCTCCGACATCGCCGTGACGTTGGAGAAAGATGAGGGCAACCGCCCGGGCACCTCGGTCGAGTCCCTGTCCGGCCTCAAGCCTGTTTTCGCCAATGGCCAGGTCATCAAGGAAGGCAAATTCATCACCGCGGGTAATGCCTCCCAGTTGTCGGACGGCGCCTCTGCCTCCGTGCTGATGGAAGCCAAGGAAGCCGAACGTCGCGGGCTCAACCCGCTCGGCATTTACCGCGGCATCGCCGTGGCCGGTCTCGACCCGGATGAAATGGGTATCGGACCGATCCATGCTGTGCCGAAGCTGTTGAAGGCCAACGGTCTGACCATGGATGACATCGACCTGTGGGAGCTCAACGAAGCCTTCGCCGTCCAGGTGCTCTACTGCCGCGACAAGCTGGGCATCCCGAATGAGCGCCTCAACGTCAATGGCGGTGCCATTTCCATCGGCCACCCCTATGGCATGTCGGGGGCGCGCATGGTTGGCCATGCCCTGATCGAGGGCAAGCGTCGCGGCGCCAAATACGTCGTTGCCACCATGTGTGTCGGTGGCGGTATGGGCGCCGCCGGCCTGTTCGAAGTCGCATAGGGCGGGGGAGTTCCATGAAAGCGCTTTATTGCCGCGAGTTCGGTCCGGAAGACCAGATGAAGGTCGAGGACATTGAGGATCCGGTCCTGCCGGACGGTCATGTCCTGGTCGACGTCAAGGCGGCCGGGCTCAACTTCCCTGATCTGCTCTGTGTGCGGGGCGAATACCAGTTCAAGCCGCCGACGCCTTTCGTGCCGGGCGGCGAGGGCGCCGGTGTCGTCACCGAGGTGGCGGACGGGGTTGAGAATCTCAAGGTTGGTGACCGTGTCTGCTTCAATGGCTTGACCGGCGCCTTTGCCGAGAAAGTCGCCACGCCTGCCATGGCGGCGATCAAAATCCCCGACGCGATGTCGTTCGAGGAAGCCGCCGGTCTGACGGTCGTCTATGCGACCTCCTATTACGCCCTGAAACAGCGGGCCAAGCTGCAGCCGGGTGAGAGCGTTCTCGTTCTTGGTGCGGCCGGCGGTGTCGGCCTGGCCACGGTCGAACTGGCCAAGGCCATGGGCGCCAAGGTCATCGCCGCCGCTTCGAGCGATGAGAAGCTCGCCGTGGCCCGTGAGCACGGTGCGGACGAAGGCATCAACTATTCCAGCGAAGACCTCAAGGCACGGACCAAGGAACTGACCGGCGGCCAGGGCGTGGATGTTATCTATGACCCGGTTGGGGGTGAGTTGGCGGAAGCCGCATTCCGGGCTATTGGCTGGGAAGGCCGCCACCTGGTGATCGGCTTTGCTTCGGGCCCGATCCCGAAACTGCCGCTCAACCTGCCGCTGCTCAAAGGCGCATCGGCTGTCGGTGTGTTCTGGGGGGCCTGGGCCATGCGCGACCCCAAGGGGCATTTCGGCAATATGAAAGAGCTGTTCGATTTCTACGAGGCCGGCAAGATCAAGCCGCGCGTTGCGGGAGCCTACAAGCTGGAGGAATTCCTCGAGGCCTTCGGTCAGCTCTCAGGCCGCAAGGCCATGGGCAAGGTTGTTCTGACGCCCTAGCGTTTTCGAGGCGTGGCACAAAAGAAAGGGCGACCCGCCGGGCCGCCCTTTTTCGTCCCGATTGGAGCTGCTAGCCCTCGAGCGGCGCTTGATCCACGCCCTTCGGATTGGGGCCATATTGATTGCTGCCCGGTGCACTGTCGCTGACGTAGAAAATGATCAGCACGATGGCACCGACCAGCGGTATAAGGCTAATTAGGATCCACCAGCCGCTCTTGCCGCTGTCATGCAAGCGCCGAACTGCAACCGCAATGCTCGGCAGAATAATGGCCAGCGAGAATAGCGGGCTAAGTAACCCGAAGCTTTCGGCGCCCATCATTGCCACATCTACGAAGGTAAGAGCGATGGAAGCGATTATCGTAAACAACACCCAGAACCAGTACTCGCTACGCCGAGCGCGTCCCTGGAAATTCACATAATTGCTAAAGCCGCTTTTGATCGCGTCGATAAATCCCATCAGATTTCCTCCCCGAGGTTTAAGTCGGCTGACGGTTGCACCCGAGGGGAGCAAACGACAAGCGAGAAACCAAACAGGGTGTGGAAAACCCTCCCGAGCCGGAGAGGTTTGTAACTTGTCGGAAGAAGAAAAGGGCTGGAGGGGGTGCTCCAGCCCTTTAGGCTTCCGCGTTGCGAGGGTGTGGGATGGTGCAGCGCGGTGCAGGGTGAGGGAGAAGTCCGTGAACGGAACGAATCCCTGAAACCCTTATCCCTGCGTTTGTGGCAGAATTCAACTGTGGGGGGAATTTTGTCTGGGGAAAACACCGATTAACGTTGATGGGTGAGGGTTTGACCGCCTGTCTTCAACAGGCCGGTTTGCTTGACCCGCTTCCCAATCGTGAAACATTGACGCCCAGTATCGCGATCTGGGGAGGATGAGATGACGCGAATCGGAATTACCGGGCTGGCTCTGGTCCTGGCCGCTTGCGGATCTGAAGCTCAGGAGGGGCGTTATGCGCCGCCGTCTGAAGTGCTGCAGGTGCATGACTATGTCGCTGCGTTCTCTGCCGACCGGATCGAGACAGATATTCGCGCCCTGGCCGGGTTCGGCACCCGGCACACCCTGTCGGACACGGAAAGCGAAACCCGGGGCGTCGGGGCTGCGACGCGCTGGATCTATGAAGAGTTCGAGCGCATTTCCGCCGATTGCGGCGGCTGTCTCGAGGTCATGTACATTACCGGTGAGGTTTTCGGGCAGACCCGTATTCCCGATCCGACCGATGTCGTGTCGGTGGTGGCCATTCAACGCGGCACGCTGGACCCGGATCGCTATGTGATGATGTCCGGTGACATTGATAGTCGCGTCACCGACCCGCTCAACTTCACCGATGACAGCCCGGGCGCCAATGACAACGCCTCCGGCATGGCCGGCACGATCGAGGCGGCGCGGGTGTTGACCCAGTACGAGTTTGCCGGATCCATCATCTATGCCGGCCTGTCGGGGGAGGAGCAGGGGCTCTTTGGCGGACAGATCGTGGCCGATCACGCGCTGGAGAGTGGCTGGCGGATCAAGGCCGTTCTCAATAACGACATGATCGGCAATATCGAAGGCATTGATGGCGTCATCAACAATACGACCGCCCGGGTCTTCTCCGAAGGCACGCGGGCCAATGAAACCGCCCAAGAGGCCCGCCTGCGGCGCTTTACCGGTGGTGAGGTGGATAGCCCGTCACGTAATCTGGCACGTTTCGTGGACCGGACCGCGGATCAGTACATTCCCAATCTTGATGTCATGATGGTCTATCGTCTCGACCGGTTCCGCCGCGGCGGTCACCACCGCCCGTTCAATGATGTCGGCATCCCGGGTGTCCGCATCATGGAGACGCACGAGCATTACGACCGCCAGCATCAGGACTTGCGGACCGATGAGACCGGCCGGGAGTTCGGGGACACGATTGACGGTGTGGACTTCGATCACGCCGCCAAGCTGACCTCGCTCAATGTCGCGGTGCTGGCCCAGATCGCCGGTGCACCACCATTCCCCGCCAATGTCGAGGTCGAGGGCGCAGTCTCGCCGGACACCACGCTGCGCTGGACCGTTCCGGAAGGTGAAGCGGCAGCAAATCTCGCCGGTTATCGCGTCTACTGGCGCCTGACCGACGCACCGCAATGGACCCATAGCCGCTTTGTCGGCGTGACGGGGGAATATGTGGTCGAGAATATTGTGATCGATAACTATTATTTCGGTGTTTCGGCCGTGGCGCATGACGGTTCGGAGACGCCGGTCGTCTTCCCGGGACCGGCGGGATCCTTCGGCGAATAGCGTCTCGCCGTCCGACAAAAGAAAACGCCGGCGGTGTGAAGGTCACCGCCGGCGTTTTTTTGCGATGCAGGGCTGCTAGCCTCGCGGAACGATGGTGTAGGTCACCGTCTCGCCTGTGGCAGCGTTCTCGCCTTCCCAGCTATCGCCCAGCGCCGCGTCGGACATCAGCGGTGCGCAACCGCTTTCGCCGGTCGAGCGCACGACGCAGATTTCCTCGCCCTGGACTTCCCAAGTGCCTTCGATACCGACATCGGTCGTGTAGGTTCCGTCAGCATTGAAGAAGGTCGTGTAGGTGACGCTCGGCGTGGTGATCTGTAGGCCGTGCTCCAGGAGCGCGTCCATCTGCAGGGCCGTGGCGGCCAGCATGGCTGTAAGAATCATATTTATCTCCCCATTTCAAATGGCGTTGATTGCTGTGTCATTGGAGCGAGCCGCGATGCGGTCCGCCCGTGCGCCCGTGTGTGATGTTAGCCAAATGAATTCGCGAGCTCAATGTAGCCTGGAAGCAAATTTCCCCTGAGGCGCGAACGCCCAGGGGTATTCGTTCGACTTGTCTGTGCCGAGATCATGTGCTCATGAGCGAGCACGCCGCGACCGAACGGGCCGTCCGCCCATAGACGTTCCCGTCCGGACCGCGGCGAATAGCCTAGCCAGCTTGCGAAACGCTGTCGTCGTCCGTGGCCTCATCGGCCTGGTCGCGTGTGCCGACGAAGTGATGTGTCACCTCGTCCCCACTTTCATTCGCGACGCTCACCGGGGTGAGTTCTTCGCCATTACGGGTGTCATAGAGGACGACAGGCTGCTTCTCGCGGCCGTAGATCCACTGGTCACCCCACTGCTGCATGGCAATCAGGATCGGGAAGAGGGCTTCGCCGCGATCGGTCAAGACATATTCCTGCCGCTGACCGCGCACACCGACTTCTTCTCGAGTCATGATTCCGTTTTCGACCAGCTTGTTGAGCCGGTCAGTCAGGATATTCTTGGCAATGCCTGTGCTGTCGTGAAAATCACTGAAGCGGCGGGCGCCTTTCATGGCATCCCGGACAATCAGCAAAGTCCACCAGTCGCCGACCTGATTCAGCGTCTGGGCAATCGCGCAGGGCATTTCGTCGAAACGTTTCCGACCCATACTTAGTCCCCCAAAGACTAATGCGTAGATACGCCGTTCAATAGACAAATGGGCGCCGCATCGTGAAATCACTTGGACTTCCCGCTCCAGCATCCTTTCCCGCACGAAAGGATTTCGACAGTCAGCAGGCTGCTGTCAAAACCGTGTCACATAAGATACAGAGTCTGAGCGGTTTGGCGACCCAAAAATGATTTTATCCTAGTACCAAATGTGTTGCGCTTCGGATCGGCGCAATTTGAAATAAGGTTTACCGGTCGTTTTCGGGGAGGAAAGTGACGCATGGAACCAACCGGCGCAGACGCGTTGTATGTTGAGTTGAGCGGCGGTTTCCGCTTGGCCATGTCGGCCAGCCTTGTGGTGATGATGTTCACCGTCGCGCTGGGATTGAAGATCGCCGATTTCAAGTCGCTGAAATCCGAGCCGCGACCGGTCATTATCGGAGCAATTGCCCAGATCCTGGGGTTGCCGCTTTTGACCCTGGGTCTGATCTACCTGCTCGGACCGTTGCCGAGCGTGGCGCTCGGGATGATTGTCGTGGCTTGTTGTCCGGGGGGGAATGTGTCCAATGCCCTGACCATGTTCGGGCGGGGAGATACGGCCTATTCGGTCTCCCTGACGGCCATTTCCAGTGTCTCTGCAGCGTTGATCACCCCGGTGTCAATCCTGTTCTGGTCAGAGCTCTATGCGCCGACGAATGCACTGGTCGGAACGCTGGATATTTCCCCCTGGCCCTTCATCACCCAGACGGTGGCGCTGCTGGCCTTCCCCTTGGCGATGGGCATGTTGATGTCGGAAAAAAAGCCGGAGCTGGCGGCCCGCTTGCGCACGGCGCTGTCGCCGGTGGCGCTGGCTATCCTTTTCGGCCTGATCCTGGTCGGTGGTTACACCAATCGTGATGTCCTTTTCGCCACCGATCACGGCCTCTTCCCCGTCGTGCTGATGCATAACGGTCTGGCCTTTGCCATGGGCGGGCTGACGGCCTGGATCTTCGGCATGTCGATGGCAAGGCGGCGGTCCCTGACCTTTGAGGTCGGAATCCAGAATGCCGGCCTGGGTCTGCTGATCCTCCTGTCCCAGTTTGACGGCGTCGGCGGGGCGGTCGCGGTTACCGGCCTGTGGAGTATCTGGCATATCGCAGCCGGTTTCGTCGTTGTTGCCTTGTTCCGCAGCTATGATTGGGCACAATCAAGAAACATAATCGGGAAAAGCCGGGAGGTCTGACATGTTCGATATCGTGATCCGGGGCGGGATGCTTCATCGCGGCGATGGCGAAGCGCCGCTGGAGGCGGATGTCGCCATCCGCGATGGTGTGATTGCCCAGATCGGCACCGGGCTCGGACCGGCCGAACGCGAGATCGACGCCAAGGGCCAGATTGTTACGCCCGGTTTTATCGACATTCACACCCATTATGACGGCCAGGCCAGCTGGGATGACGAGCTACGCCCGTCGATCGACCACGGCGTCACGACCGCGGTAATGGGCAATTGCGGGGTCGGGTTTGCGCCGGTGCGCGAAGCGGACCACGACAAGCTGATCAAGCTCATGGAGGGCGTTGAGGACATTCCCGGAACAGCGCTTTACGAGGGGCTGACCTGGGACTGGGAAAGCTTCCCGGACTATCTCGACGCGCTGGCCAAAATGCCGCGCACGATCGATATCGCGGCGATGGTGCCGCACGACCCGCTACGGGTCTATGTCATGGGCGATCGGGCCGTGTTCTCCGAGCCGGCCAATGATGATGACATCGCCGAGATGCGTCGCCTGACACGCGAGGCGCTGCAGGCCGGAGCGATCGGTTTTGCGACGGGGCGGTCCGATGTCCACAAGACGGCCGATGGCGACTGGACGCCGTCCTCCGAGGCCACGCGTGACGAGCTGACCGGTATTGCCAAGGCGTTTGAGGGGCTCGACTTCGGTGTTGTCCAGGCGGTGAGTGATTTCAACCTCGAGCGAGGCGAGCAGGATTTTGACGAGGAATGGCAGATCGTCGCCGACTACGCCAAGGCCTCCGGCCGGCCATTTTCCTTCTCGCTGATGCAGCGCGATTTTGCGCCGGAACAATGGGTCAAGCTGACCGAGCTCTCCGAAAAGCTGAAGCAAGAGGGGGTCGATGCGCGCATGCAGGTAGCGCCGCGAGCGATCGGGGTCTTCCTTGGCTTCAACTGCACCTTCCATCCCTTCATGGGCTATCCCAGCTACAAGACCATCGCCGACCTGCCGTTGGCCGAGCGCGTGGCCAAGATGAAGACGCCGGAATTCAAGGCACAGATCCTGTCCGAGAAAACCGACAAGGTGTCCGGGCCCGGCTCTTCGGTGCCGCCTCTGGCGGATCTCCTGCTCGAGCATATCGAGTTCGTCGCGGAGAAATTCTTCCAGCTCGGCAATCCGCCGGACTATGAGCAGCCGCCGGAAAACTCGCTGGCTGCCAAGGCGCGGGCCAAGGGCGTGTCGATCTATGAGATGATCTATGACACGCTGCTTGAGCGTGATGGTCAGGAGCTGATCTATCTGCCGCTCTATAATTATACCGAGCTCAATTACGACAATGTGCTCAAGATGATGGAGCATCCTCAGGCGCTTTATGGCCTGTCCGATGGTGGCGCTCATGTCGGTACTGTCTGCGATGCCTCCATGCCGACCTATATGATTACGCACTGGACCCGTGATCGCGAGCGCGGCCGCAAGCTCGACCTGCCGCGCGCCATCCGCATGCTGACCGGCGCCCAGGCCGATTATCTCGGTATGCGCGATCGAGGTTACATCCGCGAGGGGATGCGGGCCGATCTCAATGTCATCGACCTTGATGCGCTTCAGCTCGAACCGCCTTACATGAAACAGGACTTGCCGGCCGGAGGTCAGCGCCTGCTGCAGGGCGCGACGGGCTATACCGCAACGCTCGTGAAGGGCGAGGTGGTGATGGCTGATGGGAAGCTTACTGGCGCGCGGCCAGGCGGGCTGTATCGCGCCGGCCAGGACGTGCTTGAGGCGGCCGAATAGACGTGAAACCCGGTTCGCCCATTGTCACGGCGGTTGCCCTCGTTGTCGCCGTCTTATCGGTCGCCGTCATTATCGCCGATCCGGCCAGCTGGTGGGTCGCCCTGCTGGCGCTTGGTTTCCTGCCGGTCGCCGGCTGGATCCTGTTTGGCTGGGCCGGGCGGAACCGGCCCACCAAATCCACGGCCGCCATTCGCGCCTCCATGGTCGGTGGCGGCGCCTTGCTGGCCTCGGCCCTCGGGACGCGACTGGCTATTGATTTCGGCTGGATCAGCGATGAAGGCGGCGGCCGCAACTGGGTGAGTTTGGTGCTGGTCTTGGTCGTTGTTGGGGGCGATTTTCTGGCGGCGCGGATGGAGCGGGATGGGTCCTGATCTCGAGATCGCTATTGCCGCCGTCAGTGCCCAATTGCAATGAACCGGCGGGATCGATATCGCGCCGTCGCCGAGGAGAATCTCGAGATCTTCCGCAGCGGGGGCTACACCACGCCTGATGGTGAATGGTGCGGGCTTGAACCCGACCTGAGTCTATCGCGACAAGAAACGATCATTGTCGAACCTGACAGGGCCGTGCCAGCAGGCTTGTATGACACGGAGATCACTATCGGGGATGAGGACACGCTGCAGGGGCTGGACAGTCTTCAGCAGGCGGGTGTCGCCAACCCGGCTGTGCTCAATTTCGCCTCGGCGCGGACACCAGGTGGTGGATTCCTGCGCGGTGGCACGGCGCAGGAGGAGAGCCTCTGTCGCGCGACGACCCTTTATCACGCTCTGGAGACGCAGGAGGCCTACTATGCGCGCAACAAGGCCTCCATCGATACGTGTTACGCGGATATTGGGCTCTACACCCCGAAGGTGCGGCAGATCCGAGATGACCATGGATCGGTGCAGCCGGCATCAAACTTGTTTTCCGTGATCACTGTCGCGGCGCCCAATAGGAGGGCGGCGCGGGAGCAGGGCGTGGAACGGCTAAAGAGCGATGCATTTGATCGATGTCTTGAGGACCGGGTTGCCCTCATTCTTCAGATCGCCGCTTCCAAAGGGCATGACTGCGTTCTGCTTGGAGCATGGGGGTGCGGCGTCTTCGGAAATGATCCCGACCGGGTCGCGCGAACGTTCGTGCGCTCGCTTGACGGGCGGTTTGCCGGTTCCTTTCGGCGCGTGCATTTCGCGGTGCCCAGCCGTTTTGACCAAGCCTGTTTTGACGCCTTTTCCTCAGTCATTCCCGGGCACTAACGCACGTAACTCGCGCCATTGATATCTATGCACGAGCCGGTCGCGCTGGCGCAGGCGCCGGAGGCGAGGAAGGCGCACATGGCCGCGATCTCCTCGGGCTCGGCCATGCGGCCGATCGGAATTTCGTTGGCGGCGGCGGCAATACCGGCCGCGTTTTGCGGTGCCATGCGGGTATTGATCCACCCCGGGGCGAGGGCATAGGCGTAAACGCCCTTGTCGCCCCATTGCCGGGCAATGGTCTTGGTCAGGGAGAGCACGGCGCCCTTGGAAGCCGCATAGGCCATATGGTCCTTGTCCTCACCGCGATAGCCGGCGCGGCTGGCGATATTGATGAAGGACCCGCCGCCATTATCGATCATGTCGGGCAGGGCGGTACGGCAGATATCTG
The DNA here is from genome assembly GCF_030149235.1 of Maricaulis sp. GTDB lineage: Bacteria > Pseudomonadota > Alphaproteobacteria > Caulobacterales > Maricaulaceae > Maricaulis. Next base: position 50,478 of record NZ_JASBRW010000083.1, on the reverse strand, counting down.
CGACCGCCATGACATTGACCTGGAGCAGGCCGGCCCAATTGGCTTCCCAGGTCTCATCCGTGGCGTCGATCGGCGTTTCCCAGTGGATGCCGGCATTGTTGACGACGATGTCGATCCGGCCGCCCGCCAGGTCCGCGGCACGCGTATACAGCTCGCGCCCGGCACCCGGCATCATCAGGTCCGCTTGCACCGCTCCAAGGGCGCGCGGACCGATCTCCTGTACCGCCGCATCGGCGTCGGCCATGTTCTGATTGCCGTGCAGGATGACCTCCGCGCCCTGCTGGGCGAACAGGAACGCCGCTGCCCGGCCGACCCCGTGACTGGAGCCGGTGATCAGGGCGCGCTGGCCCGAAAGTGGTCCGCTCATCTTTGACCTATTTCATTTGCCGCTGGGCCACACGCTCGGCGAACTTGCCGTAGGGCGGTGCGAGAAGGCGGGAGGGGTGCCATTTGCCGGTCGACAGGACCGAGCGTTCGTGAGTGAAGGCCTTGAAACCGGTCTCGCCGTGATAGGCACCCTGACCGGACGCGCCGACCCCGCCGAATGGCAGATCGGGTACGGAGAGGTGCATCAGGTTGATATTGACCCCGGCGCCGCCCGAGATCGTCTCGTCGAGCACGCGCTCAGCCTGCGTCTTGTCCGTGGAATAGACATAGAGCGCCAGCGGGCGTTCGCGGTCATTGACGAAGTCGAGCGCGCCATCGAGCTCTGCATAGCCTTTGATCGGCAGGATGGGACCGAAGATTTCCTCGGTCATCATGGCGCTGTCTTCCGGCGGATCGATGACCACGGTGGGTGGGATCTTGCGCGCCGCCTGAGCGGCCTGGCTGTCGTGCTCGGGTTGCAGCACCTCGATGCCAGCGGCCCGGGCTTCCTCGATCATCGCATTGAGCCGCTCGTAATGGCGATCGGAGACGATCGACGTATAGGCGTCGTCGGAAGCGGCCTCCGGGAATTGGTGCTGGGCAACATCGATGATCGCCTGGCCAATCTCCCGCTCCCGCCCGTTCGGCGCGAGGACGTAGTCCGGCGCGACACAGGTCTGGCCGGCATTGAAAAGCTTGCCCCAGCCGATCGATTTGGCGGCCTGTTCGGTCGGATAGTCCGGCGCCACGATGGCCGGGGATTTGCCGCCGAGTTCGAGGGTGACAGGAACCAGGTTGTCGGCTGCCGCCAGGGCGACGAGGCGTCCGACCTGGGTCGATCCGGTGTAGAAGAGGTGGTCCCATTTCAGCTTGGTGAAAGCCTCGCCCACGGCGGGGCCACCCGTCACCACGCTGACATGATCCTCCTCGAAATTCTCCGAGATCAGGCGTTTCATGATCTCCGCTGTGGCGGGTGTGTATTCGGAGGGTTTGATGATCGCCCGGCAGCCTGCACCAAGCGCAGCGGCAAGCGGGGCCATGGCGAGCTGGAATGGATAATTCCATGGCGAGATAATGCCGGCCACACCGATAGGCTCGCGACGGATGACGGCCTTTCCAGGCATCAGGGTCAGCGGTACGCCGACGCGTTTCGGCTTTGTCCACTTGTTCAGATGCTTCTTGATATGGGCGGCGTCCTGGATGACGAAAGCCAGCTCGGCGATCGCCGTTTCGATATGGGCGCGATTGCCGAAATCCTGGCTGATCGCATCGGTGATCGCATCTGCGTTCTTGCGGCAGAGATCGGCGATCTTGTCGAGATCCTGCTTGCGCTTGTCGAGCGGCCGGTGACGTTCGGCGCGGAAGGCGGCTTTCTGGGCCGCCAGAATCGATTTCATGCGTTCGATCTGTTTGGCTTCAGCTTCGCTCATGGGCTGCCTCCTCAGGCGTTGTCTTCTGCAATCATCGCCGCGGCGCGCGTGGCGATCATGATGGTGGGCGCATTGGTATTGCCGCCCACCAGGCGCGGCATGACCGAGGCGTCTATGACTCGGAGTTTCTTCACGCCCTTGACCCGGCAGCGGCTGTCGGTGACGGCCAGTTCGCCCGAGCCCATCGCGCAGGTCGAGGTCGGATGATACAGGGTTTCCGCGCGTGCGCGTACATCATCTTCGAGTTGGGACCGGGTGGTGATTTCCGGCTCCGGGTAGCGTTCCGATTTGCGATCGAAGTCGAAGGCTGGCGCGGCGAGGATCTCACGCACCTTGGCCAGCCCGTCCGTCATCACATCGGTATCGAACGGGTCTTCGAGATAATTCGGCTGGATCAGCGGGTGATCATTTGGATCGGTGGTTTTCAGACGGATCTCGCCGCGGCTCTTCGGGTAGAGCTGGCACACATGCAGGGTCACGCCATGACCCCAGGCCTTCTCGATGCCGTGAGGGTTGGAAATCGCCGGGATGAAGACGAGCTGAAGGTCGGGCAGATCGTCCGCATAGGCCGACTTGATAAAGGCACCGCCCTGGACCGGGTTCACAAAGGCCGGGCCGTCGCCCATCAACAACATCCGGCCCATCATATAGGCGTGGTGCGGAATGGACCGCAAGGAATTGCCGATGGACAGGCTGGACTTGGTCCAGATCTGCGCGGTGACATCGAGATGGTCCTGCAGGTTCTTGCCGACACCGGGCAGGTCATGCTCGACGGATACGCCGGCCTCGCGCAGCTCATTGGCCGGCCCGATACCGGACAGCAGCAGGGTCTGCGGCGAGTTGATGGCACCGCCGGAGAGAATGACCTCCTTGCGTGCGGTCAGTACTGTACGTGTACCGTCTATATCGACCTCGACGCCGGTAGCCGCGCCGTCCTCGATGATAATCCGGTGAACCATCGCCTTGATCGTCACCGAGCAATTGTCGCGTTCCAGGGCCGGGCGCAGGAAGGCATCGGCGGCCGAGCAGCGCTTGCCGTCTTTCTGTGTCACCTGATAGGGGCCAAATCCTTCCTGACGATGACCGTTGAAATCGTCATTGCGGCGATATTGCAGTTGGTCACCGGCCTTGAAGAAGGCCTCCGTGAGCGGGTTGAGCGGGGTGATGTCCTCGACCGAGAGCGGGCCTTCAGCGCCATGCAGCTCGGATGGGCCGCGCTGTTGTCCCTGAACTTCCTTGAAGGCCGGCAGGGCATTGTCCCAGCCCCAACCCTCGGCACCGTACTCGCTCTCCCACTCGTCGTAGTTCTCCCTGGCCCCGCGCATATAGTGCATGGCGTTGATCGAGGAGGACCCACCCAGCGTCTTACCGCGCGGCCAGAGCAGTTTACGGTCATTCAGATGCTTTTGCGGCTCGGTCCAATAGCCCCAGTTGAACTGTTCACCGGTCACGGCGAATTGCAGCAGCATAGGCGTGCGGATGATGGCGTTCTGGTCCGAGCCTCCGGCTTCCAGCACACACACCGAGACAGAACGGTCGCGCGACAGGCGTTCAGCAACAGTGCAGCCCGCTGAGCCGGCACCGCAGATGATATAATCGAATTCGGTCTTACTCATCGCCTGCATCCACGGCTTCTGCTGCATCTTCGGTTTCGCTCACACCTTCTTCGGACATGGCCGCTTCACCGGCGATCGGGTCACCATAATGCGCGGCGAGTGCCCGCATGGCCGCCAGCGATTCCGGCGTGCGCGCGCCCCATTGCGTATCGGCTGCCGTCCGAGCGATGACGATGTTCCGCCGCGTGTCAACCCAGACATACTGGCCGTAGACGCCGGCCATGAAGTATTCGCCGTCATAGTTTTCAGGCACCCAGAAGTGCAGGCCATAGCCGCGCATCGGGTAGGGCGCTTCGGCATAATCGGGCTCCTGGAAATCCGCATTCGGGCGGGTCGCCATCTCGACCCAGCCTTCCGGGACCAGACGTTCGCCATTCCAGACGCCGTCCTGCAGGTAGAACTGACCGAAGCGGGCGTAATCCTCCAGCGTCGCATTGAGGCAGCAATAGCCGATCGCCTGGCCATTCTCACCAGGAATATTCTGGTTCCAGTTGGCGTCAGAGGTCATGCCGATCGGTGTCCAGATGCGGTCTTCGACGATCTGGGCCAGGGGCGCGTCATAGACGCCGCGCACAACTGCGGAGAGAACGTGGGTGTTGGCGCTGACATAGTGCAGGTCTTCACCGGGCGCCCGGTCGCGTTCGACCTCGGCGACCATGTCGTCGATATTGCGGCCCCAGATGTTGGCGCCGAGGAAGAGGCGACGGATGTCGCTGTCCGGCGCGCTGTAATCCTCATTGAAATCGACACCGGCGGACATCATCAGCAAGTGCCGCAACGTCGTCTGGCCGTAGGGCGTGCCGCCCAGTTGCGGGGCAAACATCTCCGCCGTCTGGTCGAGACTGCTGATACGGCCCTCATGCAGAGCCATGGCCACAAGGGTGGCGACGAAACTCTTGCCTACGGACCAGGATGTGTGAAGCGTTTCGGGGGTCGAGCCGAGCAGGTATTCCTCATGCACGACCCGGCCGTTGTGCAACACCATCAGACCGGTGCTGCCAGAAGCCCCGAGCCAGTCGGTAATGTCCCGTTCCTGGCCATCGAGCTCAAAACGAACCGTATCGTTACGGGTCTGACGGGCAAGGGATTCGCCGTTCTCTCCCGCATGGATTGTTCTGAACGGGAACACTTCGCCCATATCGCGAAAAGTGTCCGCCAGAGCTGCATCCGCAGTCGCAGCCTGGATTTCGGCGGGCGAATACTCAGACCAGGGGCGGTAATACCATCCCGCAGCAGTAACAATCAGAAGCGCCAAAATGACGCCTAAGCCTATGAAAATACGGCCCATTACTCTCCCCATAGCCAGCTTATTGAACGCTGTTCACTTTGCAGCCTAGCAGAGTTCACGGCGGAGAAAAGAGGAGGCATAAGAGGGCGCTAGGAATTCTAGAGTGCGGCAGGCATGCAACTGCATCGGCATCTTTTTTGCCAATAGCGAAGAAACGGGCTGACAGCCTCGTCGCATAATGTTCATATCGTTTTCTACGCGCGGACGGTTGGCTTGGTACCGCGTTAATGAGGGGAGTAAATTCCAATGAAAATGTTCTCGAAGGCGGCCGCTTTGGGCACGACCGCTATGCTTGCTGGTCTTGTCGGTGCTACCGGCGCCTACGCTCAGATCGAGCAAATCACTGTTACATCCCAGAAGCGCGAGCAGACGCTTCAGGAAGTTCCGATCGCAGTTTCTGTTGTCCAGGCTGAAACCCTGGAAAACGCCCAGATCGTCGATGCGATCGACCTGCAATCCGTTGTGCCGTCGCTCCGCGTCAGCCAGCTGGAGCGCAGCTCCAACGCCACCTTTATCATCCGTGGTCAAGGTAACGGCGCGAACAACCCGGGCATCGAGCCTTCGGTTGCTGTCTATATCGATGGCGTGTTCCGCAGCCGTGCCGGTACGGCGCTGTCTGACCTCAACGGCATTGAGCGCATCGAGGTTCTTCGCGGTCCGCAGTCGACCCTGTTCGGTAAGAACGCAACCGCGGGTGTGGTGAGCATCATCACCGAATCGCCCCAGTTCGAGTTCGGCGGCACGGCCGAGATCACCCTGGGCAATTACAACAGCATCATCACGCGCGGCTCCGTTACCGGGCCGCTCTCCGACAATCTGGCCTTCTCGCTCAGCGGCAGCGTCAACCAGCGCGACGGCTACTACGAGAATCTCGGCCCGGCTGGCGATTTCAACAATCGCGATCGTTGGTCGCTTCGTGGCCAGCTGCTTTACACGCCGAGCGATACGTTCAGCCTGCGTGTGATCGCAGACCATGACGAAATCGAAGAGGCCTGCTGTGGTACCGACCGTCTGCTCGATGGCCCGGCTGGTCCGGTTCTGCGTGGCCTTCTCGGCGGTCAGACCTCCGCTGGCGCTGGCTTCAACTACGAGATCGCGACCGATTTCGCGAACGAGAACCGGATCGAGAATTCCGGCATCTCGGCTCAGGCAGACTGGAGCCTCAGCGACACGCTTTCGCTGAGCTCGATCACCTCCTATCGCATGTATGAAGACTTCATCGATTACGAAGGTGACTTCACCACGCTCGAGCTGCTTGGTGCCAACGTTCGCGGTCTGGACGTTGATACGTTCAGCCAGGAATTCCGCCTGACCGGTGAGTGGGGCGACCGTGCCTTCTTCCTGCTGGGTGCCTACTATTCCACGGAAGACATGACGGTCGACGATTCCCGTCTCTACGGCAGCGATACCCGCGCTTATGTCGATATCCTGACCGGTGGTGCACTGGGTGGACTTGAAGCTGCAACCGGCTTTGCGCCGGGCTCCTTCTTCGCCGACGGGGGTGGTACCACCTTCACCGCAGAGCAGTCTGACGAGCAGTTCCAGATCTTCTCCCAGGTTGACTTCAACCTGACGGATCGCCTGGTCTTCACCGCTGGTCTGGCCTACTTCGAGTCGGAAAAGGAAGTGGACTTCCTCAATGTTGTCCGCACCAACCCGTTCTCTGACCTCAACCTGGTTGAGATCGGTCTGGGCAGCTTCCTCGCCTCCGCTGGCGTCAACCCGAATGACCCGGTTCAGGTCGGTGCTTTCGCCGCTGCCCAGCCGGCTGTCTTCGGTGCGTTCGTGAACGCTTCGTCCACGTTTAACGCTGTTGGCCTAGCAAACGGTGGTGTTCTGGTTGGCGGTGTTGTCGTGGATCCGCTGACCGGCCTGCCGCTGGCGAACCCGCTCCTCGACTTCTTCGCCCTCGGTCTGCAGCCGCTTGGTGCTCTGACGCCGTTCCCGAACTCCGTCGAAGACGGTCGCACGTCTGACTCGGACACGCCGTACACGGTGCGCCTCGCGTTCGACGCCACCGACCGTACCAATATCTACGGCTCGTTCTCCCGTGGCTTCAAGGCATCGTCCTGGAACCTGACGCCGGATACGCGTCCGAATTCCTCTGACATTGCTGCTCTGCGGGCTGCCGGTGAACTGGCCGCTGACAATGCGCTCGGCGCTCCGACCATCGTCAATACGGCAGAAGCCCTCGGCGTCGCGGGTAACCAGCGTTTCGCCCGTCCGGAAATCACCGAGACGTTCGAAATCGGTTTCAAGACGCGCTTCGACTTCGGCTCGCTTGACGTTGCCTACTTCGACCAGACCGTCACGGACTTCCAGTCCTCGGTCTTCCAGGGCGCTGGCTTCGCGGTCATCAATGCTGGTGAGCAGTCTGCGACCGGTCTTGAATTTGACGCCGTCATTGCCCCGCCGTCGATTGAGGGCCTGACTTTCACCATGTCGGGTATCTGGATGGATGCTCAGTATGACGACTTCCAGGGCGCTCCGGTTGTTTCCGGCGGCACTGTCGACCTCGCTGACGGTGTTCAGGACGGAACCGGCGATCTGAGCGGTCAGACCGTTGCGGGCATCCCGGATTTCGCTGGCTCCTTCGGTGTCGAGTACATCCGTCAGATGTCCTTCGGTGAGCTGATGCTGCGCGGTGATTGGCAGTATGAATCCGAAGTTCGCCTTCTGGAGAACCTGCCGGAGTCGATCTCCCGTCAGGTCAGCACGATCAACGCTTCGATCGGTGTGAACTTCAACAACGGCGTGGAAACCCTGCTGTGGGCTCGCAACCTCAACGAGGACGAGTACTACACGTCCGGTTTCCCGACCACGCTGCAGGCTGGATCCTTCTCGGTCTATCCGAACCAGCCGCGGACCTATGGTCTGACCGTGCGGACGCGCTTCTAAGGAGTTCGGCCTGACCGGCCAGCTTTTAGAAGCCAGCATTTTGAGCGGCGCCGGGGTACTCCCGGCGCCGTTTCTTTTGCAAGCTTTCACACCCTGCTTTGCTGCTATGGTCTCCAGCGAGGCAGCTCCCTGCGCAATAGTGGGGCAAGGCGCTGGCGCAAACCGTCTGCGTCCGCGGTGCGTGAACGTTGTTCAATTTCTGCTTTGAAATGGGGCGAAGCCTGTTTAGCCTTCGCGCTTGTTTCGTTGACCTCTTGTTGCGCTGAGGAGATCGCATTGGCTCTCATCTGGGTTCTGCTGGGCTCCATTGTCGGCATTTCAGCGATGGTCGCGGCCAATCATTATCTGGGCCTGCATACGCCGGCCGTGATTGCCTCGCTTGATGACGCCAAACGCAAGCTTGATATCGATGCCGTCGGCTTTCAGCCCGGTCGCGGCGTGCTGGCGGAAGACGGACGCTCGGCCCTGGTGGAAGAGGCCGGCGCTTCGCGTATCGGCTTGCTGTCAACCCAGGGCGATACCGTTGTGATCCGCTATCTCGACCCCGGATCGGTCCGCGCTGCGCGCATGGAGGAGGGCGGGGCGATCACGCTGTCGCTGAATGATTTTACGTTCGCGCCGATCCGCCTGGGATTGGGCGATGCCGGCGAGGCCCGCATGTGGGCCGATAAACTCAACGCATTGCAGGCCTGAGATGAATATTCCCGATCTGATCAACCCGACCTGGCTTGCAGTGCCGCTGTTCACAGCGCTGATTTTTGCCGAGATGTTCTTCGCCCGGCAACGCGGAGGCGCGACCTTCGAACCGCGTGACAGTGCGGCCAGCCTGATGATGGGCTTCGGCAATGTCATTGCCGGTGTCCTGTTCGCCGGTATCGTCGGCGGCTGGTTGCTATTCGTCTACCAGTTCCGGGTGTTTGATATTCCTTTCGCCTGGTGGGCGTGGATTGTCGCCTTCGTGCTGGACGATTTCGTCTATTACTGGTCACACCGCTGGGCGCATACCGTGCGCTGGTTCTGGGCCGACCATGTCGTTCACCATTCCTCCCAGCATTACAATCTCACCACGGCGCTGCGTCAGCCCTGGTTCGGGGTGCTGACGCTGAAATGGATGTGGCTGGGCTCGGTGCTGGTGCTGATCGGCTTCCACCCGGTGATGATCGCTTTCGTCGGCGGCCTCAACCTGATCTACCAGTTCTGGATCCATACCGAGGTCGTGCGCAAATGCCCGGACTGGTTCGAGGCGGTCATGAACACGCCCTCGCACCACCGCGTACACCACGGCATCAACCCGATGTATCTGGACAAGAATTATGCGGGCGTCTTCATCATCTGGGACAAGATGTTCGGGACCTTCCAGCACGAGCTTGACGATGAGCCGATCCGCTACGGTATCATCAAGAATCTCGGCACCTACAATCCGATCAAGATCTCGCTGCATGAGTGGCTCGGCATTGCCAATGACATGCGCAAGGCCGGCAATCTGCGCGATGCGATGATGTTCCTGCTGGCCCCTCCGGGCTGGTCGCCGGATGGATCGCGTAGCACGTCGAAAGACATCTACGAGCGCTGGAAATCCCAGCAAGGTGAGCGGGCTAGTCGTCCTGCACCGAACGAGGCCCCGGCCGAGTAATCAAAAATCGCGCGAAGTCGCCTGACTGCCCCTTGCCTTTAACGTGAAATTGACACACTCTTCCGAAAGTGAACGGTGTTCACAGATAGAACAGTGTTGGTCGCACCTGGGGAGGTATTAGCGCCATGGGCTCGCTTCGCGAACTTTATCCGATGCCGGACATCGACAAGCATTGGTCGGTCCCGCAGGAATTTGATGCCACGTTTGACTTCGAGTACGGCGAGGGCCGGACCACGCTGATGCACCTGTATCAGAAGGGCAAGGACATGCAGTGGGATGCGGTCAACCGCATCGACTGGAGCCTTGATCTCGACGTCGAGAACCCGATGCAATTGCCCGATGAAGGCATCGCGCTTCATGGTTCGGATATCTGGAAAAAGATGTCCAAGAAGCACCAGATCGAATTCCGCCGTCATGCCCAGGCCTGGAATATCTCCCAATTCATGCAGGGCGAGCAGGCTGCACTGATTTGTGCCGCCAAGATCGTCGAGCAGGTCCCTGACCTCGACGCCAAATTCTACGCCGCCACCCAGGTGATGGACGAGGCCCGTCACGTCGAAGCTTACAAGAATCTGATGCAGAAGTTCGGCGTCGCCTATCCGATGACCGCACCGCTCAAGGCTCTGGTTGACGATGCTCTGCGCGACAGTCGCTGGGACTTCACCTATCTGGCCATGCAGGTCGTGATTGAAGGTCTGGCGCTGGCAGCCTTTGGCACGATCCGTGACCTGGCGCAGAACCCGCTGGCCAAGATGGTCAACGCCTATGTCATGGAAGACGAGGCGCGCCATGTCGCCTTCGGTCGCCTGACACTGCGCGATTACTATCCGCAACTGACCCAGGCCGAGCGCGATGAGCGCGAGGAATTCCTGGTCGAGGCCTGCTATCACATGCGCGATCGTTTCCAGGCGCGCGAGGTTTATGAAACCATGGATCTGCCGGTCGAAGAGTGCGTAGCCTATGCCGAGCAGTCGGAAATGAACAAGCTCTTCCGCACCCTGCTGTTCCAGCGCATCGTTCCGGTGGTGAAGGATATCGGCCTGTGGGGCGACAAGATCCAGAAGGCCTATACCGATATGGGCGTGATGCATTACGCCGACCAGGATCTCGATGAGCTTGCCGCTCAGGACGAAAAGATCGCCAAGGACCTGGACACGGTCAATCACCAGGATGTCCGCATGGCCTATGTCCACGCGGTGGCTGGAGCTGCCGAATAGTCCGGTTTGACCGTTTTAACGAACAAGGCCCCGTCATGGCGACGGGGCCTTTTTTGTTGTCCGGCGGGGTGTCTAGCTTGTTGGGTCGAAACCGTAGGGCGAGCCGCCGAGGATATGCGGCTCGACATCGAGCTTGCGGTTGATCGGCGGGAAGGCGCGTTGGGCGCAATCGGCGCGCTCACACAGGCGGCAGGCTATGCCCAGGGCCTGCGGCGCGCTATCGGCGAGGCCGTCAGCATGCATGATCCGGCTCGCATGATCCCAGTCGCATCCCAGCGCAATGGCGTGCAGCACCGGCGTCTGCCCGGCCGGGGCGGGGCTGACCTGGCCGCGCGCCAGGGACAGGAAGCGGCGCCCGTCCGGGAGCTCGAAACTCTGGGCGTGAATGCGCTCGGGCAGCCGCAGGGCGTCATAGAGATTCCATTTGGGACACCCTCCGCCGGAGCGCACAAAGGGCATGATCCCGCCGCCAAATCGCTTGGAGACATTGCCCGCCCCGTCGACGCGGATCATGAAAAAGGGCAGGCCGCGCGCCCCGCTGCGCTGAAGCGTGGTCAGCCGGTGACAGACCTGCTCATAGCTCGCCTCGAAGCGCCGTTGCAGGACATAGAGGTCATAGCGGCTCTCTTCTGCGGCCGAGAGGAAGGCCTCGTAAGGCATCTGGATGGCGCCGGCGAGATAGTTGGCCAGGCCAAGCCGGTAAAGCCGTCTTGAGTCATCATTCGGCAGGTTGGCCTTGGAAATCAGGCTGTCGATCAGCTCACCGCATTCCAGATTGGCCAGCGCCACGCCCATGTGAAAGGCCCGCGAGGTGCTGGGGAGGACTTCAGACAACAGCAGGCGTCGGCCGTGGAAATCGAGTCGGCGGCGAGCACCGGCCATCATCTCCTCGTCGAGAACGCGCACGGTAAAGCCGTGCTCATCGAGCAGGTATTTGGCCAGCGTACGTTCACGGTCCCGGCGCTTGGTGCCGCTGCGCTCAAGCAAGTCAATCGCGGCCGCCTCGAGTTCGGGATAGTGATTCTGGCTCGCATCGATGGCGTCGCGCACGCTCTCCAGCGTGGATCCCGGGCCGGACATGCGGGTCGCCAGGTCGGCCGTGGCCGCGCTGGTCTCGCGATAGGTCTGGTAGAGGCGGGCAAAGGCTTCGGCCGCGCGCGGGTGGCTATCGGCCAGTTCGTTGAGCTCGAGCCGGTCCAGTTCAAAGCCATTGAGCACCGGATCGGCCGCGGCTTCCTGCAGATCCGCAATCAGCTGCCGGTCGCTTTCATTGGCAAACGCGCGAACATCAACGTCGAAATTCTCCGCGAGGGCGAGGAGCACGCGCGCCGTGACGGGACGTTGGTTGCGTTCCAGCAGGTTGAGATAGCTGGCAGACACGCCAAGGGCCTGTGCGGCGTCGGCCTGGGTGAGGCCGCGTTCGCGGCGCAAGCGCCGCAATCGCGCGCCGGCAAAGAGTTTTTCAAGCGGCCTGGAGTCTTCAGTCATGTGATAAAATTTACAAACCGACAAATTGACAATGTAAATACGCTACACGCAATCCGCTTTATAGGAAAGGGGGTATCGACGGGCTTGCTTCCGTTTGACAACTTGTTTGCAACGTAATTGTCAGACCGGGGATACCCATGACCAGCTTTAACGACCTCGTCCCGAATGCAGCCGAAGATCGCTTCAACGGCATTGAGCGCCCGTACACGCCGGAAGACGTTCTGCGTCTGCGCGGTTCGGTTCAGATCCAGCACACGCTCGCCGAACGGGGCGCCAACAAGCTCTGGGAATTGCTCAAGACCGAGCCCTTCATCAATGCGCTTGGCGCCCTGTCCGGCAACCAGGCGATGCAGCAGGTCCGCGCTGGCCTGAAAGCCATCTACCTGTCCGGCTGGCAGGTCGCGGCCGACGCCAATACCGCCGGCACCATGTATCCGGACCAGTCGCTCTATCCGGCCAATTCGGCTCCGGAGCTGGCCAAGAAGATCAACCGCGCCCTGCAGCGCGCCGACCAGATTGAAGTCTCCGAGAACGGCAAGGCGACCCGCGACTGGTTTGCGCCGATCGTGGCCGATGCGGAGGCCGGTTTCGGCGGTCAGCTGAACTGTTTTGAGATCATGAAGGCCTTCATTGAAGCGGGCGCTGCCGGCGTACACTTCGAAGACCAGGTTGCAGCCGAGAAGAAGTGCGGCCATCTGGGCGGCAAGGTGCTGATCTCCACCAGCCATCACGAGCGCAATCTGGCCGCAGCCCGTCTCGCCGCAGATGTAATGGGCGTTCCGACCCTGACCGTGGCCCGTACGGATGCTGAGTCCGCGACGCTGATCAACTCCGACGTCGATGAGCGCGACCACGAATTCATCGATTTCGACGCCGGTCGTACGCCGGAAGGCTTCTACCGCCTCAAATCGGGCATGGGTGTCGAGCACTGCATCAAGCGCGGCCTGGCCTATGCCAAGGTGGCCGACCTTCTGTGGTGGGAAACCTCCAAGCCGAACCTGGACGAGGCCAAGCGTTTCGCTGAAGCCATCCAGAAGGAATACCCGGGCAAGATGATGGCGTATAACTGCTCGCCGTCCTTCAACTGGGAAGCCAATCTGGACAAGGCCACGATCGAGACGTTCCAGCGTGAGCTGGGTGCGATGGGCTACAAGTTCCAGTTTGTCACCCTGGCCGGCTTCCACAGCCTCAATCACGGCATGTTCGAACTGGCGCGCGGTTACAAGGATCGCGGCATGGGGGCCTATTCCGAGCTGCAGCAGCTGGAATTTGCGTCCGAGGTCAATGGCTACACCGCAACGCGTCACCAGCGCGAAGTCGGCACGGGCTATTTCGACAAGGTCTCGCTGGCCATTTCCGGCGGTCAGTCCTCCACCACGGCGATGGCTGAATCGACCGAAACCTCGCAGTTCGCAGCGGAATAAGTCAGGGCTCTTGCAGCCCGGCCGGGAGGGGGCGCCCTCGGTATCGCGAACCCTCCCGGTACTCTCTCGCACGCAGGAATGACGCTCGTCCCAGAGCAGGCACACAGGCAGGACACGATCATGACGCATATTTCTCCCACCGGTGTAGAAATTCTCGGCCATCTCGAGCCGGGCTACCGCGATATCCTCACCCATGACGCGCTGAGCTTTATCGCCGGACTGCATCGCCGTTTCGAGCGCCGCCGCCAATCCCTGCTGCGCTATCGCCGTGAACGTCAGGCCGAGCTCGATGCCGGCGCGCTGATGTTGTTCCCGCATGAAACCGCGGATATTCGTGCCGCCGACTGGAAGGTCCGCCCGGCTCCGGCCGATCTGCAGGATCGCCGGGTCGAGATCACCGGCCCGGTTGACCGGAAAATGGTCGTCAATGCACTCAATTCGGGTGCGAAGTGTTTCATGGCCGATTTCGAGGACGCGACGGCGCCGCACTGGGCCAATCTGATCGAGGGCCAGATCAATCTGCGCGATGCCAACAAGCGCGAAATCGATTTCACGGACGAGAAGTCCGGCAAGAATTATTCGATCAATGAGGATGCTGCCGTTCTTATTGTCCGCCCGCGCGGCTGGCATCTCGATGAGCGTCATGTGCTCGTCAATGGCGTGGCGATGTCGGCCTCATTGTTCGACTTCGGCCTCTATCTCTTCCACAATCACGAGGCGCTCAAAGCCCGTGAAACCGGACCGTATTTCTATCTGCCCAAGCTTGAGAGCCGCTATGAGGCGCGCCTGTGGAATCTGGCTTTCCAGCACGCCGAGGACGAGCTGGGCCTGGAACGCGGAACCATTCGGGCCACCGTGCTGATCGAAACCCTGCCGGCAACGTTTGAGCTGGACGAGATCCTTTACGAACTCAAGGAGCATGTGGTCGGTCTCAATTGCGGTCGCTGGGACTATATCTTCAGCTATATCAAGCGCCTGAAAGCGAACCCGGATTGTGTCCTGCCGGATCGTTCGCAAGTCTCCATGGCGGTCCCCTTCATGGATGCCTATTCCCGCCGGGTGATTTCGGTCTGTCATCGCCGAGGCGCCCACGCCATGGGCGGCATGTCCGCCTTCATCCCGGTCAAGAATGACGCCGAAGCCAACACGGCTGCGCAGGAAAAGGTCCGTGAGGACAAAATGCGCGAAGTGCTCAACGGCCATGACGGTACCTGGGTCGCTCACCCTGATCTGATCCCGGTTGCGCTTGAGGTCTTCGACCAGAAAATGCCGCGCGCCAACCAGATCGACCGCGAGGAGGAAATGGCGCTTCCGATCACGGCCAAGGCGCTTCTTGAAGCCCCCGAGGGCACGATCACGGACGCCGGCGTGGACGGAAATATCGATGTGGCCATCCGCTATATCGCGGCCTGGCTGGGCGGACGCGGTGCGGTGCCGATCCACAATCTGATGGAAGATGCGGCGACGGCAGAGATCGCGCGGGCCCAGCTGTGGCAGTGGCGCGTGTTTGAGCGCAGCACGCAAGAAGGGACGCCCATCACGGCCGGAACCATCGGCGCCAAGATCGAGGCCTTCCGCGAATCCATCCAGGGCGAGGTGCCGGACATGCCGGATGTGCGAGAGCGCATCGGCGTTGCCGCGGGCCTCTTGCGCGACATTGTTCTGTCCGACGAGTTCGTGGAATTCCTGACCCTGCCGGCCTATGAGTACATCACCGAGGGCTTGAAGAAGCCGATGCAGCTGACCGAGTTCGAGGACTGATGCGGTCCTCGCTGACCGGCAATGGCAAGATCAGGCCGCCCCTTCAAGGGCGGCCTGTTCCGTTTGATTAACCCGTTACTGCCGGAGCCGTGTAGGGACGGTAGCCGCAGGCATCGGCGAGGCGCATACCGTCAGGCGTTTCGGTGAAGCGACAGGTCATGTAATCGCGCATGCGAACGCCATAGGGGAAGACCGCGCCGGCTTCGGCAGAGGGCAGCAGGGCGTCGAAATTGCTTTGCGGATAGACCACGATATTGCGGTCGTCATTGGCCGCATTGGCCGCCTGGTTGTCGACAACGCACAGCGGCGGGCGCGAGAGCATCCCAATCACGGTGCCGCGGGTTTCGCCCTGGGCACCCCAGATGTGGCTGCGCAGATTGGGGTCTTGCTGAGACAGTGCGTTTTGCGTCGCACCCGGTGCCATCGCCTCGGACAGGCCCGCCGGATTATGACTGATAATGGCGGTGAAGGCCTGCATCTCGGCCTGGGACGGAGCCCGGCAGACAGGCGTGCTGGTCGCACAGGCAGATGCAAAACTGGCCAAAAGGCCGATGGCGAGAAGACGAATACGCAAAACACGCTCCTGAAGCGGGAATACTGGTGCAAATCCTATAGCGGGTTCTGATCCGCTTCGCGAGGTCTGATACACGCTGCCTGCCTCAGGCCTCGGCCCGGTTGGCGATCAGATCTTGCACCACGGAGGGGTCAGCCAGGGTCGAGATGTCGCCCAGATTGCCGTATTCGTTCTCGGCGATCTTGCGCAGGATGCGGCGCATGATCTTGCCGGACCGCGTCTTCGGCAAGGCCGGTGCGAACTGGATGACGTCGGGCGTTGCGACCGGCCCGATTTCCTGACGCACCCAGGCTTTCAGCGCCTTGACGTCCTCAGCGTCCGGCTCGCGGCCCTGGTACAAGGTCACGAAGCAATAAATCCCCTGGCCCTTGATATCATGGGGATAGCCGACAACGGCGGCCTCCGCGACATCGTCATGGGCGACGAGGGCACTTTCGATCTCGGCCGTGCCGAGGCGGTGACCAGAGACGTTGAGGACATCGTCGACACGTCCCGTGACCCACCAATAGCCATCACTGTCACGGCGGGCCCCGTCACCGGAGAAATACAGGCCGTCATAGGTCGAGAAATAGGTGTCGATGAAGCGCTGGTGGTCACCATAGACTGTCCGCATCTGGCCCGGCCAGGACCGGGTCACAACCAGATTGCCTGATTGCTCCCCGGTGTCGGGAAGCCGCTTGCCGTCTCCGTCCATCAGGGCCAGCTCGACTCCGAACATCGGTTTGGATGCGGCGCCGGGCTTGAGGTCATGGGCGCCGGGCAGGGGGGTGATCATGATGCCGCCTGTCTCGGTCTGCCACCAGGTATCGACAATGGGGCAGCGTTCATCGCCGACGACGCGGTAATACCAGGTCCAGGCCTCCGGGTTGATCGGTTCGCCCACGCTGCCGAGCAGGCGCAGGGATTGCCGCGAATGCTTGGTGACATGCTCATCGCCCTCGCGCATCAGGGCGCGGATTGCGGTCGGCGCGGTGTAGAAGATGTTCACCTGGTGTTTGTCGACGACCTGCCAGAAGCGGTCGGGACCCGGATAGGTCGGGATCCCCTCGAACATCAGCGTGATGGCGCCGTTGGCGAGCGGGCCGTAAACGATGTAGGAGTGGCCCGTGACCCAGCCGACATCCGCGGCGCACCAATAGATGTCGCCGGGCTTGTAGTCGAAAACGGTTTCGTGGGTCAGTGAGGCCCACACCATATAGCCGCCCGTGGTATGCAGCACGCCCTTGGGTTTTCCGGTCGAGCCGGAGGTGTAGAGGATGAAAAGCGGATCCTCGGCGCTCATCTCTTCCGGGTCGCAATCATCCGGCTGACCGGCGACCAGGTCGTGGTACCAGACATCGCGCTCGTTCGCCCAGCCGATATCGCCGCCGGTCCGGCGTACGACGACGACTTTCTGGCCGCGCCCCGCGATCTCGATCGCCCGGTCGACATTGGCTTTCAGCGAGATCGGCCGGCCGCCGCGCACGCCTTCATCGGCGGTGATGACAAAATCGCTCTCGCAATCGGTGATACGACCCGCGAGGGCGTCGGGAGAGAAACCGCCGAAAACGACGGAGTGCACCGCGCCAATCCGCGCACAGGCCAGCATCGCATAGGCCGCTTCCGGCACCATCGGCATGTAGATGGTGACCCGGTCGCCTTTGCTGACGCCAAGCTCGCGCAGGCCATTGGCAAGGCGACCGACCTGGGCATAGAGCTCGCTATAGGTGATGGTCTTGTCGACCTCCGGGTCGTCACCTTCCCAAATGATCGCGGTGTCATTGGCCTTTTCCGGCAAGTGCCGGTCAATGCAGTTGACGCAGGCATTCAGCGTGCCATCGGCGAACCAGCGGATATGCAGATCATCCTTGTCCCAGGAGACGTCCTCAATCTCGGTGAAGGGCTTGATCCAGTCAATGCGGCGAGCCTGCTCGCGCCAGAAGCCCTCGCGATCTGCCAGTGACTGCTCGTAGAGCGCATTATACCGCTCCGGATTGATGTGTGCTGCGGCTGCAAACTCCGGATCGAGCGGGAAAATCTCGTTGGGGTCATGGTGGGTCATCGCGATCTCCGGGCAGGCCACGGCACAAGCGCCGCATCAACAGACTGAACGCTACGATACGCCCTGACCCGAGACGCGCAAGACGCTCAATCGACGCCTTCTGCACGCAAGGTGGTTTGCGGATCGAGGGTGCGCATGGCGGCATATTGCGACAGGAAGATCTCGCCGCTGAGTTCGTCGGCAAATCCGGCCGCCATGAGGTGGTCATTGACCGGTCCCTTGACCTCGGAGAGGTGCAGGGTCACGCCGCTGTCGGACAGGCGCTGATTGATGGTTCTCAGGCTCGCAAGGGCGCTGGCATCGATGAAATTCACGGCCGGGCACATCAGCACCACATCGGTAATTCCCTCGTGCTCGGCCATGGTCTGGGCCAGGAGGTCTTCCAGGAAATGGGCATTGGCGAAGTAAAGCGCGCTGTCGACCCGGATCGCAAAGACGTGCGGCGACAGGATCACGTCATGCCGGTTGGGGTTGCGGAAATGGTGTGTTCCGGGGACCTGGCCGACCTGGGCCCAGTGCGGCTTCATGGTCCGCAACAGGATTGAGCCGATCGAGACCGTGACCCCGAGTGTGAGCCCGATCTCGACGCCGAGAAAAAGCACGCCGAACAGGGTCAGGAAGGCGGCTGCCCCGTCAGAATGCGAATAGCGCCAGGCATCGCGCAGGCTATGGAAATCGGCCAGTTTCCAGATCGCAACGAGGATCGTGGCCGCGAGCGCGGCCTTGGGCAGGTGATAGAATAGCGGGGTCAGGAAGACCGCCACAATGGCGATAATGAGGGCTGTGAAGACGCCGGCTAGCGGGGTTTGTGCTCCGGCCTGTTCATTGACGACCGAGCGCGCAAATCCACCAGTCACCGGATAGCCTCCGGTAAAGGCAGCGGCGGCATTGGCTGCGCCGAGGCCGAACAGCTCCCGGTTCGGATTGACGCTTTCGCGGCGGCGTGCCGCGAGGCTCTGTCCGACCGATACGCTTTCCACGAAACCGATGAGGGAGATGAGGGCCGCGGGGCCAAGCAGTTCGCGCCAGATTTCCAGTGGAACAAGCGGCGGCTGCAGGGGTGGAAGCCCGGTCGGAAGCTCGCCGACAATGGAAAGCCCGTTCCGGTCGGCCAGCGACATGCCGGCGGCGATGAGCGTGGTGATGACCACCAGCAGGGCTGGAGAGGCGCGGGTAATTGTCGAGGCCGTGCCGTCTGGCACGCCCAGCCCGGTCAGCAGGGGCTGCAAACCGCCACGCATGAAAATCAGGAAGGCGAGGCTGCCGGCGCCGAAGGCCAGGGCGAGGAGATTCAGCTGGCCGATGCTCTGCGCCATGGAAAGCACCAGCTCGGGCAGGGTCGCCCCCGAGGCCTCAATGCCGAGGATATGGCGCAGCTGGCTGGCGATGATGAGCAGGGTCGACGCCGTGATGAAGGCGCTGATCACCGGACGGCTGAGGAAATTGGCAATACTGCCCAGATTGAGCAGGCCGAAGACAAGCAGAAAGCCGCCGGAAAGCAGGGCGAGGGCACCTGCGGCCGCCATCTGCTGGGCTGGATCGTTCAGTCCCAACTCACCGATGGCAGCGGCGGTCATCAGCGAAACGACCGCCACTGGACCGACCGCCAGCACCCGGCTGGACCCGAACAGGGCATAGGCGATCAGCGGCGTGGTCGAGGCATACAGTCCGGCCTGGGGCGGCAGACCTGCCAGCAGGGCATAGGCGAGGCTTTGCGGGATCAGCAGGATGGACGTGATAATGCTGGCTAGGGCATCATCGGCGAAGAGCTTGGCATTGTATCCACGCAGCCAGTTCAGGCCGGGGAAGATGCGCATGGCCAGTTTGAACATATCAGACGGCGTTCAGCGGGATCTTGAGATAGCGCGTGCCATTGTCTTCCGGCTCCGGAAGATCGCCCGCCCGCATGTTCACCTGGACCGAGGGCAGGATCAGGGTTGGCATGGAGAGCTTGGCATCGCGCGCTTCGCGCATGGCCACGAAGTCGTCTTCACTGGTGCCTTCATGGACATGGATATTGTTCGCCTTCTCCTCGGCCACGGTTGTTTCCCAGGCATAGTGGTCGCGACCCGGTGCCTTGTAGTCATGGCACATGAACAGCCGGGTCTCGTCCGGCAGGGCGAAGATTTTCTGGATCGACCGGTACAGCGTGTGCGCGTCGCCGCCCGGGAAGTCGCAGCGCGCGGTCCCGAAATCGGGCATGAACAGCGTATCGCCAACGAAGGCGGCATTGCCGGCGTGATAGACCATGCAGGCCGGTGTGTGTCCCGGCGTCCAGATGGCCGTGGCCTCGATCTCGCCGATCTGGAAGGTTTCACCATCGGTAAAGAGGTGGTCGAATTGCGACCCGTCACGGCAGAAGCCCGGCTCTGCATTGAACAGATCACCGAATACGCCCTGAACCTGTTTGACATGCTCGCCAATACCGATCCGGCCGCCCAGCTTCTCCCGCAGATAGGGGGCAGCGGAGAGGTGATCGGCGTGTACATGGGTCTCCAGGATCCAGTCGACCGTCAATCCGCGTTCCTTGATATCCGCGATGACCGCATCGGCCGAGCGCGTCTGCGTACGTCCCGAGGCCGGGTCGTAATCCAGAACGGAATCGATAATCGCCGCCTTGCCCGTGGACGGGTCGGAGACGATGTAGCTGACGGTATAAGTATCGGGATCGAAGAAGGCTTTGACGTCGGGAGCTTGATGCATGGGTTTTCAACTTGCCGGGAAACAGATCCGGTTTATCCTTTTGTGCAGACCTACGCAAATATGTAGGTAATGCGATTCACAACGACAATATCCCGGGAGCATGGAATGAGCGAGCCGCGAGATTTTACGCCGAAGGAAGTCAAAGAGGGGATGGCGGATGAAACGCTCATCCTCGTCGACGTCCGCGAGACCGGTGAGTTCGAGGCGGAACATATTCCCGGAGCAATCCTGAACCCGCTTTCGACCTTTGATGTCGCCGCAATCCCGGAGGCCGGCGACAAATCCGTGGTGCTGTCTTGCCGGTCCGGTGGACGTTCAGCGCGCGCCTTTGCCCAGGCGGAAGCCAGCGGCCGCAAGCTGGCCGGTCATCTCGCCGGCGGGATCATGGCCTGGAAATCGGCGGGGTATGAGACGGTAAAGGGCAAGCCGGGCGGGGGGCTCGGACGCCTCGTTGTCGGCGTCATCGTGGTCGCTCTCCTGGCCCTTGTCGTTATCCAGCTGCGCTAGCGGGTATTGGGCTCGCAATAGGTCCGGTAGAGCGCCTGCATCAATTGGCGAATATTCGCGTCGGCAAGCGCGTAATAGATGGTCTGGCCGTCGCGGCGGGTCGAAACGAGACCCTTATTGCGCAAAATTGCCAATTGCTGCGACATGGCTTGCGGTCGCAGGCCGACGGCCTCGGCCAGGGCGCCGACGGGCAATTCCTCTTCCATGATAGCGCACAAAGCCATAAGCCGGCTCGGATGAGCCAGGGTTTTCATGACGTCGGCGAGGTCTTCGGCGACCGGCTGCATTTCGCGATAGTTCATTGCGTACCTATGCAGGTCTGTAGCTAGAGTTTTCCCAAGATAAGGCGTGCGCCCCGAGCAAACCAGTCCGCCAGTCGAATTTGCTGTATTGCGTTATTGTGTTATCGCGCTAACACGCTATATCGCTCCCCGAACTCATCGGATGCGATAAAATGACCGAAGTCACCGTTACAGATCTGGACGCTTTGTCAGAGGCCTTGCTGCGCCTGAAGGCTCCGGAAGAAGCCGAGCGCTTTTTGCGGGATCTGCTCACGCCGGGTGAAATCAAGACGATTAGTGAACGCTGGCGGGTCGCCTGCCTGCTTGATCAGGGTGGCCACTCTTATCGCGAAATCAGTGAGTTGACCGGAGCGAGTACAACGACCGTTACACGCGTCTCCCGTTTTCTCAGCCAGGAACCCCACCAGGGCTATCGCCTTATCCTCGATCGTTTGAAGGAACAAAGCTCGTGACCCGTTTGCGTATTGCCGTTCAAAGCAAGGGCCGCCTCTCTGAGGGTGGTATGGATCTGCTCAAGCGTTGCGGTCTCCGCTTCGCCTATGGTCGCGACAAGCTGCATCAAAGCGCGGAAAACATGCCGGTCGATCTGATGCTGGTGCGGGATGATGACATTCCGAACTTCGTCGCTTCGGGGGCCTGTGATTACGGCATTGTCGGAGAGAATGTGCTGAAGGAAGAGCAGCTGGCAGGGCGCCGGGCGAAGGAACTGGAAGTCGCTCTGCGGCTCGGCTTCGCGACCTGCACGCTCAAGCTTGCGGCCCCCAAGGGCGGGGAGATTACTTCGATCCAGGATCTCGCGGGCAAGGCGATTGCCACCTCTTACCCGGCGATCACCGATGCCTATCTGCGCGAGCGCGGCGTGGTCTCGGAAATCGTCGAAATGCACGGCTCGGTGGAAGTGGCCCCGCGGCTCAATATTGCTGCGGCGATCTGTGACCTGGTGTCGTCCGGTGCAACGCTCGAGGCCAATGGGCTGGGCGCTTTCGAAACCGTATTGAACTCCGAAGCTGTGATGATCCGCCCGGCGCAGAACCGGGATCCGGCCAAGGACGAGATTGCCTCGATCCTGATGCGCCGGGCCCAGGGTGTAATCGCGTCGGCACAGACCAAATACATCATGATGAACGCCCCGGTCGACCGGCTTGAGGCGATCAAGGCCCTGCTGCCGGGCGCCGAAGCCCCGACCGTGGCCCAGATCGCCGGGCGTGATGATGTCGTGGCGCTGCACGCGGTTTGCCGCGAGCGGGTTTTCTGGGAGACGCTCGAAGCCCTCGAGGCCGAGGGTGCGCGGGCGATCCTCGTGCTCCCGATTGAAAAAATGCTGGCATAGGGGCCTGTCATGTTGACGACTATCAACTGGGGCGAGGCCGATACGGTGGAGCGCGAGACGGCTCTGTCGCGGCCGGCAGAAACCGGCGCCGCCGATGCAGCCGCGCGCGAGATCGTTGATGCCATCCGCGCCAAGGGCGGTGATGCGGTTCGCTCCTACGCCGAGAAACTGGACGGCTATGCGCCGCTGAATTTCCGCATCGCGACGGAGACCATTCGCGCCGCCCGGGACGCGCTGACGGCACAGGACAAGGACGCCATCAAGTCCGCGGCCGATGCTGTACGACGCTTCCATGTGCGTCAGGGCTATGCTGAATATTCCGTCGAGACCTGGCCGGGGCTCGAGGCCAGCCGTCGGGCCGGACCGGTCGATGTGGCCGCGCTCTACGTGCCGGCGGGCTCGGCGCCGCTGGTGTCGACCCTGATCATGCTGGCCGTGCCGGCCCAGCTCGCCGGCGTTCCTCGCATTGTCGTGGTGAGTCCGCCCGGAGCGGATGGTGAACTCAACCCGGTTGTGCTGGGCGCAGCCGGCCTGCTCGGTTTGGATGAGGTCTATGCGCTCGGCGGCGCCCAGGCGATCGCGGCACTTTCTACCGGTGCCGCAGGTTTGCCGCGCGCCGACAAGATCTATGGTCCGGGCAATGCCTATGTTGCAGCCGCCAAGGCTTATGTCTCGGCTCTGCCGGGCGGGCCCGGGACCGATCTGCCCGCCGGGCCCAGCGAGGTCATGGTGATTGCGGACGATACGGCTCGCGCCGATTTCGTCGCAGCCGATTTGCTCAGCCAGGCCGAGCACGATCCCAATGCCCAGGTCGTGCTGGTCACCGACAATGTGGCCAATAATGCGCGCTTCCAGGCGGCCATCGACAACCAGCTCGGCGCACTGCCGCGCGCTGATATTGCCCGGGCGGCTTTGGCCAAGTCGCGCAGTATTGTTTGTGCGTCGCGTCAGGAAATGGCGGATGTCGCCAATGCCTATGCCGCTGAGCATCTGATCATCCAGACCGCCGAGCCGGACGAGCTGGTCGGCATGATCCGCCATGCCGGCTCCATCTTTGTCGGTGCCTGGACCCCTGAGGCGGCCGGTGATTATGCGGCCGGCCCGAACCACACGCTGCCCACCGGTGGCGCGGCCCGGGCCTATGGCGGTGTTACCGTTGAAGCCTTCCAGAAAACCACGACCATTCTGCGCGCCACGGTCGAGGGGGCCCGAGCGATCGCACCGACGGTCGAGCGCCTGGCCGAGATTGAGGGGCTGGACGCCCACGCCCTGGCCATGCGGCTGCGGCGTCAGGCGGCAGAAGCGCAACAGGTCGAGCGGTCCAAACCCACCGTTCGGGCCGCTGCCAAGCGTCGCAAGACGGCCGAGACCGACGTGGAAGTCTCGATCAATCTTGACCAGGATGGCCCCAGCCAGATCGATACGGGTGTCGGCTATTTCGACCACATGCTCGATCAGATCGCGCGCCACGCCGGTATTGCCCTGCGTGTCAGTGTCGAGGGAGATCTCGAAATCGATGCCCACCACACGATCGAGGATGTCTGCCTGACCTTTGGCGAAGCGCTCGGCGAGGCTCTGGGAGACAAGCGCGGAATTGCCCGCTTCGGTTTCGAGCTGCCGATGGATGAGACCCGTGCCGGGGTCTGGATCGATCTTTCGGGGCGCCCCTTTGCCAAGTTTGAGGGGGAAATCCCGGGTGAGAGCGTGGGCGAGTTCCCGGTCGAGATGACCGCGCACTGCTTCCGTTCAATCGCGGAAAGCCTCAAGGCGGCGATCCACGTGAAGGTCGAGGGCGAGAATGCTCACCATATGATCGAGGGCACGTTCAAGGCCTTCGGTCGGGCCTTGCGCCAGGCGGTGCGAGTCGAGGGGGATCGCCTGCCGTCGACCAAGGAGCACCTGGCATGACGATCGGCCTGATAGACACCCGTTGCGCCAATCTGGCCTCGGTCCGATTTGCACTGGAACGGGCAGGGCTAGATTACCGAACCGGCGTCGCACCGGAGGAGTTGGCCGATTGTGACCGGTTGATCTTGCCGGGAGTGGGTTCTGCGCGTCCGGCCATGGAACAGCTGCAGAAGAGTGGCTGGGCCAAGGTTTTGCACGAAGATCAACGTCCGCTCATGGGTATTTGTCTCGGGATGCAGCTCCTGTTCAGTCGTTCGGCTGAAGACGAGATTGACTGTCTCGGACTCATCGATGGCGCTGTCGAGAAACTGCCGCGGGATGCGGGGAGTGTCTGGCCCCATATGGGCTGGAACACGCTGGACCTGCAGCGGTCTGACGATGCTCTGGTCCAAGGTATTGAGGCGGGTGAATATGTTTACTTCGTTCACGGCTTCTTCGCCCCGGTCGGTCCCTACACCGTGGCGTCGACGACCTACGGAGCAGAGTGCTCGGCGGTCGTGCGACAGGGCCATGTCTGGGGGTGTCAGTTTCATCCCGAGCGCTCGGGCGCCGCGGGCGCACAAATTTTGAAAAATTTCGCGGAGTTGGACGCATGATTCTGTATCCCGCTATCGATCTGCTGGACGGGGGCGTTGTTCGCTTGCTGAAAGGTGATTTCAACGCCGTGACGGTCTATGGCGACAATCCGGGAGCCGTCGCCGAAACGTTCAAAACAGCTGGCAGTGACTGGATCCATGTTGTCGACCTGGCCGGTGCGCGTGACGGCAAGCGCGGGCAGTCGGCTGCGATCGAAGCGATCGCCGGGACCGGTATCAAGGTCCAGGCCGGCGGCGGTGTACGTGATACGGCCGATATCGAAGCACTGCTCGACATGGGCGTGAGCCGGGTCGTGATTGGCTCGCTGGCCATTACCGAACCCGAGACGGTCTTGCCCTGGCTGGACCGTTTTGGCGCCGAACGCGTCACGCTGGCCCTGGATGTCCAGTACATCAACGGCGATTATCGCCCGGCGGTGCGGGGCTGGACGGATGTTCTCACCGTCACCATCGATGATGTCATTGCGGCCTATAGCGGTTGTGAGCTGCAGCATGCGCTGGTCACCGATATTGCCCGTGACGGGGATCTCAGTGGCCCGAATGGCCAGCTGTATACCCGGCTGATGCGCGCTTATCCTGGGATCCAGTGGCA
Source organism: Maricaulis sp. (assembly GCF_030149235.1). Taxonomy (GTDB): domain Bacteria; phylum Pseudomonadota; class Alphaproteobacteria; order Caulobacterales; family Maricaulaceae; genus Maricaulis. Next base: position 24,804 of record NZ_JASBRW010000083.1, on the reverse strand, counting down.
GGCCTCTGGCGGTATCTCCTCCCTGCAGGATATCGAGGCCCTTCGCGAATCCGGTTGTGCCGGTGCGGTCACCGGGCGGGCGATTTATGAGGGCAAGTTCAGGCTCGAGGAGGCTCTGGCATGCTCGCGCGGCGCATAATTCCCTGCCTCGACGTACGCGATGGCCGTGTGGTCAAGGGCGTCCGCTTCCGCGATCACGAGGATGTCGGCGATATCGTCGCTCTGGCGGCGCGATATGCGAAAGAGGGGGCAGACGAGCTGGTCTTCTATGACATCGCAGCCAGCGCCCGTGGTGACACGGTGGAGCCAGCCTGGATCAGCGCCGTGTCTTCGGTCATCGACATTCCATTCTGCGTCGCTGGCGGTATCCGCAGTGTCGACGATGCCCGGGCGCGGCTTTTCGCGGGGGCTGACAAGATTTCCGTCAACTCACCCGCTCTTGAAACGCCGGAATTGATTGACGCGCTGGCGCGTGAATTTGGCAGCCAGTGCGTTGTGCTGGGCATTGATAGCAAAACGATTGATGGCGATTGGCGGGTCCACCAGTACACCGGTGACCCTGCCAAGACTCAGCTCGCCGGGCGCAATACGCTCGACTGGCTCCGCGAGGGCATCGATCGCGGCGCAGGCGAGGTCGTGCTCAACTGCATGGATCAGGACGGTGTGCGTGATGGTTATGACATCGACCAGCTCACCGCGGCCCGGGAGCTATGCCCGACGCCGCTGGTGGCGTCGGGCGGGGCGGGGCGTAAAGACCACTTCAAAACCGTGTTCGAACGCGCCAATGTGGATGCGGCGCTGGCCGCCAGCGTTTTTCATAAAAGTCTGATCGGTATAGGAGAATTGAAATCCTATCTGATCGCCGAGGGGATCTCGATTCGGCCATGATCAAAGTGAAGTCTCTCAACTGGGAAAAGGTCGACGGGCTGATGCCGGCGATCATCCAGGATGTGGCAACGCGCCAGGTATTGATGCTCGGCTATATGAATGCCGAGGCGCTCGAAAAGACGCAGGAGACCAAGAAGGTCCATTTCTACAGCCGCACCAAGCAACGGCTTTGGAAGAAGGGCGAGACCTCCGGCAATATCCTCAAACTGATCAATATCTCGGTCGATTGCGATGCCGACACACTGCTTGTGGAAGTCAAACCGAAAGGCCCGGCCTGCCATCTCGATACAGTGACCTGTTTCGGTGACGACCCGGCGCCGGGGCTGGGCTTCCTCGCGCATCTGCGCTCCATCATCAAGAAGCGCCGCAAGGAAAAGCCCAAGGGATCCTATGTGGGTGACCTTCTGGCCAGGGCACCCAAGAAACCGGCACAAAAGGTCGGTGAGGAAGGCGTCGAGGTGGCCATGGCGGCCGTGTCGGAAAATGACGAGGCGCTGGTTGGCGAGGCGGCGGATTTGCTGTTCCACCTCATGGTGCTGCTGGAGTCCCGCGATCTCAGCCTGGACGATTGCGTTGAGCTTCTGCGCAAGCGCCACGCGGTCCGCGCAGCAAATAAGTAGACATATCGCCTTCTCGGCCTAGCTTGCGCGGCATGAAACAGCCGATCTTCAGCGTATTGCTTGCCCTGGCCGGAGCCCCCGCCCTGGCCCAGGAAACCATTATCGTGACCGCCGACCGGACCGGGGAGACGCGCGACAGCGCGGTGATGGCCGCGGGCCTGGTAAACGCCGAGGCCATTGTCGAAACCGGTGCGCATCATCCCGCCGAGCTGGTCAATCGTGTGCCGGGCGCCTTCCTGCATCGCGGTAATGGAGCTGAGCACCTGACGGCGATCCGGTCTCCGGTCCTCACCGGTGGCGCGGGCGCGGGATCCTTCCTGTATCTGGAAGACGGTATTCCGCTGCGCGCTGCCGGCTTTGCCAATGTCAACGGGCTGTTTGAAGCGCTTCCGGGCTTGTCCAGCGGGATCGAGGTCCTGCGTGGCCCAGGCAGTGCCCTGCAAGGCTCCAACGGCCTGCATGGCGTGATCAATGTCCGTTTGCCGGAGAGTGGGAGTAATTACCTCGAGGCCGAAGCAGGCTCCTTTGGCCGTCTGCGCGGACGGGGCATGACCCAGTGGGAGGGCGGCTATCTTGGCATCGCGCTGCAGCATGAAGATGGCTGGCGCGACATGTCGGGCATGGACCGGCAATCTGGCGTGTTGCGACTGTCCGGCGCGACCGAGCGTGTCGATTGGCGCTTTACCTTGACCGCGGTGAATCTCAATCAGGAGACCGCCGGCTTCATCGTCGGTACGGATGCCTATGAGAGCGAGGCATTGTCGCGGGTCAATAATGATCCCGAGGCATTTCGCGATGCCCATGCCGTCCGCGCCAGCCTGAGGCTGGACGGGAACACCAACGGTTGGGACTGGACGGTGACGCCGTATTTGCGGTCGAACGCCATGGATTTCTTGATGCATTTCCTGCCGTCCGAGGCGCTGGAGGAGAGCGGCCATGACAGTCTCGGCCTGCAGGCCTCAATGGCGCGAGCCTGGGACGGTGTCGAGCTGATCCTCGGTGCAGATTTTGACAGCACTGACGGGTATTTGCGCGAAACCCAGGAACGTCCGACGATCTTCTCATTCGTGCAGGGCGAGCACTATGATTATGACGTCGATGCCGATGTCATCGCTGCCTACGCTCAAGCCCGCTGGGCGTTGAGCGAGCGGCTCGATGTGCAAGCCGGCCTGCGCCTTGAAAATACCCGCTACGATTATCACAACGCACTGGAAGACAACACGATTGGGCGTTTCCAGCGGCTTGCCGACCGGGAAGATGATTTCACCACGGTGACGCCGCATCTCGGTTTCACCTGGGATGTCGATGCCGCGTCCAAACTCTTTGGCCGTCTGGCGCGGGGCGCTCGTGCCCCCCAGACCGCCGAGCTCTACCGCCTGCAACTCAACCAGATCATTGACGATATCGAACCGGAAACCATTGATAGCGTTGAGCTGGGCTATCGCCGCAACTTCAATAATGGCGGCCGGGTTGAGCTCGTCGCTTTTACCATGGCCAAGCAGAATGTGTTCTTCCGCGATGCCGACGGGATCAATGTGACCGATGGCGAGACCACCCATGAGGGCGTGGAGGTGGAGATATCCTACCCGCTGTCGGAGGCGTTTACATTCGATCTTGGTGCGGTTTGGGCGGAGCACCGGTACGCCTTTGACCGCAATGTCGGCAATCAGAGCGAGGTGATCCGCGATGGCGCGGCCATTGATACGGCTCCGGAATGGCTCTGGAATGCCCGGTTGAATTGGGAGGTTCGCCCGCAGACCCGTGTCTCTGCCGAATGGGTGCATGTTGGCGAATACCAGACCAATGCTGCGAATACGCGCGCTTATGACGGCCATGATGTGTTGAACTTGCGCGCCCGTCATGTGCTGTCCGAGGGGCTGTCCGGCTTCCTTGCGGTGCGCAACGCGCTGGATACGCGCTATGCTAAGCGCGCGGACTTCGCTTTCGGCAATGACCGCTACTTCCCGGGCGAACCCCGGGCGGTCAGCATCGGTCTGCGCTGGGAATACTAATCAAGGCCGGGGAGGGCTGTGATGCGGTTTGTCGCGGGATTATCTCTTATACTGATCGCGTCCTCGAGCTGGGCGCAGGACTATTTCCCCCCGCAGGGCGATGCGGCCTGGGAACGCCGGGATCCAGAGGCCCTCGGATTTGATCCGGACGCGCTGCAGGCGGCGGTCCAGTTCGCGATCGACAATGAGACCCAGCCGCGTGAGGGCTGGGAGGGGGTTGATGTCCGCGACCTGTCGGTCATGGTCCCGCTAACCTGGGCCTTCGAGCCGCATTCCAGCCCGCTCGGCGAGTTTCGCCGCCGCGGCGAGCCGGCCGGGATCATCATGCGCAATGGCTATATCGTTGCGGAATGGGGGGATCTGGACCGGGTCGACATGACCTTCTCCATCTCCAAGACCTTCCTCAGCCATGTCGTGGGTGTCGCCGTCGATGACGGACTGATCGCCAGCGTCGATGACCGCGTCTCCGACTATGTCGACGATCCGCTGTTCCAGACCGAGCACAATCGCGCCATCACCTGGGACCAGATGCTGCGCCAGACATCGGGCTGGTGGGGCACGCTGTGGGACAAGCCGGCCTGGGCCGACCGACCGGCCCGGGACAATCCGGCCCGTGATCTTGTGGCGGGGCCGCCCGAGCCTGGGGCGGCCTGGGAATATAATGATGTCCGCGTCAACGCCCTGGCTCTGGCTGCACTGCACGTCTTCGAGCGTCCCCTGCCGGACGTGTTGGCGAACGAGGTCATGACCCCGATCGGCTCATCGGGCAGCTGGGAATGGCATGGCTATCGCAATTCCTATGTCGAGATTGACGGCGAGCAGATGTGGTCGGTCTCCGGTGGCGGCCATTGGGGTGGCGGCATGATGCTTTCGGCCTATGACCAGGCCCGGCTCGGCCTGCTGGGTCTGCATCGCGGCAATTGGGACGGGGAACAGGTCTTGTCCGACGCCTGGTTCGAGGCGTCGCTGACGCCGACCGATGTGGCGCCGCATTATGGATATATGAATTTCTTCCTCAACCGCCCGGATATCGCGGGCGCAACGATTTCAGTAGAGGCTGCTCCGCAGACGAGCTTCGCCTACCTGGGGGCAGGGGCCAACATGGTCTATATCGACCCCGAACATGACATTGTCGCCGTCGTGCGCTGGATCGAAGCGCGCGAACGCGGTGCATTCATTGAGCACCTGATGGCCGCTATCCGCCCGTAACCCCGCCATGGATTGCGCCCCGCCCTCGGTCAGCGGGGGCAGGAAAAACACGGCGAATGCCAGGGCGGTATAGACAAGAATGGTACGCATATCGACAGGCTCCCTATCGTGTAACGCACGATTCGGGAAATCCAGTCGTTTAGCGCCGTGAATGAATTATGCGACGTGCAAAAGCAATTTATTACGATTGCGAACCATTGCCCGGAATGAAGCGTTCGCTCATGCTGTGGCGATCACCCGGATGGGTCAGACGGGCATAGGTTACAACACGTTCGGCCTGGAATGTCCGGCGCTCCAGGACCAGGCAGGCCTGGCCGATTGCGGCGTCCAGAAGCTCCGCGGTCGCCGTATCGGCATTGGCAGCCGAGACGGTATGCTCCGCCTCGGTCCACGGGGCGACGGAGAGCAGCCAGGCGCCCGGGCTGGAGCGATCAAACGCCGCCGTGCGGGCCTCGGGGAGCAGTGACAGATTGATCCAGCGCTCTTCCAGCTCGACCACGGCTTCGTCCGCATAATGGCGGCACAATATGCGCTGGACCGGGCTTCCGGTTTCGATGCGCATGCGCTCGGCGGTTTCCTGATCCGCGTTCACGGTTTCATTGACCAGGCACTCATAGTGGTAATGCTGACCACGCGCCGGGATCAGGCTGGACATGTCGACAATTTCCAGCATAGCCGCGGGCGGCGGGGGCAGGGCGACGAAACTGCCGGCGCGCCGGCGCCGGATGATCAGACCTTCATCGGTCAGCTCGCGCAGGGCCCGGTGAACCGTCATGCGTGCCGCACCGAAATGATTGGCAAGGTCTTCTTCACCCGGTACGCGGTGTCCCGGCGCCCAGTCACCCGATCGGATGTTCACTGAAAGCGCGCGCTTGATTTGTTCATAGACGGCGCCTTGTCCGTCCAGTTCGAGTTGTTCGCGCCATTCACTCATAGACTAACAGGCCCAATTGCGAAGTCGCCTTATGCTCGCCCCATAGCGTTGCTCGACTTCATCGCGTGCCTTGGCACGCCCGTTTTCAACGACTGTTCGACCCGAGACATAGACCGTTTCAATGCAGCGTCCATCGCCGCTGAATATCCAGCTGCTGATTATCGCAGTTGGGTCTTCGGCCCATAGCGCGGGGGCATCCAGGTTCAGGGTCACGATGTCGGCGGGCTGACCGGCTTCCAGCTGGCCGGAGCCCTGGGCAATGGCCTGAGCTCCGCCGCTGGCCGCCGCGCCATAGAGCGACACGCCGGTGGCTTCGCCCGGCTGGCTCAACACATTGCGTTGCTGCGAGCGCAGGCGCTGGCCGTATTCCAGCAGACGTAATTCCTCGGCCAGGTCAATGCGGATCTGGCTATCGCTTCCGATCCCCAGCCGGCCCCCGGCGGCGAGATAATCGGGCGCGGGAAAGAGACCATCGCCAAGATTGGCTTCGGTCTGTGGGCAAAGCCCGGCGATGGCACGGGTCTGTGCCAATGCCGTGGTCTCCGCGGGTGTCATGTGGGTGGCATGAACCAGGCACCAGCGTTCATCGACCTCGACCTGGTTGAGCAGATAATCCACCGGCGTTGTGCCCACGGCTTCCTGGCAGGCTGTAACCTCGGCCATTTGCTCGGCGATATGGATATGAACTGGCCCATCCCCGGCAAGGGCCTGCAAGGCGTCGAACTCATCCCGGTCCACGGCGCGCAGCGAATGAGGGGCCAGCCCGAGCCTGGCACGCGGGAGGTGCTTGATGGCCTCGGCCGCCGCACCGTGCAGATCGGCAAAGCCGTCCAATGTGTTGACGAAACGCGCCTGGTGCGGCTCGGGCGCGCGCTTGCCGAAACCGGCCCAGCGATAGAGCACGGGCAGCAAGGTGAGGGCGATGCCGGTTGTTGAGGCCGCAGCCACCACCCGCAGACCCATCTCGGCCGGATTGGCATAGCTCTGCCCGTCGGGCTGATTGTGCAGATAATGGAATTCACCGACGCTGGTGAAACCGGTTTCCAGCATCTCGCAATAGGCCAGGCTGGTCACGGCCTCGACATCCGCTGGCGTTAGCCGGGCGACAAAGCGGTACATCAGCTCGCGCCAGGACCAGAAACTGTCGCGCCCCGGAGCGCGGAACTCGCTCAACCCCGCCATGGCGCGCTGGAAGGCATGCGAGTGCAGATTGGCCATTCCGGGAAGACCAAGCCGGTGGCGATGATCATCGCCCCCTGGCTTCGCGCCGGGCGCAACCGAAGCGATGCGGCCATCCGCATCAATGGCGATGCGGACCTGATTAGCCCAACCGGTTTGCAGCAGGGCATGGTCAAAAAACAGATGTTTCATCTTCACTCGGCCAGTGGACAGCGCTCCGACTTCTTATTATTTGCATATACAAATAAAGCCAAGCCGGGACTGCCCCATGCGTCTGGATAAATTGCTGATCAACGCCAAGCTCGCGACCATGGTGTCCGAAGAGAGTGGCAAGCTGCACGAAGTGCATGATGGCGCTCTCGGTATCGCCGGTGACCGCATCGCCTATGTCGGGCCGCGCAGCGAGGCTCCGGTGGATGTCAGCGAAACTGTGGACCTTGAGGGCCGCTGGGTGACGCCCGCCCTGGTGGATTGCCACACCCATATCGTCTTTGCCGGCGACCGTTCGGATGAATATGCCCGCCGGCTACAGGGCGAGAGCTATGAGGACATTGCGCGTTCCGGCGGCGGGATCGCGCGCACGGTCAGCGAAACCCGCCGGGCCGATGCGGCTGAGCTCGCTGCAGCGGCGCTGACCCGGCTCGACCCGCTCGCCCGTGAGGGTGTGGGGACAGTTGAGATCAAGTCGGGTTATGGTCTCGAGTTCGAAAGCGAGCTCGCCATGCTCAAGGCAGCCCGCGCTTGCGGCCGGGCCTCCGGGCTGCGGGTGGTGACGACGCTCCTCGCCGCTCATGCGGTCCCGGCAGAATACGCCGGCCGGTCCGATGCCTATATCGACGAAGTCTGCCTGCCCCTGATCCGTGAAGCAGCGCGCGAAGGTCTTGCCGACGCGGTTGATGCCTATTGCGAAACCATCGCCTTTTCGGCTGAGCAGACCCGCCGTGTTTTCGAGGCGGCACGGGAGGCCGGCCTGCCGGTGAAACTGCATGCCGACCAGTTCAGCGATTGTGGTGGTGCGGCCCTGGCAGCCGGTTTTGACGCCTTGTCTGCCGATCATCTTGAATACACCAGCAAAGAGGGCGTCGCGGCGATGGCAAAGGCCGGCAGCGTGGCTGTGCTCTTGCCGGGGGCCTTCTACACGCTGCGCGAAACGCAGCTGCCGCCGATCGCTGTGCTGCGCGCAAAAGGTGTCTGTATGGCGGTGGCGACCGATGCCAATCCCGGTTCCTCGCCACTCCTGTCATTGCTGACCGCCGCCAACATGGCCTGCACGCTGTTCGGCCTGACAGTTGAAGAGGCGTTAGCGGGCATCACCCGGGAAGCTGCGCGCGCCCTCGGGCTGGAGCGCGAGATCGGGACACTTGAAACCGGCAAACGCGCCGATCTGGCGGTCTGGGATATCGACCGGCCGGCAGAACTTATCCAGTGGGTCGGACACCGCCCGCTGCATGCTCGAATTCTCAATGGGGAGTGGCAATGAGCCAGGTTGTGATCAAGCCCGGTGCGATGGCGCTGGCGAACTGGCGGGAGATTTTCCTCGGCGCAGGATTTACGCTGGCCGAGGCGGCGAAAACCGATGTCGATGCCTCTGCGGCCAGCGTAGAGCGGCTGATTGCCTCCGGCCGGACCGTCTATGGCCTCAATACCGGTTTCGGAAAACTGGCACATACGCGCATTGCCGCCGATCAACTGGGTCTGCTGCAACAGCGCCTGGTGGAGTCCCATGCGGTCGGGCTCGGAGAGCCTTTGCCGGCGGCCATTGTTCGCCTGATCATGGCGCTCAAGCTGGCCAGTCTCGGCCGCGGGGCGTCTGGCATACGCTGGTCGACCCTTATGGCGCTTCAGGCCATGGCTGATGCCGATATCCTCCCGCTGATCCCGGAAAAAGGTTCGGTCGGCGCCTCCGGTGACCTGGCGCCGCTCGCGCACATGTCGCTGGCCCTGATGGGCGGCGGCGAAGTCTTCTATCGCGGCACGCGGATGCCGGCGGGTAAGGCTCTCAACGCGGCTGGGCTCGAACCGGTAGAGCTGGCGCCCAAGGAAGGCCTGGCTTTGCTCAATGGCACCCAGGTTTCGACTGCCCTGGCTCTGGCTGGCCTGTTTGAGATCGATACCGCTTTCAGCAATGCCCTGGTCTGCGGCGCCCTCAGCGTCGATGCCGCGAAGGGCTCTATGGTACCGTTCGATGCCCGAATTCACGCGCTGCGCGGACAGCCGGGACAGATAGAAACAGCGGCCGGCATACGCAGCCTGCTGGAGCACAGTGAAATTCTCGGCTCGCATGCCGATTGCGAAAAGGTCCAGGATCCTTACTGCCTGCGTTGTCAGCCCCAGGTTATGGGCGCGGTCCTCGACCTGATGCGGTCCGCCGCCGGTGTCCTTCATGCCGAGGCTAATGCAGTCACCGATAACCCGCTGATCTTCCCCGGTCAGGATGAAGCGCTCTCCGGCGGTAATTTCCATGCCGAGCCGGTTGCCTTTGCGGCCGATCAGCTGGCCCTGGCGGCGGCAGAAATCGGATCATTGTCAGAGCGCCGCATCGCCTTGCTGACGGATGCCAGCCAGAGCCGTCTGCCGGCCTTCCTGTCTCCGGAGCCGGGGCTGAATTCCGGCTATATGATTGCCCATGTCACGGCGGCTGCCCTGGTGTCGGAAAACAAGCAGCGTGCCTATCCCGCCAGCGTGGACAGCATCCCCACCAGTGCCAACCAGGAAGACCACGTCTCCATGGCGACGCATGGGGCCAGGCGGCTGCTGGACATGGCGGACAATCTGCGCGGCGTGCTCGGGATCGAATTGATTGTGGCTGCCCAGGCACTTGATTTCCACGCTCCGTTGAAGAGCTCGCCGGTGCTCTGCACCGTTCATGACCAGGTGCGCGGTGAAATCCCGCATTTGGGTGATGATCGCTATCTCGCGCCGGACCTGGAGGCCGCCAAGGCACTGATCGGCGCGGCTGCGATGGTGCGCGGTCTTCCCGGTGCGGTGCAATGATGGTGGTGACCGAACACATCGGAGGCGGCCCGCTGGTGGTCTCCATGCCCCATTCAGGGCTCAAGCTTTCGCCCGGGCTCGAGCAGCGCTTGAGCCCCGAAGCTCGGGCGCTGCCGGATACCGATTGGCACATTCCGGAGCTCTATGATTTCCTGGCACCGCTCAATGCCACCATTATTGCCGCCGAGTATTCCCGTTATGTCATCGATCTAAACAGGGACCCGTCCGGCCAGTCGCTCTATCCGGGCCAGGCCACGACTGCTCTTGTACCCGTGGCCCGTTTTGACGGCGAGCCCATCTATCGGGATGGCGAGGCACCCGATACAGTCGAGACCGAGGCCCGCAAGCGCGATTATTTCGAGCCTTATCACGCCGCGCTTGAGCGCGCGCTTGAGCGGGCCCGGTCACGTCATGGCTATGCGTTCCTGTGGGATGCGCACTCGATCGCGAGTGAAGTGCCGCGCCTGTTCGAGGGCGGCTTGCCTGATCTCAATCTCGGGACCAATTCCGGCGCCAGTTGCGCGCCCGTCATCGAAGCCGAGGCCGTCCGAATGATGCAGGCGGCCACGGATTTCTCCTCGGTCAGCAATGGCCGTTTCAAGGGCGGCTGGATCACCCGCCACTATGGCCGGCCGGAGTTGGGCGTCCACGCCCTGCAAATGGAGATCGGCCAAAACGCCTATATGGGCGGCGCCCCCGGATACGCGTTCGATCCGGCCAAGGCCGCCCGACTGCGTCCCGTACTCAATTCCATTATCAGCGCCGCGCTTGATGCCGCGGCCGAATTTCATGCCGGAGCTTCATCATGAGCGGAACCCGTCTCGACAATGCCCGTATCATTCGCGCCAAACATGGCCGCGAGCTGGAAGCCTTGCACTGGGGGGCTGAGGCGCCCTTGCGCATGCTGATGAATAATCTCGATCCGGAGGTCGCCGAGAAACCGGAAGAACTCGTCGTCTATGGCGGGATTGGCCGTGCCGCCCGGGACTGGGAGAGCTTTGACCGGATTGTTGCCGCACTGAAACGGCTCAAGGAAGACGAGACGCTCCTGGTCCAGTCCGGCAAGCCGGTCGGCGTGTTCCGCACCCATGCCGACGCGCCGCGGGTGCTGATCGCCAATTCCAACCTCGTACCCGGCTGGGCCAATTGGGAGCATTTCCGTGAGCTCGATAAGGCGGGCCTGATGATGTACGGCCAGATGACGGCCGGGTCTTGGATCTATATCGGCAGCCAGGGCATTGTGCAGGGTACATACGAGACCTTCGTTGAGGCCGGGCGGCAGCATTATGACGGTGATCTGAGCGGCAAGTGGATCCTGACCGGCGGGCTTGGCGGCATGGGCGGGGCCCAGCCGCTGGCTGCGACCATGGCCGGGGCCTGCATGCTGGCGGTGGAATGCCAGCCCAGCCGGATCGAGATGCGGCTCAAGACCGGCTATCTCGACAAGCGCGCCGATACGCTCGACGAGGCGCTGGAGATGATCAAGACCGCCTGTGCCCGCGGCGAGGCGATTTCGGTCGGCCTTCTGGGCAATGCGGCTGAGGTCTTCCCGGAGCTGGTGCGTCGCGGCGAGCATCCCGACATGGTCACCGACCAGACATCGGCCCACGATCCGGTCAATGGCTATCTGCCGGCCGGCTGGACGCTGGAGGAGTGGGATGCCAAGCGTGAAACTGCTCCGGAGGAGGTCGAGGCCGCGGCCAAGAAATCCATGGCGGTGCATGTCCGCGCCATGCTGGCGTTCTGGAAACAGGGCATCCCGACCCTCGATTACGGTAATAACATCCGCCAGATGGCTCAGGATGAGGGCGTTGAGAACGCTTTCGACTTCCCTGGTTTCGTACCGGCCTATATCCGCCCGCTTTTCTGTCGCGGGGTCGGGCCCTTCCGCTGGGCCGCCCTGTCCGGCGACCCTGAAGATATCTACAAGACCGACGCCAAGGTGAAGGAGCTGATGCCGCACGACACGCATCTGCACCGCTGGCTCGACATGGCGCGCGAGCGGATCCAGTTCCAGGGCCTGCCGGCGCGAATCTGCTGGGTGGGACTGGGTGATCGTCACCGTCTGGGACTGGCTTTCAATGAGATGGTGGCCAAGGGCGAGTTGTCTGCACCGGTGGTGATCGGTCGCGATCATCTCGACAGTGGCTCGGTGGCTTCACCCAATCGCGAAACCGAGGCGATGAAGGACGGCTCCGATGCCGTGGCAGACTGGCCGTTGCTGAACGCTCTGCTCAATACCGCGTCCGGCGCCACCTGGGTTTCGCTGCATCATGGCGGTGGGGTCGGCATGGGCTATTCCATGCACTCCGGCCAGGTCGTGCTGTGCGATGGCAGCGAGGCGGCGGCCAAGCGGGTCGAGCGGGTGTTGTGGAATGATCCGGCGACCGGCGTCATGCGTCATGCCGATGCCGGATATGACATCGCCCTGGACTGCGCGCGCGAGCAGGGTCTTGATTTGCCGTCAGTGGACTAGGACTGGGCCCGCCGGATTGTTGACAGGTTGAGTGCAGGCTGCGGCATGGCCGCATCGATATCCACCTCGCCAACCTGGTCCCGCATCTGCTCGATCCAGGCCGGGACCCTGGCCATGAAGTCCGGCACCTCTTCGGCCGGCATCGGCTTGGCGAGCAGGAAGCCCTGCAGGTAGCGGGCGCCGAAGGCGGTGGCGTAGGCCATCTCTTCCGGTTTCTCGATGCCTTCCACCACGCATTCCATGTTGAGTGATTTCGACAGCGAGATCAGCGTGCGCAGGATCTTGGCCGCGGACGCCTCGCTCATCAGCGGTTTGACGAAGCTGCGGTCGATTTTCAACTTGGAGACGTGCAGGCGCTGCAGATAGCTGAAGTTGGAATAGCCAGATCCGAAATCATCCAGGGCGATAGAGACACCACACGCCTGTAGCTCGCCGAGCGAGCGGGCGGCGAAGTCCTGGTCGTCGAGCATGGCGGTCTCGGTGATCTCCAGCTCCAGCCGCGATGCATCGACACCGCTCAGACGGATCTGTTCGGCGATTTTCTGGACATTGGATTCCGACATCAGATCGTGAGCCGACAGGTTGATCGCGAGCCGTGCGTCCTTTGGCAGGCTTTCCATCGCCTTGAGCGCCTTGCCGAGCAGAATATGGGTAACCCGGCTCATCTGCGTGGTCCGTTCAGCGGCGGCGATAAAAATGCTCGGGGGGACCGCGCCGAGCTGGGCGCTGTTCCAGCGGCCGAGTGCCTCGAACCCGGAGACCCGTTGGTTGACCAGATCGAATTGCGGCTGGAAGACCAGCGACATTTCCTTTTCCAGATCGGCCTGACGCAGACAGCGGTCGACATGGTTCACATTGGCCAGGTCCACCTCATCCAGGTCGGAGAAGACCACGGCTTCCCCCGGACGCGCATTCTTGGCGCGGTAGAGCGCGTGGTCAGCGCGCTCGATCATGGCGCTGCATTCCAGCTCGCCACGATCGCAGACATAGACGCCGGCCGACCCGGAAATCCGTACGACTCCGGCCGGCAGCGAATAGGGCAGGGCCAGCGCGTCGACGAGACGGGAGGCGATGCGCCGGACCTCATTGGTCTGGGCCCGGTGGTCGGCCAGCAGGGCAAATTCATCGCCGCCGAGGCGCGCCACCATGGCGCCGCGAGGGCTGGCCGCCAGCAGCCGCCCGGACACCGCCCGCAGCAAGTCATCACCAGTGCTGTGCCCGTAAACATCATTGACCGGCTTGAACCCGTCCAGGTCGATCAGGATGAGAAGGAATTTGCGCCCGTCCTCGCGCAGCCCGTCGAGGCGGTCTTCAAATGCATCGAAGAAGCTGCGCCGGTTGGGCAGGGCGGTGAGCGTGTCCTTGACCGAGATGCGCAATGCTTCTTCGCGCTCCTTGACTGCTTCAAGACGAGCGGAGACCGCGTTGAAGATGGCCCCGCGCACCAGGGTCGTCGCGCCGGCAGCGCCCAGAGCGCCGGCAATACCGACCGAGACATATTCGGTGAACATGCTCGGAAGGTTGATATGCACAATGACGAGCATGGCGCCGACGCACAGCACCGTCCAGAATATGGCGATCCGCAGATTGGGTGTCATCATGGCGAAGGCCGGCATCATGATGGCGAAATACATCAGGTTCTCCGCCTCAAATCCGACCAACAGGTGGATCAGAGTGTTGGAGAACAAGGCGCTACAAATGACGGCGCTGCAGATTTCAAGTTCAAACGCGGTGCGATGCTTACGGGTCCACAACCACATCGCGCCGCTGGCCAGACAGAAAAAGATCGCCAGCGGGCCCATAACAATCTGCCCAAGGCCGTCAGAGAACGCAAAGCGTTGACAGCGTTGAACGCGAAAAATGCCATGCCGACCAGGCCCGCGCCATTCACGATGGGACGGAAGGTGGTGACGAGTTCGTCCTGGATTTGTGCGTTCCGCTCGCTGGCTTTCACGCCATGCCCCACTCATTCTTATTGTCCACAGGCTTAACCGGAACGGCTTAAGGGCGAGGAAAAACCTAGTCATACGATATGAGCGATCACATCGGGTAGTGCCTCGCCGTGTCTCACATCCAACCGGGATGACAAGCGCTACCGGTCTGAATAGAAGGGGCGCAGACCAAACTGTTTTGGCCCGATTTGGAGCGAACCCATGTCCTCTGCCTTCTATGATTTTCTCGCCGGCGAACTGAAGCAGATCGAAGCGGACGGGCTGTACAAGCGCGAGCGGGTCATCACCTCCGAGCAGTTTTCCGAAATCGATGTGCGCGAAGACGGTAAGGACAGCCATGTCATCAATTTCTGCGCCAACAACTATCTCGGCCTGGCCAATCGCCCGGAGCTGATTGACGCGGCCAAGGCGACCCTGGACACGCACGGTTTCGGTGTCGCCTCAGTGCGCTTCATCTGCGGTACGCAGGACATTCACAAACAGCTGGAAGCCAAGATCGCCGCCTTTACCGGCTGCGAGGATGCGATCCTCTACGCGGCGGCCTTTGACGCCAATGGCGGCGTGTTCGAGCCGCTGCTCGGGCCGGAAGACGCAATCATCTCCGATGCGCTCAATCACGCCTCCATCATTGATGGCGTCCGCTTGTGCAAAGCCAAACGCTATCGCTATGCCAATTCCGACATGGCCGACCTGGAGGCTCTGCTCAAACAGGCCCGGGCCGATGGCGCGCGACACATCCTGATCGTCACTGACGGTGTGTTTTCAATGGACGGCTATATCGCCGATCTCAAATCCATTGTGGCGTTGGCCAAGCAATATGATGCGCTGACCATGGTCGATGATTGTCATGCCCACGGGTTCATGGGCGCCAAGGGCCGCGGCACGCCGGAGCATTGTGGTGTTCTCGGCGAGATCGACATCATCACCGGTACGTTGGGCAAGGCGCTCGGCGGGGCCATGGGTGGCTTCACGGCTGCGCGCAAGGAAATCATCGACATGCTGCGTCAGCGTTCGCGGCCCTATCTGTTCTCCAATTCGCTGGCCCCGTCCATCGTCGGAGCGTCGCTGAAAGCGCTGGACATGGTCGAGCAGGGCGATGATCTGCGCGCCCGGCTGCAGGACAATGCCAAGCGCTTCCGTGCCGGCATGAGCGCCGCCGGTTTTGACCTTCTGCCAGGCGAACACCCGATCATCCCGGTCATGCTGGGTGATGCGGCGCTGAGTCAGAAAATGGCATCCAAGCTGATGGATGAGGGCGTTTATGTGATCGGCTTCTTCTACCCGGTGGTGCCCAAGGGCAAGGCGCGCATCCGCACGCAGATGTCGGCTGCCCACACACCGGAAATGATCGATCGCGCCGTGGCCGCTTTCACCAAGGTCGGCAAGGAACTCGGGGTCATATAGGGACCCCGGATTCTTACGACGCCATTCCTTCTATTGTGCGGCTGCGAAGTCGCTAACCTGTTGCCATCGCGTGGGTAATTCCCCGCGCGCAAACAGGAGAGCTGTATGAAGACGGGTTCTATCATCACCTTGAGCGTGGCCGCAGTGGCCCTGATTGGCGGCGCCTTGTGGGGCTTGCCGCAATATGGCGTCTGGCAACAGGAGCTGGCCGGACGGGCCGAGCTGGTGCGCGCCGAGCAAAACCGCCGCATTGCCGTGCTGGAGGCACAGGCCCGGCTCGAGGCAGAAGAGCTCAATGCCGAGGCTGAAGTCGCCCGGGCCCGCGGTGTCGCGGAAGCCAACTCGATTGTTGCGGAGGGTCTTGGCGGGCCCGAAGGATATCTGCGCTATCTCTGGATCCAGTCGCTCGGCGAGAACGGTCAGGATGTGATCTATATCCCCACCGAGGCGGGGTTGCCGATCCTGGAGGCCTCACGGCCGATCGCGCGCTGAAAGCGATAAGCTGACCAACGGGCGGGGCTTGCCTCCGCCCGTTTCGCATGGGAGCGTCGGGGAAACCCCGGGAGAGGTTCGATGTCACTTTCACGCATCTTCTTGCTGCTTAGTCTGGCCCTGACCGTGGCCGCTCTGGTTCTGGCCTATATGATGGGGCAGCCCGCGCCTGCCGGCGCTGAGCCTCTGCCCAATGGCCATGAGCGCGAGATTCTGGCGCTCTACTTCGCCCAATCGCTGGATGACCTCGCCTTCATCACCGGAGACGCGGGGGCGGCCTTGCGCGAATATCTGATGCAGGTCCAGGCCTATGACATGTATTTCCCCTTCGCCTTTGCCGGTCTGGCGGCCTGCCTGTTCACCGCGCTTGGTCTGCGTGGCGTGCACCTGGCCTGGGTCGGAACGCTGACCGCACTGTTCGTCATCGGCGCCGACCTCGCCGAGAATGAAGTGGCCAATCGCATCCTGGCTGACCTGGAGGCCGGTGCTGACCCGACCGAGCGCCTCGATGCCCTCAACTCGCACAGCTGGATCAAATGGTGGGCAATCGCCGGCTATATGGTCTGGATGAGCCTCGTCCTGTTTCTCGAAAAGCGCCGCATGTTGGCGTTGTTTCCGGTTCTGGGGGCGGTACCGATTGTCATCGGCTGGCTCACCCAGCCCGATGGCAGTGTCATGGCCATGACCTATCCGCTGCTTGTTGTTGCAATGCTCTCTTTTCCTGTGATCGCAATCGTCTATCTTCGCGCCGGAAAATAGGAATGGCGGGAGATCCCCATGAAAGCGCTGGTGAAGGCCAAGCCTGAAGAAGGCATCTGGATGAGCGATGAGCCGGTCCCGCAGATCGGACCGGACGACGTTCTCATCAAGATTCGCAAGACCGCCATCTGCGGCACAGATATCCATATCTATAACTGGGATGACTGGGCGCAAAAGCATGTCCCGACCCCGATGGTGGTCGGGCATGAATATGCCGGCGAGATCGTTGAGGTCGGCGGTAATGTGAAACGGGTCAAGGTCGGCCAGCGCGTGTCCGGTGAAGGTCATGTGGTCGGCGACAAGTCCCGCGCGGTGCGTGCCGGCCGTTTTCACCTCGACCCGGAAACCCGTGGCATTGGTGTCGATGCCCCCGGTGCGTTCGCCGAATATCTCAAACTGCCGGCCTTCAATGTCGTGCCGCTGCCCGAAGCGGTGACCGATGAGCTCGGTTCAATTCTCGACCCGCTCGGCAATGCGGTGCACACGGCGCTGAAATTCGACCTGATCGGGGAAGACGTGCTGATCACCGGCGCGGGGCCGATTGGCATCATGGCCGCCGCCATCGCCCGCCATGTCGGTGCGCGCCATGTCGTGCTGACCGATATCAATACCCACCGCCTGCACCTAGCCAGCCAGGTCGCGCCGAATATCCGAACCGTCGATGTCTCCCGGGAAGACCTGAAAGACGTGATGCGCGAGCTGAAAATGAGCGAGGGTTTTGATGTCGGCCTGGAAATGTCCGGCGCTGAGCCAGCCTTCAAATCCATGCTCGACAATATGATCATGGGCGGCAAGATCGCCATGCTCGGCCTGCCCGCCAAGCCGATCCCGGTGGATTTCGGGCAGCTGGTCCTCAAGGCCATCACGCTGAAAGGCGTCTATGGGCGTGAGATGTTCGAGACCTGGTACAAGATGATCGCCATGCTCGAGAGTGGTCTCGATGTCAGCCGCGTGATCACGCATCGCTATGGCGCCGACGAATTCCAGAAGGGCTTTGACGCGATGCGGTCGGGCAAGTCCGGCAAAGTCATTCTGGACTGGGGGTAGTCATGTCCGAAAAACGCGTACCGCTGCAAAACGTGGTCGATTATCCGCCGGAGCAGATGCTGTCGCGGATCACCGATTTCACGCAGGACTTGAAACGTCGCCGCACGGTCCGCGATTTCGATGACCGGCCGGTCGACCGGGCGATCATTGAGCAAGCGATCCAGGCAGCCGGTTCTGCACCCTCGGGCGCCAACCATCAGCCCTGGCACTTCTCCGTCATCGTCGATGCGGACAAGCGCAAGGCGTTGCGCGAGGCTGCAGAGGCCGAGGAACGGGCTTTCTACGAGGGCAAGGCCGGCGATGAATGGCTTGAAGCGCTCAGACCGCTCGGCACCGACGCCGACAAGCCCTTCCTGGAAACCGCGCCGGTGATCATCGCCGTCTTTGCGCAAAAGCGCGGCGGGGTGTCGGTCGAGGACAGCAAGAAGAATTACTACATCAATGAAAGCGTCGGCATCGCCTGCGGTTTCATGCTCGCAGCCCTGCACCAGGCCGGTCTGGTGACGTTGACCCATACGCCCAATCCGATGCGCTTCCTCAACGAGGTCTGCGAGCGGCCGCTCGACGAGAAAGCTTACATGCTGATCGTCGCCGGTCATCCGACGCAGGATGCCACCGTGCCCGAGCACGCGCTGATCAAGAAATCCCTCGAGGATATTTCCAGCTGGGTCTAGCCCGCTGCGTCATAGGCCGCTTTTAGCCAGGCCTTCAGATCGGCGTCGATGTCATCAAGGCTCGAGGTGCGGACGCGGTGGGTGACCATGGCATTGAAGCTGCCTGAGGCTTCCAGGCGTCCCTCTGGCTCGACATCCTTGAGCTTGATGCCGACATCGAGACGGGACTTGGTCGAGGGTTGCAGCACGGCGAACTGCTTGGCCCGGCGCAGGCTGACATAGGCTTTCTTGGGCGAGATCTCGACATCATTGCCGAAGTCCTCGACGAGTTTGATCAGGGCCTCGTAGACCGGTTTCAGGGTTTCCTTGCCGTTATACTGTGCGGCGACCGGGTCGTCCGGCTGGTCATTGGACAAGCTGTCTCGCGCGGTGTGAGCGACGAGATTGGCATAGCCATGGCTCAAACCATGCTCGCCCTTGAGCTGTTTCAACAACTCGCCATGCTTGCGGTCTCCAACGGGGCCCAGTAGAGCCAGCCATTCGTCCAGGCTTTTGCCGGTCTTCTCCGGCATGTTGGCGATCATGCTCTCCAGGGCGCTGTGTTTGGTGTCTGTGCTCATTGGGGCCTCCGATACATCCCAGCCTAGCAGAGCTCCCAAACGAGAACACCCGGGCCGTGAGGTTGGCCCGGGTGCTCCGTCCTTGGGGAGGAGACGCGTTTGTCTGTTTTATCCGGCGGGGAGGGGACGCCGGGCTATGACCGCACGCGCGAGCGGATGGCTGTGAAGGACCAGATCAGGGCGATGACCCAGCCAATGCCGGTCCAGCCCAAGAGCAGATTGGTCAGGAAGATCGCGAACGTATTGTCGTGGCCGCGAAGCAGCGCAATCAGCGTCGGCAAGAAGCCGAAGAGAAAGCTGACGATGACAATTTCCGGTCCCATTCCTGTTCCTGTCTCTACCCAGGCCCGTCGCCGTCCTGGTCCTTATCGAATTACGATATGAATGTAGGAGCGGGTGCGGTATGGCGCAAGGGTGTGGGAGGGGGGAATATACGGATCGGCGTCCCGCTCCTTGAAAGCCTGCCCACGTTCACAAAAAGAGCCGGCAGATGGATCTGCCGGCTCTCTTGTCGCGTCACGCGGTTAGGATGATTAGGCGTCGACCGCCGGGAATTCGTAATCCTTGTAGATTTCCCGCAGCTTGGTCTTGAGCATTTTACCCGTGGCACCGATCGGCATGGCGTCGATGAATTCGATACCATCCGGGATCCACCATTTCGCGACCTTGTCGGCGAGGAAGGCGCGAATGCTCTCCGCATCCTTTGGTGCGCCGGCCTTGGCCTGGACCACGAGCAGCGGACGTTCCTGCCATTTCGGGTGCGGCATGCCGACAGCCGCGGCCATTTCCACATCCGGGTGGCCCATGGCCTCGTTTTCCAGGTCGATGGAGGAAATCCACTCGCCGCCGGACTTGATGACGTCCTTGGAACGGTCAGTAATGGTCATGAAGCCGTCGCTGTCGAGATAGGCGACATCGCCGGTCATGAACCAGCCATCCTCGGTGAAGCTTTCCGCGCCTGCGCCCTTGAAATAGCCCGAGGCGATCCACGGACCGCGGACCTGGACATGGCCGGAGCTCTCGCCGTCCCAGGGCAGTTCCTTGCCCTCATCATCGACAATGCGCATGCCGACACCAAAGACGAGGCGGCCTTGCTTGAGCTTGATCTTGATCTCTTCCTCACGGTCGAGATCGGCGTGCTTGGGCAGGGCCGCGTTGACGGTGCCCAGCGGGGACATTTCGGTCATGCCCCAGCCTTGCTGCATGGTCACGCCATACTTGTCCTCATAAGCGCGCAGCAGGGCTTCCGGCAGGGCCGAGCCGCCGATCAGAACGCGCTGGATCGTGTCAATCCGCTTGTTGTTCTGCTCGAGATAGTTGAGCAGACCCAGCCAGACGGTGGGGACGCCGGCGACATAGCTGACTTCCTCTTCCTCGATCATGGCGTGCAGGTTCTCGCCATCGAGTTGCGGACCTGGCATGACCAGCTTGGCGCCATTCATCAGGGCCGCGTAGGGGATGCCCCAGGCATTGACGTGGAACATCGGAACGACCGGCAGCAGCACACCGCTGGCTCCGACGCCAATCACATCCGAGCCGGAACAGGCCAAAGCGTGCAGGATGGAGGAGCGGTGGGAGTAGAGAACGCCCTTGGGGTCACCCGTCGTGCCGGACGTGTAGCACAGGCCCAGAGCCGTGCGCTCGTCGAAGACCGGCCAGGTGAAATCGGAGGATTTGGCCGCGATCAGGCTTTCATAGCTGCGGCACTCAGTCTGCACAGCGCTGAGATGACCATCCTCCGCCATCAGGATCCAGTGCTTCACATTCGGGCAATGCTGGGCAATGCCGTCGATCAGCGGGGCAAACTGGATATCGAAGAAGACCGCCTTTGCTTCTGCGTGGGCGAGCATCCAGATCAGTTGTTTGGGGTCGAGACGCGGATTGACCGTGTGTACGATCGCGCCGATGCCGGAGATGCCGTAATAGAGCTCGATATGGCGGTGCGAGTTCCAGGCGATGGTGGAGACCACATCGCCCATCTCGATGCCGAGATCGTCGATCAGCGCATTGGCGAGCTGTTTGGTGCGCTCATGCGTGGTGCGATAATTCTGGCGATGGGTTTCACCGCTCTCAGGCAGGCGTGTCACAATCTCCTGGTCGCCATGGCATTTGCTGGCATGGACCAGAATGTCCGAGATCATTAGCGGGCAATCCATCATGAGTCCGCGCATGGTCATCTCTCTCCCCTTTATTCAACCGGTTGGGCGTTTTGGTATTGTCTTATCAAAAGGCTTCTAGCACCGCGGCGCAATCCCTTTGCACGGCGTAACGATATTGCTTATGGCTTTGGCGGCAAGAGCCCCCGACAGGCAATTTTTGGAGAATCTTCATGCCCTTCGATGAAAGCGAGATCCCGGTCTACGCAGATGTTGAGGAGGCTGCGAAGCAGATTGCCGGTCAGGCCGTGCGAACCCCCTTGCTCCGCAACGACCAGCTTGATGCGCGCACGGGGGCTAGGGTCTTCGTCAAGCCGGAGGCGCTCCAACGCACTGGTTCCTTCAAATTCCGCGGAGCCTATAACCGTATTTCCCGTCTGAGCGCGGATCAGCTCAAGCGCGGCGTGATGGCCTATTCGTCTGGCAATCACGCCCAGGGCGTTGCCGCAGCGGCCCGTCTTTTGGGCTCCCACGCCAAGATCCTGATGCCGGCCGATGCGCCGGAGGTAAAGGTGCAGGGCGTGCGCTTCTGGGGCGGCGAAGTCGTCAGCTATGACCGCTACAGCGAGAATCGCGAGGAAATCGGGGCCCGCGTCGCCAAGGAAGAGGGCCGCACCCTGGTGCCGCCTTTCGAGAACAAATATATCATTGCCGGCCAGGGTACGGCCGGGCTTGAAGCGGTCGAGCAGATGGCCGAAGCCGGAGCGGTGCCGGACCATGTCCTGTGCTGTGCAGGCGGCGGCGGTCTGATCGCCGGTGTCGGGCTGGCGATAAAGCAGCACCATCCCGACGCCCAGATCTTGGCTGCCGAGCCGGTCGATTTTGATGACATGAAGCGGACCATCGAGACCGGCATCAAGGTGACCAATGACCAGCTCGCCGGCTCGATTTGCGACGCCATCATCACGCCGACCCATGGCGATCTCACCTGGCGCGTCAATTCGCACCAGCTGGCCGGCGGCACGGCCGTCAGCGATGACGAGGTTCTGGCCGCCATGGCCTTTGCCTGGCGCCATCTGAAGATCGTTGTCGAGCCCGGCGGCGCCGTTGCGTTGGCTGCAGCGCTGACCGGCAAGGTCGACCTGGCCGGTAAGACTGCACTCGTCATCATCTCCGGCGGCAATGTCGACCGGGCGATGTTCGAGCGGGCATTGGAACGCGGCGAAGACTAGTTGGACGGATCCGGCGCGGCCGTCGAACCGGCCCGCAAGTCATCCTCGATCGTCAGGGCCACCGGCTCATCATTAGCCAGGCGGGTGCGATAGACCTGCATATTTTCCAAGACGCGCATGACGTAATTGCGTGTTTCGGAGAACGGGATGCTCTCCACCCAGTCGATCGGATCGACATCGGGGTCACGCGGATCGCCATAGTCCTGGATCCAGCGCCGCACCCGGTGTCCGCCTGCATTATAGGCGGCGAGGGCCATGACATAGTTGCCGTCATATTCCTCGAGCACCTCGGCGAGATGGTGCATCCCCAGAGTGAGGTTGTAATCCAGGTCATCGGTGAGCCAGTTGCTCCGATAACTTTCGCCGATTTCGCGGGCGGTCTGGCGCGCCGTTGCCGGCATCAGCTGCATCATGCCGCGCGCGCCCGCACCCGAGACGGCCCGCTGGGAGAACTCGGTTTCCTGGCGGATAACCGAGTGAACGATCTCATCGGACGGACGCGACACCTGAGCGCCGGTCTGCGGCAGGTCGATCGTCGGATAGGCACTTTGCGGCAACACCATGCCGCGCTGGCGAGCCGCCTTGGCGGCGCGCACGGACTGACGGGTGTAGAGATATTCATTGGCCAGACTGGCCAGAAGGACAGCATCTTCCGGATTATCCACCAGGTCGTCCATGCGATAGCTGAACAGGCGGTAGTAATAGTCCTCGCCCTGTTCGGCGAGACGGCGCATGGCCTGGATCTCAAGCCGGTTTTCAAACGCATTGCGGCGTTCGAGCGACGGCTCCGGGTCCGCCTCGAAGGTGAGCTGGGCCTCGTCTCCCGCCAGTTGGGCGATGGCCAGCTGGCCATAATAGGCGGTGCTGTGTTCACCGGCCTCGGTGTAATATTCCGCAGCCATGACCGGGTCGCCCATCGCGTCCGCGGCGCGGGCAATCCAGTAGGCGGCGCGGGAGACCGACACGGTCGTCGAGACGTTTTCACGCAGCTGGCGGAAATGAGCCATTGCATCGGGCGCCCGGTCGAGATGGACCAAGGCGAGCCAGCCGGCGAGGAATTCAGCATCGGCAAAATCGGCGCCACGTTCCATGCCGTGCGCCCGCGCCAGTTCATAGGCCGTGGCGTAATCCTGGTCGCGGATCAGTGTCAGGATCATCAGCTTGCGCTCGGTCCACATGAGGTCGAGCGCATTGGTGTCAGTATGCGCATCGGGCAATTGCAGCAGCAGCGGCAGCACGCTGTCCCGCAGGCCGGACCGGCGGCGCCAGCGGGCGCGCTCGAAAACCAGGCCGGGATCATTGCGCAGGCTGGTCGGCACCGCGTCCACGGCGCGATCGACACCGCTCTGGCGTCCGGCCAGGCGCAGACGGGCCTCGGCGACCCGGCGGTTGCCGCCTTCAAGTAGCGGCACGACACGGCGGGCGGCTGTGCGCTGGCCCGACCAGATCAGATAGTCGACCCGCGCCAGATGGTCTTCATCGGTGAAGCGGTCTGTGTGGGTCCGGTAGACGCGGCGCTGCTCGGGCAGGGGCAGGCGGCCCGTGCGCCAGGTTTCGCGCAAGAGGGCTTCACCTTCATCAACCCGGCCCATGTCCAAGAGGGCCTCGGCATGGGCGATACGACCCCGCCCGGTGACCGGAGGGTTGTTCTCAAACCAGCTGACGATGAACGGCGCCGACAGGCCGGAGGTGGAAATCTTGGATTCGGCCTCGGAGCGGATGAAGCTGTCACGCGGCCAGTTGTCCAGCTCGCGCAGGGCCATGTCGAGTTCCGGGAAAGTCGCGCGGGGATCATTCAGGGAGATCATCCACAACAGGAGTGAGCGTGAAGCCGGGTCGGTAATGCGATCGCGGACGTCGCGCACTTCACTCCACTGATCATCCTCGGCCGCATCCAGTCCGGCGCGGAACAGGTGGAAATCGGCATCATCGAGATAGGCCGAATGGTTTTCGGGAGCAGGCCGCATGCGCGGCGTCGGGGTCTGGGCCATGGCGGGGGCCATGACAGCCAGCATAACAAGCACGGAAAGGCTACGGGCGATCATTGTTCGCAATACGCGTCCTGGGGTTTGGGGCGAAATCACTTCACCGCAATCAGACGCAGCTGTCCAGCCTTGTTGAGAAAGCTTGGCCCAGACCGATTGCCCCGATATGGTCCGCCGCCTCATAATCAGCTTTCGAGATTGAAACATGTTCAAGGGCTCCATCACTGCGCTCGTCACGCCTTTCAAGAACGGTGCCGTCGATGAAGATATGGTTGCCGCGCTTGCAGAACG
>NZ_JASBRW010000080.1 GCF_030149235.1 Maricaulis sp. | reverse complement strand
CCCTTCGCACTCGACGGAACCGGTGGAGGGGCGGTCGATGCCTCCCAGCAGGTTGAGCAAAGTGGTCTTGCCCGAACCGGACGGACCCATGATGGCAATGAATTCACCCTGCTCAATCGTCATGTTGAGCTCTTCGAAAATGGTGATGCTCTCCCGCCCTCTGGTATAGCGCTTGGACAGGTCCGTCAGCGTGTAAAGGGCGGTCATGGGCGTCTTCCTCTCGGTAAATCGGATTGGACTTTAAAGGATAAAGTCCTTTTATTCAATGAAGGTCACGCGTGCGGCCATGTCGGGCAGGATGCGATCATCGCGCTCTTCAAAGGCGACCCGTACGGTGATGGTGGCACGGCTGCGATCAGCGGTCGGGATGATCGCCTCGACGCGGGCCGGAATGCGCCAGTCCGGATAGGCATCGAGCCGCGCTTCGACGCGCTGACCCGGGGTGACCCGGCCGATCTGGCCCTCATTGACGTCGACCTCGATCTCCAGTGAGGCCATGTCCACCAGGGTGGCGACACCGGTCCGGGTGAAGCCGCCCCCGGCCGAGGCCGGCGACAGAATCTCACCGATCTGGGCATTCTTGGCGATCACGACACCGGCGAACGGTGCACGTACGATATGGCGGTCGATCAGGTCCTCCTGGGCGCGGATTTGCTGGCGTGCCGTTTCTGCATCGGCATTGGCCGCAATGATCTGGGCATTGAGGCTCTGCACGCGAGCACGGGCCGCGGTCGTGTTGGCGACCGAGCCGATTTCACGCTCCTCCAGCCGTTCGGCACGCTCGAGCACGCGGCGTGCCTCGGCGAGATCGGCATTGAGAGCCGAGCGCCGGGCGGTCGCGGCATTGAGCTGCGAGCGCAGCAGGTCGAGCTGGATATTGGCGCGCTCATCATCAAGCCGAGCCACGATTTCGCCTTCCTCGACGACCGTGCCCTCCTCGATGAGGACATCCTGGATGCGGCCGGAGATCTCGGCCGAGACCGTCGCCTGGCGCCGCGCAACGACATAGCCGGAGGCCACCAGACCGGTGGCGCGGGGTTCACGGCGCGGAGCGGGGGCGGGCTGGGCCGGGGCAGGCTCGCTCTGAGTCGCCGCGGGAGCCAGTGTCGCCGCGACCGGCTGGGCCGGGGCAGGCGCATCTTCGCCCGGACGCATCAGATACCAGGTTCCACCCGCACCGAGCGCGGCGGAAACCAGGATAGCGGTGATCAACGTGGTCGCACCTGCTCCGCGCGGGCCGTCATCATAGCTGCGGTCGATACTCAGGGATTCGAGTTTCGATCTGCGATCCGACATGAATTACCCCCTCAAAAACAGACGCGTCACGGAACTTGTAGCCGTCTCGCGTACAAAGCGGAATTGAAATATTTCCCTCAAGCCATGGGCTCGGAGAACGCTCTCAGTCGAAATAGGCGGAGCGCATCATGTCGGACAGGTCGCGGCCGCGATGCGCCAGGGCGCGTCGCTCAGCATCAGATTGCGGACCGCAAATGGCGCGATAGCGCTGCTGTTCCCGATAGCCGTCATTGAACTCTTCGATCAGGCGATCGCGGCGGCGGCCATTATCCGGTGCTTCCACTGCCAGGAGTGCGATCATCTGGGTGCGCCAGGACTGCGCATCCGGGCCGTCACAGGCATAGGCGAGATAGTGCAGCTCTCCCAGCGTGTAGGCGAGGTAGGGCACGATGCGCTCGACATCGACATCGGGCTCGGCGCTTCGCCTCGGCTCCGGCTGACGGTATTCGGAATTCTCGATGGCGGGGCGCGGGTTTCCCCGGCCTGGCTTCTGGGCCAGAGCCTCGCTGCCGGCAAGCAGCAGGACGGAAACAACAAGGAGCGCGCGCATAGGCTGCATCATGCGCCCGATTGTGGCGCAGGCATGGCGCGGACCATGGCCACGGCCCGGCTGATTACATCGCGGGTCTTGTCCCAGCGGGTCAGGGCGATGGCCTCCTCGAACCGGAAGAAGGCGGCCTCGTCGACATCGTCATCTGCAACTGGTTCGCCAGAGGTCCAGACGGCGGCATAATCGATCAGCAAATAGTGCCAATCGCCCGGCTGGCCGGGTTCACGCGCACCGATACTATCAACCACATCGATCAGGCCAGCGATCTCGGCGCTGACGCCGGTTTCCTCTTTCAGCTCGCGCAAGGCCGCTTCGGCGCAGGTCTCGCCATATTCGATCTTGCCGCCGGGGATCGACCACTCGCCCTTATAGGGCGGCTTGCCGCGTTTGATCAGCAAGACTTCATCGCCGCGGATCACGACGATGCCGGCTCCGGCCACAGGTCTCTTGATGTCGGTTACTTGGCTGTCCATCCGCCGTCCACGCTGATCCAGGAGCCGTTCATATTCGCTCCCGCATCAGACACGATATAAAGCAGCGCGCCAGCAAGTTCTTCATAGGTGACAAACTTCTTCGTCGGCTGGGCGGCGAGCATGACATCGCGCACCACCTCTTCCTCGGAAATGCCCCGTGCCTTGGCTGTATCCGCGATCTGGTTTTCCACCAGCGGTGTCTTCACATAGCCCGGGCAGATGGCGTTGCAGGTAATGCCCTGTTCGGCGACTTCGAGGGCCAGCGTCTTGGTGAAGCCCATCACCCCGTGCTTGGCGGCGACATAGGCCGACTTGAAGGGCGAGGCGACGAGGCCATGGGCCGACGCCAGGTTCACGATGCGGCCGCGCCCGGCCTTTTTCATGTGCGGCAGGGCAGCCTTGGCGGCATGGAAGACCGAGGACAGGTTAATGCCGATAATCGCGTCCCATTTCGCTTCGGGAAACTCGTCGACCGGGGCCACATTCTGGATGCCGGCATTATTCATCAGGATGTCGAGCCGGCCGAATTCCGCGACGGTCGAATTGACCAGGTCGGCGATCTCGTCCGGCTTGAGCATGTTGGCGCCGTGATAGCGCACTTCGACCCCGTGATCGGCAGCAATCCGGGCCCGCAGCGCTTCGGTCTCGGTCGCATCGCCCAGCCCGTTGAGCACGACATGAGCGCCATTCTCCGCCAGCGCTTCCGCCATCGCCGCGCCAATGCCGCTGGTCGAACCCGTGACAATGGCCACCTGGCCGGTAAGATCCGTACGAATTCCAGACATGAATGACCCTTCAAGTTTGTGCTCGGCGCAGAAAACGGGATGGGACCGGGGAGGTCAAGCTGTGGGTGCGGTGGCAAATCGAAATGCAACCAATGCGGGTGTTTGTGCTAAAATGAAAGCGCCGGCCGATCCAGGCCGGCGCCAATCCAAGGAGGGAGATTTGTTTCGTTTACCGAAATGCTCTCTCGTCCTTCTGGTGAAAAGAGAACGCATAGGCGGCTGGAAGGTCGTTATCCGTATCTCAATCGCCTAAAGGGCGGCCAAAGGGGGCAGCTGCAACTGTCCCCGGCGGCCCTTGGACCATAACACAGGAAAAGAGGAGAGTGGAGAGACTGAAATCGCTATGTCACGTTGAGGGTCGCTTGCCCAATCACGCGGACCCTTAGGCGCATGGCGCGGCGCAAATCGGAGGCGAGTTCGTCCGGCGCGGCGAGGATCTCGTAGACTTCGACATGATGGTTCGGTTGATATGTGAAACCCCGATCACCGTGCGATCTGACGAATACCCGATGAATTCCACATCCATCAGCTGACTTGATTGCTCCCGGATTATTCGGAACGACGTTCACGCCCAAGGATTCTGAAGACTCGCCGTTGAGCAGATAAGCGAGCGCGTGGTCGTTTGCGAGGACATCAATCTCAGCGTTGGCAATCCGATAGTTTTCACGATCAATCGTGCCGCTGAGGAATTTGATTGTGCCTGGGCGCGGGCTAGAGTTCATCACGCCGCATCTTCCGGAAGTGACCGTCTAAGCCGCTTTCTTCCCCGCCACGGCCGGTTGCGGACGCGTGAACAAGAGATCGCCTGGCTTGGAGCCGTCTTCGGTGAAGCGGTAGCCGCCGGCGTCGAACTTGACCAGGTCGGCCGGGTCGGTAATGCGGTTTTCGATTACCCAGCGGGCCATCATGCCGCGAGCTTTCTTGGCGTAGACCATAAGGGCGCGGAGCTGACCGTC
>NZ_JASBRW010000077.1 GCF_030149235.1 Maricaulis sp. | reverse complement strand
TCGCGCGCGCGGCCGGGTCAGCGGGAAAGAGCGAAGGCTCTGGCCATTTGTCCTCGATGTATTCGAGGATGATCGTGGAGTCGAACAGCGAGACGTCACCGTCTATCAACGCCGGCACTTCCCGGCGCGGCGCCGCCTCTGCAAACGCACCGCCGGTGGACCCGGCGCCGATGCCCTCTGGCATCGCCACCTCGAACGGCACACCCTTTTCGCGCAGGGCGATCTTCACCTTCTGGGCATAAGGGGAGAGCGGATGTTCGTAGAGCGTGATCATCTTGTCGGGTCCTAAAGACGCAGCTGGCCCTTGGCGAGAATGTTGCGCTGGATCTCGTTGGAGCCGGCATAGATCGAGCCTGCCCGGTCGTTGAAATACTTCGCCGAAGAGGTCACGGCACTTTCGGGTCCCACCAGAGGCGCATTCGACGGCGGCGCCGTCGTCACCGGTCCACCGGGGCTGGTATGGTGCGGCTGGAAGGGCTGGACATAGAGGCCGGCCAGTTCGATGGCGAGTTCGGTGATGTGCTGGCTGAGTTCGGTGCCGCGGATCTTCATCATCGAGCCCTTGAGCCCCGGCGTTCCGCCCCCGGCCAGTTCCGCCATGAGCTGCATCTCTGCTGCTTCGAGCGCGGTGGCGTCCGCTTCGGCGAGGCTGATCTTGCGGGCGAAATCGGCCGTCAGCAGGTCCTGCTCCGCTGCATGACGCCGCAAAGCCTCCAGCCGCGCGATCAGACGCGGCCCGTAGGCATGACCGCCCCGCTCGAATTCGAGCAGGTATTTCGCGACCGTCCAGCCATGATTGACTTCGCCTACGACATTTTTCTTTGGTACACGGACATCGGTGAAGAAGAGCGAGTTCTGGATATGCTCACCTGAGGTCATGACGATCGGATCGACCCGCACGCCGGGTGAGTTCATGTCAATCAGGATAAAGGTGATGCCCTGCTGCAGCTTGCCAGAGGAATCCGTCCGCACAAGGCAGAAACACATGTTGGCGACATGGCCATGCGTGGTCCAGATCTTCTGGCCGTTGCAGATGAAGTCGTCGCCATCCTCGACTGCCGACATGGTGAGGGCGGCAAGGTCGGACCCCGCATGCGGTTCGGAATAGCCCTGGCACCAGAAATCCTCTCCGGACAGGATGCGCGGCAGGTAATAGTCCTTCTGCGCCTTCGAGCCATGCCCGATCAGGGCCGGACCGCACATACCAATCCCCATGGGCGACAGCGGCGGCGCACCGGCCCGCGCCATTTCCACGTCAAAAATGTAGTGCTGGGCGAGGCTCCAGTCGCAGCCGCCATATTCGACCGGCCAGGACGGCGCCGCCCAGCCCTTGTCGACCAGGATTTTCTGCCAGGCGAGGCCGATCTCCTTTTCCGCATACACACTGGTCATGCGCGCAGCGTAGCGGCGAAGGTCTTCGGTCAGATTGTCCGCGAGAAAGTCGCGCACTTCTTCGCGGAAGGCTTCCTCGTCGGGCTTGAAGGCCAGGTCCATGTATCTGAGATCCTATTCGGCTGGAACCGACGCCTGGACGGCGGCGGCGTTTTGCAGGAGGCGGGCACGCTCGGGGTCACTTTTCCAGAGGAACGACCGCGGCAGGCCAAGACGTTCG
>NZ_JASBRW010000019.1 GCF_030149235.1 Maricaulis sp. | reverse complement strand
TTTTTCGAGAAGCGCTCGGCGACGGAGAGGTCGACATAGGGGTCGGTCTCGCCCCAGAAGAGCTGGCCGGGGGTGGGCAGGTTCGCAAGGTCGCTGACCCAGTCGCCGGAGAAGCGCAGGCCAACGGCCGAGCGGTAGAGTTTCAGGATGGACTGGCGCATCGTCTTGTCGATCAGCGGCACTTCTTCCTTCGCAAGACCGGCCGGCATGCCGCCCTGAATGAGCGCCGCTTACATGCGCGGCTTGTTGCGCATGTTCAGCATGACGAATTCGCCCAGCAGGGGCGTCGCCCACATGCGTGCCGTCTTGTGGCCGCGGTAATCCGGGTCGATCACCGCATTGGTGACGCACCAGGTGCGGATCAGGTCCGGCCGCAGGCTGGCAATGCGCAGGGACAGGAGTGCGCCCCAGTCATGGCCGACAAGATCGATCTTTTGGCCCAGCTTCTCAATCTCGCCAATCAAATAGTCGGCATAGGCGTCCTTGGTGCAGGCAAAGCCTCTCGGCAGCGGCGTGCCGAAGCCAGGCAGGGCAGGCGTGAAATAGTCAGACGGCTGAAGGCCAAGCGCCGCGACCAACGGCTTCCAGAGGTGCGGCGTGTCCGGCACGCCATGAATGAAGACCTTCATTGCCTAGTCCTCCTGCTTCGGCGGCTCCCAATATGTATCTTCCGGGAAGACCTCTTCCATCGTGCCAGCCAGCGACGGGCCATAGACCGGGTTCGGCAGGATGAACCAGCCATTACCCCACATCTGGTCGAAGGCCGGGGCGGCGGTCAGCGCCTTGCGCTCCGGCGGGCTGAGGGCCTTGTCGTTGAAGATGTCGGCAATGTCGCCCAGCTGGTCCCCGGCAAGGGCGATGACACAGTAATTGTCCGAGATCATGTAGCGGCGTCCGTCCTTGGCCCCGCCGTCGGGTGCGTCGCCGCGAAGATAGAGCGACCGGCCATGCGCGAACTCGCCGAGACCGGCGGATTTCAGCGTGTCGGCGGAGCCCTGAATGTTTGCATTGGAGCGGTTGGTGTTGACGATGATCTCGACACCGGCATCGCGGATCCGTTTGAACGCGTCCTTCACGCCCGGAATGGCCTGGGCCTTACCGGCGCCGGTTTTCTCCCACTCATCCCAGATGGCGGGATCGAAGCCGACACCGGTCCGGGTGAAATAGCCCATCGAGCCGAGGTTCCAGATCAGTGTCTCGTCGGCATCGAACACGGCAGCGAGCGGCTGGTCCGCTCCGCAGGCCAGGAAGTCGGCGGCCTCTGCCGTTGCCCCGGGTGCCAGCACGACGCTGGCATTCGGGCGGCTTTCCGCCTTGGCCTCAATATAGGATGCGATGGCGTTCCAGCTCTGCACCATGGTGATGCGGGATTCCGCCGAGCCGTAGAGCCATTGCTGGCCTTCAGTCGGCGCAGCAGGGGCCGGAGTGTCCACCTTCTTGATCACCTTTACAATGACCTTTTCCGTTGGGGCAGGCTCCGGCGGCGCCGTCTGGCAAGCGGCGAGAAGGGCGATGGTGCTGAGAAGAATGTAATGTTTCATGGCGCTTTTGTCCGTCAAACCGGCGGAGATGTCTATCGCTGTCTCATGACAACGGGCCGGGAGGGTTCCCTTTCGTCACTCTTGCCGGAACAGGCTGATTCCTCCAAGGATACGGGCAAACCGTGACTGGAGGAGACATTCCATGAAGACCAAGATCACCGAGATGTTCGGCATCGAGCACCCCATTATCCAGGGCGGCATGCACTATGTCGGCTTTGCGGAAATGGCCGCGGCCGTTTCGAATGCCGGCGGGCTGGGCATCATCAC
>NZ_JASBRW010000059.1 GCF_030149235.1 Maricaulis sp. | reverse complement strand
GCTTCGCGGTGCTTGGCGTAGAAGGTGCCGAAGCCAGCGAGCTGAACGCTGTCATTGCCCTTCACGGAGCCGACGATGGCTTCGATAGCAGCGTCGACAGCGTCGCCTGCTTGAGCACGGGACAGGCCGGTTTTGTCGCTTACAGCTTTGGCCAGATCAGATTTGTTCATAGGGTTCCCCCCGGAGTTGTTCGCGGGTTTACGGAGACGGTCATCGTCGCCGCAACGGGCCGCGTATTCGTTGACGGGTAATGAAGGCCAAGATCGGCGATGGATTGCAAGCAATAACAGGCGAATCGGCCCCGATTTGCTGCTTTTTTCTCTGCAAAACCCCGGATTTCGGCTTTCGGCGCGGCTTTTGCGGTCATTTTCCCCTATGTTTCATAGTGAACCGCCTCTTGAGGAGGACTTCGTGATTCGTCCGATTCGCATGCTGCCCTTCGCCCTTACAGCCGGTTTGGCGGTCTATGGTATTGCCTGGACCGTGGGGGCCGGCGCAACGCTCGCGCCGCTCTTTGCAGCCATTGCGGGCGGCTGGACGCTCGGGCGGCTAATGCGCCGCCCGGAGCAGGACGCCTAGACCACGTCTCTAGCTCGCCTGGGGCCAGAGGATCATCTGGGTGCAGCGGAACAGCGCGACGCGCTTGCCGTCGCTTTCTCGTACCGCTTCGGCATCCCAGACCTGGGTCGAGCGCCCGATATGCTGCGGCCGGGCGATGCCGACAAGCGCTCCCTCGCGCGCTGTGCCGAGGAAATTCGATTTCAATTCCACCGTTGTGAAACCGTTTGCGCCTTCTGGCAGGTTGGCCATGGTGCCATAGCCGCTCAGGGTGTCGAGCAGACCAACGACCGTGGCGGCGTGTAGGAAGCCGTTGGGCGCCAGCAGCTCCTCGCGGACGGCGAGACGGCCATGGATCGCGTCGCGACGGGTCTCGTCGAGGATTTCCAGACCCAGAAGCCCGGGGAGACGTCCATCTCCCCGGGTCTTGAGTGATTGTAGCGAAACCGGTCCGGCCACTAGATCTTGACCAGCATCTTGCCGGTATTCTTGCCTTCAAACAGGCCCATGAACGCGGCCGGGGCAGCCTCAATGCCTTCAACCACGGTCTCGGCTGGCTGGATCTTGCCCGCCATCATCCATTCGGTCAGGTCCTTGACGAATTCCGGCTGGATATCGAGGTGATTGGAGACGATGAAGCCTTCGATCTTGAGCGACTTGCCGACCATATAGACGAGATTGTCGGTGATCTGGGCCTGGGCGGTGTCGTTATAGCGCTGGATCATGCCGCAGGCGGCGATGCGTCCGAACTGTTTCAGGTTCTCCAGTGCTGCAGTGAAGTGGGCCCCGCCGACATTTTCGAAATAGCCGTCAATCCCGTCCGGGGCGGCTTCGCGGATGGCCGCGGTGAGATCGTCGGTCGCCTTGTAATCGATCGCAGTATCCGCGCCGATGGATTTGACATAATCGCACTTGTCCTGGCCGCCGGCAGTGGCAATGACCTTAGCGCCCATGGCCTTGGCAAACTGGATGCCGGCGGAACCGACAGCCCCGGCGCCGGCCGACATCCACAGGGTTTCGCCTTCCTTCAAGCCGATAATGCGCTTGATGCCGACATAGGCAGTCAGGCCGGTCAGGCCCGCAATGCCGAGATAGGCTTGCGGCGGCAGGATGGAGGTGTCGATCTTCATCAGGCCTTCGCCCGGTGCGGTATAGCCCTCACGCCAGCCATGCATGGACATGACATGGTCACCCGGCTTGAGGCCGTCGAATTTGCTCTCGACCACTTCGCCGACGGCGCCGCCATCCATCACCGCACCGATCTGGAACGGGTCGATATAGGTACGAACACCGCTCATGCGCCCGCGCATATAGGGATCGACCGAGATGTAGAGATTCTTGACGGTTACTTCGCCGTCCTTGGGGGCGGGCAGGTCGGTCTCGACAACGGAGTAGTTCTCCGGCTTCGGGGCGCCTTGCAGGTAAGCATTGAGATGGATTTCGCGGGATTTCATGGGACCAACTCCGTTGTGTTTATAGATTGGCGATAAGGGCGGCCGCGGACGGGCCGAACATGCAATCGAGCGCGTCGCGCGACGTGTTATCGCGCGGTCCATTATCGTGTGCATCGGCCGCCTGGTCGTCGCCGGATCCGGACCCGCTCATTTTGTCTCCCCTTGGAGCGCGTACTCTAGTCTTCACCTAGGCCGGTGCAAGCAGGTGGGGTGCTGTTCGCTGCAATGCGCGGAAACAAGAGGTGATGCATGCGCCGCTTGATTGTCCGGGCCGTGCCTTTAGGAACGCGGCCAAGATTGCGGGGACTGTCATGTCGAGTGAAAGCAAGCGTTTGAAAGCCGGTGTCGTCGGAGCGGGTGTGTTCGGTGGGTTCCATGCCTCGAAATATGTGGGCCATGCGCGCACCGAATTCATGGGCGTATTCGACCCGTCCCCCGCTGCGGCCAACGCCCTGGTCGAACAGCATGGCGGTAAGACCTATGACACGCTGGAAGCCCTGATCGCCGATTGCGATGTGATCACCGTGGCCTGCCCGGCCGTGCATCACTTCGCGGCCGCCGCCGCCGCGCTGGCTTCGGGCAAGCATGTGCTGGTGGAAAAGCCGATCGCCTCGACAGTGGAGGAAGCGCGCGAGTTGGTCTCGCTGGCGTCTTCTCATGGCTGTGTTCTCCAGGTCGGCCACCAGGAACGTTTCGTCTTCCAGGCCATGGGCCTGCTCTCCGTGCCGGAGACCCCCAAAAAGATCGTGGCCCGCCGTATGGGACCCGCCTCCGAGCGCAATCTCGACGTCTCCGTCACGCTGGACCTTATGGTTCATGATCTCGACCTGGCGATCGCCCTGGCCGGCGCCGCTGTCACCTCGGTTGAGGGTGAAGTGGATGAAGGTCGGCATGGTTCGCCGGACATCGCCAAGGCTGTGCTGACATTTGAGAATGGCTGTGTCGCCGAGCTGATCTCCAGTCGGGTGCATCATGAGCGCGATCGTAAAATGCATGTCGAATATGAAAACGGCACGCTGGATATCGATTTCATCGCCAAGACCTTCGAGAACACCACTCCATACGAGCTCAACGCTGGTTTTGCCGACACCCCGACAGCGAGGGATTCGCTCGGCGCCAATGTCGATGCCTTCATCGCCTCTGTGCTGGACGGCGCTCCGGTCGTGGTCCCCGGGATCGCCGGGCTGCGGGCGCTTGATGCGGCCCGGGCCATTGACGGTGAGCGGCACTACGGCGCCTGAGCGCGACGCTCGCCTCTTGCCGTTACCGGTGGCTGGGTCTAAGTGCGCAGCATGACCGACCGTCTCAAGATCGTATCCGCCCAGCTCAATCCCGTTGTCGGCGATGTCGATGGCAATCTGGCGCGCGCCCGCGCCGCCCATGCCGATGTCCGCGCCCGCGGTGCCGACCTGATCATCTTCCCCGAGCTGTTTCTTCTGGGTTACCCGCCCGAGGACCTGGTCCTCAAGCCGGCGGCCGTTGCCGCCTGCCGCCAGGCCGTCGAGGCTCTGGCACCGGAAACCCGCGAGGGGCCCGCGATCATTATTGGCGCGCCCTGGCAGGAAGCCGAGGGTCTCTACAATGCGGTCCTGGTGCTGGATGAAGGCCGTATCTTCGCCAAGCGCTTCAAGCACGACCTGCCCAATTACGCCGTCTTCGACGAGAAGCGAGTGTTCACCGCCGGTCCGATCCCGGACAATGTTGAATGGCGCGGTCTTCAGCTCGGCCTGCCAATCTGCGAGGATATCTGGCACTCCCACGTGCCCGAAGCGCTGATCGCCAAGGGCGCCGACTTTTTCATCTCCATCAATGGCTCACCCTGGCGCCGCACGATCGAGGCGGAGCGGGCGGAGGCCTTCACCAGCTGGTTTGACCGCTGGCAGGGCGGTAAGGGGCTGATCTTCGTCAACCAGATCGGCGGCCAGGATGAGCTGGTCTTCGATGGCGCCAGCTTCATCCTCGACAGCCAGGGCCATGAGGCCCAGCGCCTGCCGGCCTTTGAAGAATGTCTGGATTGTTTCGACTGGGTCCGGACCGAAAACGGTTGGGGGGCGGAGAACGCCACGAAGGCCGCCAAGATCACCGGCCTGGAAGCGGACTGGCGTGCCATGAGCAAGGCGCTTGGCGATTATGTCGACAAGGCCGGCTTCCCCGGCGTCGTTCTGGGCATGTCCGGCGGTGTCGACAGCGCGATTTCTGCCGCGATTGCCGTCGATGCGCTAGGGCCGGAGCGGGTCTGGGCGGCAATGATGCCGTCCAGATACACCTCGCAGGAAAGCCTGGAAGACGCCAAGGCCTGCGCCGAGCGGCTTGGCGTGCGCTATGACATCATCGATGTCGAGCCGACGATCGAGAGCTTCGGCTCCGTCCTCGCGCCACACTTCGATGGCATGGAGGCGGATGCCACCGAGGAGAATATCCAGTCGCGTGTGCGCGGCATGATCCTGATGGCGCTGTCCAACAAGTTCGGCCCGATGGTGCTGTCGACTGGCAACAAGTCGGAAATGGCCGTCGGCTACGCCACCCTCTATGGCGATATGAATGGCGGCTACAACGCGCTGAAGGACATCTACAAGACGGAAGTCTTCGCCCTGTGCCGCTGGCGCAACGGGATCGAAACACCGGTCGGGCAGGGGCCAGTCGGGGAGGTCATTCCCGAGCGCATCATCACCAAACCGCCGAGCGCGGAATTGCGTGAGGACCAGAAGGACCAGGACAGCCTGCCGGACTATGACGTCCTCGACGCCATCCTGCATGGCCTGATCGAACAGGAACTCGGGGCCGAGGAACTGGTCGCCCAGGGGCATGATGCCGAGACCATTCGCCGGATCGAGAACCTCTTGTACTTCGCCGAATACAAGCGCCGTCAGGCACCGCCGGGCGTGAAGATCAGCCGCAAGAATTTCGGCCGCGACCGCCGCTATCCGATCACCAACCGCTTCCGCGCCAGCAAGTAGTCAGCCTGGGCACACCGAGGTGCGTCAGCCTGCCTCATGGCGCAAGCTGTAAATTCCGATATTTCTGTTTACACAGAAATTAAAGAAATGGAGGCTGTGATGACAACCCAGGCACTGGTTCCCGTAAACGCGACGCTCCGCGGAGCGGCCGATCCGGTCTTGCGCGCTTTTGGCGCCTGGTTACTGGCTTGTCTCGTCGCCGCTACAACCCTGGTTCTCGTCTTCCTGGTCTACGCTCTCACGGTCGATGCCCTGGATAACGGCTTCGCCTTTGACCCAGGCGCCATCGCCGGCGGTTTCATGATCACCGCGATCGGGGCGGCCTTTGTCGGTTTCTATGTCGTCGTTCTCACAGCTCTGCCCTGGCTCGGACTGGTCTGGCTGGCCAAGCTGACCGGGCTGCATCGCGGTTTTGCCGACATGGTGCTCGGCGCCCTGATGGGCGGCGCACTGATCCAGCTTATGATCAACCCGCTGGGCACTGGCGGCGAGCCCATGATCCTGCTCTTCGCGGCGGCGGGGGCCGTTGGCGGCCTGACCTATTGGAACGCAGCAGGGAGGCCGAAATGACCGCGCTTGCCCTGCAACAAACCGCCCATCAGCCAGGCCCAATGCCTGCAGCACCGGCCGGCCCGGTGCGGGCCTGGCTCATGGGGTGTGCTGCGACGGCTCTGACAGCCTATTGGGCCATGGGGGTGATCTTCCTGGCCCGAGGTGAGGGCGGTGTCGCCGGCTTCCTCTGGCAACTCCTCGCCATGCTGCCCCAGGCCGTCGCCATCGCCTTGCTGGCCGCCTTCCTGACCAGCGTGCCCATGCCGCTACTGGTCATGCTCGAACGCGCCCTGAAATGCCGCCGCGGCCTGACCGATGCGGTGATCGGTGCAGGATTGGCAGCAGGGTTTGCGCAGCTCTTCGGTGCGCCGGTTTTGGCCGGGGCAGAGGGGCAGGGGCTCACGGCCATGACCGCGCTGTGCGGCGCCATGGGCGGGCTGACCTACTGGCTGGCTGCGGGGCGTCCCAACTAGCGCCGGGCTCCCCCGCGGGCGGGGGAGCTGGGCTCGAGGCCGGAAGGGCAAGGTATAGTGCTTGTCCTCGCTGCCCCCCTCCGTCCCTTCGGGACACCTCCCCCGTCCACGGGGGAGGCCGGCGTGAGCCAAACGAAGACTCACAAGCCGCCACCGCCGCACAAACTTGCCCTTCGCCCCCGCGCGGAGTAAGCCACGGCCTCCCTTATTCGCAGGCCTGATTTCCCATGACCAAAGTCCGTTTTGCTCCCAGCCCGACCGGCAAGCTTCATGTCGGTAATGTGCGCACCGCGCTGTTCAACTTTCTTTTCGCGCGCAAGGCGGGCGGGATTTTTGTGCTGCGGATCGACGATACGGATGTCGAGCGTTCGACCCGGGAATATGAGGACGGCATCCGCACCGATTTGACCTGGCTGGGTCTGAAATGGGACGAGACCTTCAAACAATCCGAGCGTTTTGACCGCTATGCCGCAGCGGCTGAAGAACTCAAGGCCAAGGGCTTGCTCTATGCCTGTTATGAGACCGGTGATGAGCTCGAGCGCAAGCGTCGCCTGCAAATGGCCAATGGCCGTCCTCCGGTCTACGACCGTGCCGCGCTGGACCTCACGGACGCCGAGAAGGCCGAGCTGGAAGCGGAAGGCCTCAAGCCGCACTGGCGTTTCAAGCTGTCGGGCAATCCGGTGCAGTGGGAGGACATGGTGCGCGGTCCGGTCTCGATCGAGACGTCCTCGCTCTCCGACCCGATCCTGATCCGCGAGGATGGCAGCTATCTCTACACCCTGCCGTCGGTTTGCGACGATATAGACGCGGAAATCACCCACATCATCCGCGGCGAGGACCACACCACCAATTCCGGCGCCCAGATCGAGATTTTCGAAGCGCTGGGCGGTTCCGCTCCGGTGTTCGGCCACCAGGCCCTGCTGGTCGGCGCCGATGGCGGCAAGCTGTCGAAACGCCTCGGTTCGCTGTCCATGGAAGATCTGCGCGAGGTCGAGGGATTTGAAGCCATGGCGGTCAATTCGCTGCTGGGCCGGATCGGTACCTCTGACCCGGTCGAGCCGTTCATGGCGCTGGAAGACCTGCTGGAAGGCTTCTCGCTGAGCAAGCTGACCCGCTCGCCGGCGCGTTTTGATGCGGAAGAGCTCGCCCGTATCAACGCCAAGATCCTGCACGAGACCGGCTATGACGCCGTGCGCGACCGTCTGGGCGCGATGGAAGCCGATGCCGGCGAGGCAGTCTGGGCGGCGGTACGGCCGAACCTGGAACGTTTGCGTGATGCCCGTGACTGGGCGGTGCTGGTCAATGGTCCGGTGACGCCGGTGATTGAGGATGACGATCGCGAGTTTACGGCCGAGGCGGCTGCGGCTCTGCCCGAGGGCGAGCTCGATGAGAGCAGCTGGGGCAACTGGACCAGCGCGCTGAAAGAGGCGACCGGCCGCAAGGGCAAAACCCTGTTCATGCCGTTGCGTCACGCCCTGACCGGCCAGCCGCGCGGCCCGGAAATGGCGGTGCTGCTGCCGCTGATTGGCCGCGAGAAAGTCATTGCCCGCCTGAACGGCGAGGCCGCCTGACGGCTCATCGCGAGCACATTACAGAGACGGCTTTCGCAAACTCCGTGGACCGGCCGGTCCGCGGAGTTTTGCGTTCTGGGCGGCCACAAATCACTGAAATCCTGAAAATGTGTCGAGTAAGGCAGATAAAAAGTCAGGAGAACTTGACATTCACCTCTCCGAGTGTCAGGTTAGCATGACATTAAGTCGTGCATGTCAGACAAGGAGACAGGCCATGTGCAAGGACAAACCGATTTCAGCCGGCGTCTGGGTCGCCATCATCATTTCCATTCTGGTCGGAACGGGAGTGATCTCATGAACCTGCAATTCCTGACCGCTGGCGTGGTGGCCGCAGCGTCGCTGCTGATCCAGGCCGAGGCCGAGGCACAAACCCGTTTCGAGGTTGCCCGGGCGGGTGATGTCGAGGCGCGCAGCGTGGTCTTCATTCCGGGGCTGGCCACCCCCGGGGAGGTCTGGACCGATACGGTGGCGTCGCTCGGCAATACAGTTGATGCCCACATCATCACCGCCGACGGTTTCAGCGGGCCGGCCCGGGTCAGCGACGGTCCCTTTGTGGCGCCCGTCGCCGCCGAGCTGGCGGATTATCTGGAGCAGGAAGGACTGCAGGACGTGGTCCTGGTCGGTCACTCCATGGGCGCGCAGATTGCCCTTCAGGTTGCCGCCCAGGCGCCGGGCTCGGTTGATACCGTCCTCGTTGTCGACAGCGTTCCTTTCTTCGCCCGCCTGTTCAACGCCGTCGCGACACCGGAGCAGGCGGCTCAGATGGGGCAGCAGATGCGCACCCAGATGGAGGCTATGACGCATGAGCAATTCATGGCCATGTCGCGCCAGGGTATTGCGATCCAGGCCATAGCGT
This sequence comes from Maricaulis sp., assembly GCF_030149235.1. Taxonomy (GTDB): domain Bacteria; phylum Pseudomonadota; class Alphaproteobacteria; order Caulobacterales; family Maricaulaceae; genus Maricaulis. The sequence continues at coordinate 63,225 of NZ_JASBRW010000059.1, read as the reverse complement.
CAGAGGACCAGGCGCAAATCCTTGAATGGATGAGCGCGGCCGATCAGGGTGCTGTGGCGCGGGCGATGGGCGAGGTGTCCGGATCGGACTTCTCAGCTGTCCTCCATGAGGTCGATGCAAAGATCACCGTATTGGCGCCCTGGAGCGAAGCCTCGCCGGTCCCGGCTGATGTGATTGCCGGCATGTATGAGCGGCAATACCCGGTAGAAAATGCGAGCGTGCACATGATCGCCGACTCGCGGCACTTCATTATGCTCGACCAGCCGGAGGCCTTCATGGGCATGCTGCGGCAAGAGCTGGCGGACTAGGGGAGGGCGATATGCCGTTCAACACACGACGATATCTCGTTCATTTCGGTGGTGCGATGGCCGTCTATACGGTCGTGCTCATCCTTTCGGTGATTGCGCTGGACCGCTTCGACCTCTCCGTGCCCGCCGCGGCCGCTGTGGCCCTGGCCCCGGTCATCCCGGTGCTCTACGCCTTGCATGCGTTTATCGTGGCGTTCAGGCAGGCCGACGAGTTTCACCGCCGGGTGATCAGCGAGGCGATAATCTGGGCGGCCGGCCTGGTCGGCTTCGTCAGCTTTGCCTGGGGTTTTCTCGAAGTGGCTATCGAGGTGCCGCGCATTCCCTATCTCTGGGTGCTGCCGGCGCTGATCGGGACTTACGGGATTATGCAGACCATTCTCTACCGGCGGCTGAAATGAAGAACCGGCTGAGAGTTCTTCGCGCGGAACGCCGCTGGAGCCAGGCCGAGCTGGGCGAGCGGGTCGGGGTGTCGCGACAGGCCATCAATGCGGTGGAAACATCCAAGCACGACCCGTCGCTGACCCTGGCCTTCGCCCTGGCTGAAGCCTTCGAGTTGAGGATCGAGGAGGTCTTCGACCCCAAGGGCGAGCCGGACTAGGTCTGAGCCGGCGCCTTTTGCAGCAGCAGGTCGATGGCTTTTTGCGGGTCCGCTTCCAGCACGATGTGATCGGCGATGGCCTGCGGCGAGAAGCCTTCGGTCACTGTGTGCTCGAGCAAGTGCATGAAGGGCTGCCAGAAGCCGTCAATGTCGAGAAAGACAATCGGCTTGTCGTGCAGCCCCAATTGCTGCCGCGAGACCACGTCGAAGACTTCTTCCAGCGTACCTGTACCGCCGGGCATGATCAGGTAAGCATCTGATTCGTCAATGAGTTGCTGTTTGCGCTCGGACATGGTCTCGACGATGCGGACCTCCACGCCATCGAGATGACCCTCCCGCGCAATAAGAAATCCGGGGATAATACCGAGCACGTCGCCGCCCTTCGCCGCGGCGGTCGAGGCGGCCACGCCCATTAGGCCGACATCGCCGCCGCCATAGACGAGGCGGGCCCCGGCTGCAGCGATAGCTTGCCCAACTGCCTCGGCTGCGAGTTCATAGCTGGTGCGCTCACCCAGTCTTGAACCGCAAAAGACACCGATCGACCTTAGTTTCGCCATTGAAGCATCGTCCTTGTTTGCATTCTTGGGTGGGAATGGTATTCGCCGAAAGCCGTCGGCGCGAGGTTTGCATCACGCTCAGTCCGATCTGAATGCAGTTTCGCTTTCTCGACGGTAAGACACAGGAGGCAGAACATGGCCGCAACGCGGTCGTTCATTATCGCCGCAGTCCTGGCCGCGCTGGCTATCGCCGCCGCGCTGACTTTTATCATGTGGCCCTCAAGCCCGGAACCGGATGCTGCGCCGGCACCGCCGCCGGAGGTTGCCGCCGATTCGGGTACGACCATAGTGTCCGAAGATGAGACGTCGACGCTGATCGCGCCGCCCGTTTTTGACATTGTACGGGTCGATCCGCGCGGATCTGCTGTCATGGCCGGCCGGGGTGAGCCCGGTGCCATGATCCAGGTGCTGGCCGATGACGAGCCGATCAGTTTCCGCCATGACGGCCGCATGACGACGGAGATGCCGGTCAATGAGCAGGGCGAGTGGGTCATTATCCGCGAAGACCCGCTGCCGACCGGAGCGATCCAGCTGGGCCTGTTGATGCGCACGGCATCGGGGCGCGAGCTGCGCTCCGAGCAGGTCGTTGTGGTCTCCATCCCCGAAGTGCCCGGTCCCACGCCGCTGGTGGTTGTCGGCCGCCCGGGTGAAGCCAGCCGGGTCTGGCAATGTCCATCCTGCGCCGACGCCGAAATGGGCGCTCTGGTGCTGGAAACCATTGATTATGACGAGACCGGTGCCGTCCTCTTCTCGGGCCGGGCCGAAACCGGCACCCTGGTTCGCATCTTTGCAAATGGCGCCCTCGTGGGTGAGGCCGAGGTCGGCAATGATGGCCGCTGGGATCTGCAGGCGGGTGCCTTGCTGGCTCCGGGCATTTACGACCTCCAGGTCGACCAGGTGACCGAAGACGGTCTGGTAACCGCCGTTATAGCTCTGCCCTTCGAGCGCGTCGCACCGGAAGACCTGGAGATGGGGCCTGACAGCGTCGTCGTGCAGCCGGGTAACTCGCTCTGGCGTCTGGCTCGCCGTCTCTACGGTGAGGGCATTCAGTACACGGTGATCTACCAGGCCAATCGCGACCAGATCCGTAATCCTGACCTGATCTATCCGGGCCAGGTCCTGCAGGCCCCGGACACGGACGAACCGCAGGGCGGTTAGGTCCGACCTGGCGCTAATTCTCATCCAGCACTGGCGGGGGGCGTGAAAGCCCCCTATCTCTTGCGGCGATGAGACCGTCTACCCCCTTGAGCGAAGAAGAAACCCAGCAGGCCCCCAAGGGCTCGCTCGGGACCGCTATGTGGCGCCTGTTCGGGCTACTCGCATCAGATGACATGAAGCGCTGGCGTTTCCGCATGGGCCTGGCGCTGGGCCTGACTGTGATCGCCAAGATCTTCGCCGTGGCTGCCCCCGTCTATTTCGGTGAGGGCATCAATATCGTCTCAGCCCGCGAGGCCGGAGAGACCGTAGCCAATGCCGCGACCCTGTTTGTCTTTGCCTTCCTGGCTTATGCCGGCGCGCGTTTCCTGTCCGCCGGTCTGCCGCAACTGCGGGACGGCCTTTTCGCCCCCGTCTCCCAGGATGCCCAGCGCATCACCCAGGTCCGCGCCTTTGGCCATGTTCAGGGCCTGTCGCTCGCCTATCATCAGACCAAGCGGACCGGGGCGCTGAACCGGATCATCGACCGCGGCGCCCGGGCGGTCGATTTCCTGATGCGCTTCCTGATTTTCAACATCGCCCCAACCCTGCTCGAACTGGTGCTGGCCGCCGGCATACTCAGCTTCAATTATGGTTGGGAGTTCGCGGCGATCGCGGTTGTCACGGTGATTGCCTACATGTCGCTGACCTGGACGGTCACGGAATGGCGGGTGAAGATCCGCCGGCGCATGAATGAGGCCGATAATGAAGCCAATGCCCGTGCCGTCGATACGCTGATCAATTTCGAGACGGTGAAGGCCTTCGCCGCGGAAAAGCGCGAGACCCGGGCCTATGACGATGCCCTGACGCGCTATGCCGGGGCCGCGGTACGTTCGCAGTCCTCGCTGGCGCTCTTGAATGGCGCCCAGGCCTTCATCATGAATGCCGGCCTCCTGGCCATGGCCCTGACCGCGGGCTGGAAAGCCTGGACCGGTGTGCTGCAGCCCGGTGATGTCGCGGCGGTGACCCTGATCCTGATGAATATCTATCAGCCGCTGAACATTCTCGGCTGGGCCTATCGCGAGATCAAACAGGGCGCGGTCGATATGGAGCGCCTGTTCGATACGCTGGCGATCAAGCCAGACGTCGCGGACGTGCCGGATGCCGGCCAGCTCACGGTCACCGGCGGTGCTGTGCGCTTTGATGATGTCAGCTTCGCCCATGATGGCCGCTCACGCTCGGTCAGCAGCGTTTCGCTCGATATCCCGGCGGGCAGTTTTGTCGGTCTGTGCGGCCCCTCGGGGGCGGGCAAGTCGACCATGCTGAAACTGCTTTTCCGCTTCTATGACCCGGAAAGCGGGCGTGTGTTGATCGACGGTCAGGACCTGACATCGGTTGAGCAGGACAGCGTGCGCGACGCGCTTGGTCTGGTCCCGCAGGAAGTCGTCCTCTTCAATGATAGTTTGCGTGCGAATGTTATCTATGGCCGACCTGATGCCAGCGATAAGGACATCATGGATGCGCTGGAGCGGGCTCAGCTGGGTGAGTTTGTCCGCAACCTGCCCGAGGGCCTGGAAACCAAGGTCGGTGAGCGCGGTCTGAAGCTCTCCGGCGGTGAAAAGCAACGGGTCGGCGTGGCCCGGGCAATCCTCAAGGATCCGGCGGTGCTGGTGCTGGATGAAGCCACTTCGGCGCTCGACAGCGAGACTGAGAAAGAAGTCCAGGCCGCCCTGTCAGAGGCGGCCCGGGGCCGGACCACGATTGCCGTGGCCCACCGCCTGTCCACCATTGCGGCGGCCGACCAGATCGTGGTCATGGATGAAGGCGCCATCGCGGAGACCGGCACGCATGCGGAACTGCTCACCCTCGACGGCATCTACGCCCGCATGTGGGCGCGTCAGAGCGAGGCCGGCGGCGGTGAGGTGGTCGAGTTTCCCGCCGGTGCCGATCGCGCGGCGAGCGAGGTCTAGGCCAACGCCGCCTCGACGAAATCCAGCCGGTCCTGGCCGAAGAACATCTCCTCGCCCATGAACAGGGTCGGCACGCCGAACAGGCCGCGGGTCACCGCGTCTTCGGTGGTTTTGATCAGGATCTTTTTCACCTCGGGATCGTCCATCCCGGCGATCAGATCATCAGCTGGCAGGCCGGCCGCCTCCATCACCTCGCGCACGACATCCAAATTCCCCATATTCTTGCCGTCGATCCACATCGCATCAAACATCGCGTCCATATAGGCGGGCAGACAATCCAGCTTGATGGCGACGAGGGCACCGCGCATCAGTTTGAGCGTGTTGATGGGGAAGTGCGGGTTGAAATTGATCTGGACATTATAGCGCTTGGCAAAGCGCGGCAGATCATGGGTCAGCATATACGCGCCCTTGGCCGGTATGGTGACCGGACTGACATTACCCGTCGCCTTGAACACCCCGCCCAGCAGGACCGGCCGGTAATCGACCTTCAGGCCATGGCTCTGTTCGAGCTGGCGCAGGCGCTTGAAGGCGAGAAAGGCTGTGGGGCTACCGAAGTCGAAATAGAAATCGACGGTCTTGGTCATCATAATTCTCCTACCAGCGCTCAACCCAGGGCCGGACATCGAGCTCGAAAGTCCAGCAATTGCGCTTCTGTTCATGCAGCATGAGATAGCTCTCGGCCAGATCGTCCGGTTCAACAACGCCGTCATTGGCCTTGAGCTCTTCGTATTTGGGGTGGTTCTCGGCGATCCAGGCCGTGTCCACCGCGGCATCAATGACGATATGGGCGACGTGGATATTCTTCGGGCCAAGCTCGCGGGCCATGGATTGGGCCAGGGCGCGCAGACCGTGCTTGGCGCTGGCAAAGGCCGCAAAGCCGGCACCGCCGCGGACGCTGGCCGTCGCTCCGGTAAACAGGATCGTGCCGCGTTCACGCTCGACCATATGCCGCGCCGCCTCGCGCCCGGTGAGAAAACCTCCGAAACAGGCCATCTCCCAGATCTTGCGAAACTTGCGGCTGTCCGTGTCGAGGATCCTCATCGGCACATTGGCACCGACATTGAAAACCACGCAGTCCAGAGGTCCGATCTCGGTCTCGATCTGCTGGAACAGGGCTGTGACCTGATCCTCGTCGCGTGCGTCGCAACTGAAGCCGTGCGCCTGGCCGCCGGCAGAGCCGATTTCCTGGACCAGATCGCCAAGCTTGTCGCCATTGCGCCGCGCCGCACAGACCGTGTAGCCGGCGGTTGCGAACTTGCGAACGATGGCGCTGCCAATGGCATCACCGGCGCCCATCACCAGAACCGTGCCCCTGGTGCCCGGATTGCTCATTGCGACCTCCCATACGTCCTGATGCGCTGTTGCGTAGAGATTTGCGCGGAACGGGGTGGTGGTCCAGCGGGAGCGGGGAATTGGGGCTATGCACTGGTGCAGTGGCGGCGTCACAGGCCCGGAAACATGTGGGGGGCTGGGGCGATGCAGGATAGCCACTAGTCTGGCTGGTGAGTTGCCAAATAGATGCGTTGCTGTTGTGAAAAGCTCTCGCGAGAATGGCTCCCCCGGACGGGCTCGAACCGCCGACCCGGTGATTAACAGTCACCTGCTCTACCAACTGAGCTACAGGGGAATACCGTTTCTCAAGCGAGATGGGGCGTATATCAGAGCCCTCGGCAAAGGCGCAAGCACCGATGTGCGTCAGATGCACATCCTCGCTGCAAAAACTCATCCGCGAAATGCGCAAAAAAAAATCGGGAGCCACGGAGGCTCCCGAAAAGGCATTGGGTGGATGGTGGGGTGTCTTCACGGGAAGACGTGTACAGACTTCGGCTGGAACCCTTAAAGAGGGGTTAATGCGTCCTGTCGAATTGGGTATTTCGTTTAGCGTCCTTGCCGAATCCCTAATAGAGTCAAATTAATGCGAGGAATCTGGTAAATCCGTTATTGGCCCTGAGGAAAGCCGTTTCGTGCTTCGAAACGGGCTGTGTTACTGATTCGCCAGCGAATCACTGGGGAGGTGAGAGATGCGCGAACACACCAGTTTTGCCGAATTTTGGCCCTTCTATCTGCGCGAGCATGCGCGCCCGGCGACCCGGTCCTGGCACTATGTCGGTTCGACCCTGGCCATCGGCGTCGTGCTCTGGGCCCTGGCGACCCAGACCTGGTGGGCTCTGCTGGCGGTGCCGGTTTCCGGTTACTTCTTTGCCTGGGTCAGTCACGCCTTCGTCGAGCGCAACAAGCCGGCCACCTTTACCTATCCGCTATGGTCGCTGATCGCGGACTACCGCATATTTGCATTCTTTCTCGCCGGTAAGCTGGGCGGTGAACTGGAAAGGGCCGGTGTCACGCCTGACGGCGCTGTGATCGAAAACTAGTCCTTCCCACTGACCCGCCTATCTGAGCCGTCATGGCGGCTCAAACCCAAATCGTCTGGTTCAAACGGGACCTTCGTGTCGAGGATCACGCGCCTCTGCGCCTCGCGGCCGAGGCAGGCCCGGTGCTTCCGGTTTACATCATCGAGCCGGACTATTGGGCACTGCCGGATACATCCGGCCGCCATTATGACTTCCTCCTGGAGACGCTGGACGAGTTGAGCCAGCAGCTGTGTGCGCTCGGTGCGCCGCTCGTGGTCAAGACCGGCGAGGCGAGGGACGTATTGTCGGCCCTGTTTGCGGCTTATCCGGACTGCCGGCTGCTCTCGCATGAGGAGACCGGCAATCAGTGGACTTACCAGCGCGATATTGCGGTTGGCGCGCTGGCGCGTGAAGCAGGGGTGGAGTGGCTGGAAGTGCCGCCGGGCGGTGTCATCCGCCGCATGAAGTCGCGCAATGGCTGGGCCGCGCGCTGGGACAAGGACCGCGCCGGGCCGGTGTCCGGCGCACCGGCGTTTTGCGGCGTTGATTGGCCGGCCGATCCAATCCCGGATGCAGAACAGCTTGGGCTTAAAGCCGATGCTTGTCCGCAACGCCAGACCGGCGGCCGCGCGGCGGGACTCAACGCTCTCAACAGTTTCCTGACCGAGCGCGGGGCGCCTTACCGAAAGGCGATGTCTGCGCCAGATGCGGCCGCCCGGCACTGCTCGCGCATCTCGCCCTACCTGGCGCTGGGCTCGCTTTCAATGCGCGAGGTAGCCCAGGCCGGCTGGGCACGGCAGGCGGAAATCGAGACAGCGGGACAGCGCGGCGGCTGGTCGGGGGCGATGCGCTCCTTCATGTCGCGCCTGCATTGGCGCGATCATTTCATGCAAAAACTTGAGGATGAGCCGGAAATTGAATGGCGGGACATGCACCCCGGCCTCGAGGGGTTGCGGCCGCGCAGCGCCGACCCGGAGCGCCTTGACGCCTGGGAGAGAGGCGAGACCGGCGTGCCTTTCATCGATGCCTGCATGCGGTGCCTGAACCAGACCGGGTGGATGAATTTCCGCATGCGCGCCATGCTGGTCTCCTTTGCCAGCTATCATCTCTGGCAGCCCTGGCAGGCGACCGGTGAGCGTCTGGCGCGATTGTTCACGGATTACGAGCCGGGCATTCACTGGTCCCAGGTGCAAATGCAGTCAGGCACGACGGGAGTAAATTCGATCCGCATCTACAACCCGGTGAAACAGGGGCTGGATCAGGACCCCGATGTCCGCTTCATCCGGCGCTGGCTGCCCGAGCTGGAACCGGTCCCGGCGGACTTCATTCATGAAGTCTGGCGGTGGCCGGGCTTTGAGGCCGCGCTGGAGGGGCGCTACCCCCGACCGGTCGTGGATGTGATGCAAGCCGCGCGGGAGGCGCGCGAACGGGTCTTCGCGGCGCGCAAACAGCCCGGCTTCAAGGATGCCTCGCGCCGGGTGCTCGCCCGCCATGGCAGCCGGGCGCCCATGCGCCGGCGCTCCAATCCGCCGCCGCAAGCCAAACCCGACAATCAGCTCCAGCTGGATCTTTAAGCCATGGCCCGCCACGCTTCACGCAAACCCAAGCCGACCAAAACCTGTGCCACCTGCGGCCTGCCGTTCGAGTGGCGCAAGAAGTGGGAGAAGGTCTGGGACGAGGTGAAATACTGCTCCGAGCGCTGCCGCCGCAGCCGCTAGAGCTTGGCCAGCACGTCGCGGGCGCGGGCCCGATAGGCGTCCTGCTTGTCTTCGCTCATCCGGTCCCAGTTGCGATAGACCGGGCCCAGCCGGGGGTTGCCGCGCAAGGCTCCCTGATTGCGATCAAGAAAATCCCAGTAGAGCGAATTGAACGGGCAGGATTGCGGGCCGGTCTTGTCCTTCACCTTGTAACCGCAAGAGCCGCAATAATCCGACATGCGGTCAATATAGGCACCGCTGGCCGCGTAGGGTTTCGATCCGAGCAGGCCGCCATCGGCAAATTGCGACATGCCGATCACATTGGGCGCTTCGACCCATTCATAGGCGTCGGTGTAGACCGCCAGATACCACTCGTGCAGTTCGAACGGATCGACACCGGCGAGCAGGGCGAAAGTGCCGGTGACCATCAAACGCTGGATGTGGTGGGCATAGCCGTGCTCAAGCGTCTGGCCGATGGCGGCCGACATGCAGGCCATGTCCGTATCGCCGGTCCAGTAAAACTCCGGCAGGGGCCGATCGGCACCGAGCGCATTGCGGCGGACATAGTCCGGGCCCTCGCGCCAATAGATGCCGCGCACATATTCGCGCCAGCCGATGATCTGGCGGATATAGCCCTCGACCGCGTTCAGCGGTGCCCGCCCGGCCCGATATTCTGCCTCGGCCCGCTTGCACAGATCGAGTGGATCCAGCAGGCCGGCATTGAGATAGGTCGACAGCAGGGAGTGATAGAGGAAGTCCTCGCCTGACAGCATCGCGTCCTGGTAATCACCGAAGGCCGGCAGGGCTCGGGCGATGAAATGATCGCGCGCGGCCTCTGCGTCCTTCCGGGTGACCGCCAGCACAAACGGCTCGAGCTGGCCGATATGATCGGCGAAATGGGTGCCGACGAGATCAAGCACTTCGCGGGTGAGGGCATCAGGCCGATAGCGCGGGGCTTGTGGCATGAAGAGGTCGCCGACAGCGGGTTTGCGATTCTCGGCGTCGTAATTCCACTTGCCGCCAGCGGGCTTGTCGCCCTCCATCAGGAGCCCGGTTCGCCGCCGCATCTCGCGATAGAAATACTCCATGCGGAGCTGTTTGCGGCCGTCCGCCCAGCGCTCGAACTCACCATGTGAGGCGAGGAAGCGAGTGTCCTCGCAGATCAACACGTCCACACCGAAGCGCGCCTGCCAGGTGTCCATCTCCTGTTTCAACCGCCACTCGCCCGGCTCGGTCACGATCAGCCGGTCATAGCGCGTTTGCTCCAGCCGCTCCGAAACCGCGGAGGCCAGATCCGGGCAGGGGGATGTCGGGTCATAGCGGGTATTGTGAACCGTCCAGCCGGAAGCGCGCAGCTCCTCGGCGAAATGGCGCATGGCCGCGAAGGTGAAGGCGATTTTCTTCTTGTGATGGCGGACATAGCGGGCCTCGGCTGCGACCTCCGCCATGACGATCTCGGCGCGCTGTGGTGAGCTGGCTGCCAGGCTGGCGAGGTCGGGGGAAAGCTGATCGCCGAGAACAAGAATGAGATCGGTCATGCCGTGTGCCTTTTTCCAGACGCTGGTTGGATTACGTCTGGCGTGAACAAACGGACCTGCGAGACATGGACGGGCAAGAAATGAACAACAGTCGTGCGATTGTGGTCGGAGCTACGGGCGGGATCGGTGCGGCGATTGCGTCGGCGCTGTCGGCGCGTGGGGGCATCGAGGTGGTGGAGCTGTCTCGCGCCAACGGGTGCGACCTGACCGATGAGGGCTCGATCGAGGCGGCGGCCCGGCGCTGCGCCGAGGCGGAGAGCCCGATTTCGCTCGTGTTCGATGCGACCGGCGTCCTGCATGGCGAGGGCTTCATACCGGAACGCTCCTGGCGCTCGCTCGACCCGGAGCACATGGCCTGGAGCTATGCCGTCAATGCGATCGGCCCGGCGCTGCTGATGAAACACTTCCTGCCGCTCCTGCCGCGCAAGGGCCGCAGCGTGTTCGCCACTCTTTCGGCGCGCGTCGGATCGATCGAGGATAACCGCCTGGGCGGCTGGCACAGCTATCGCGCTTCCAAGGCGGCGCTGAACCAGTTTGTGCGGTCGAACGCGATTGAGCTCGCCCGCAAGGCGCCTGAAGCGATCTGTGTTGCCCTGCATCCGGGCACGGTGGAGAGCGGTCTGTCCGAACCATTCGCAAAGTCGGGCCTGAATGTGCGCCCGCCGGAGGAAGCCGCCGAAGATTTGCTGAATGTCATTGACGGCCTGAGTTCCGCCGATAGCGGACAGCTGTTCGATTACAAGGGGGAGCGTATCCCGTTTTAGCGCCACGGCGCAGTCTGCGCCGCAAGCGCGACTGCGCGCCGGGCTCTAGCCCGCCCCATCGGAGCGGTTCGCAACGCGAACAAGCATGAGATCAAGGAGGTGGAGGCACCGCCCGGAATCGAACCGGGGTACACGGATTTGCAATCCGCTGCGTAGCCACTCCGCCACGGTGCCGAAAAATGCAAGACGGGTTCTATAGCCACCGCTCGCGCGATGGGCAATCGGGCCCGGCAGATAGACCTGCAGTTTTTGATAATTCCCAGCAATGTGTCGCGGGCGCAGTGAGGTGCTTGCCGCAGCGAGGCGGCACAGGATATATGGCTGCTCATTCATCCCGCCGTGCGGCAAGGAGATTCCCGTGAGCGATTTCGCAGAAGCCCGCCAAGCCATGGTCGACAGCCAGATCCGTCCGTCCGACGTGACCGATCGCCGTTTGCTCGCTGCTTTTGAAAGCGTGCCGCGCGACTTGTTCACGCCGCGCTCCAAGCATGCTTCTGCCTATGCCGATGCCGAGGTGGCAACCAGTGACCAGCGCCGCATGATGCGTCCGCGCGATCTGGCCAAGCTGATCCATGCTGCCGATGTAAAGGCTGACGAGTTGGTGCTCGATATCGCCTGCGGCCGGGGCTACTCCACCGCCATCCTGGCACGCATGGCCGAAACCGTCGTCGGTGTCGAGAATGATGAGGACGGCCTGTCCCGAGCCAGTGACATTCTCAGCCAATGCGAAGCCGATAACGCGGTTGTGATCGATGCCGACCCAAAGAACGGCATGCCGGATCAGGGCCCGTACGACGTTGTTTTCGTCAATGGTGCGGTCGAGGAAGTTCCGCAGACCTGGCTCGACCAGCTTGCTGAAGGCGGCCGCCTCGCTGTGGTCGTTCGCAAGGGCCCGGTAGGCAAGGCAACGATTTTTTCCCGCTCTGCTGCGGGAATCGGCGAGCGCGTCGTGTTCGACGCCGCAGTCTCCCCCTTGCCGGGCTTCGAGCGCGAACAAAGCTTCTCGCTGTAGCCCGCCTTTTCAGGCTGCGACGGTTTTGCCTATGGAAAACCGTTCCAAGCCCACGTAAGGCTCATTACGAAAAAATCGGAGTGAACAGTGTTCACTTTTAATGTCGCCATGCCTATATCCACGCCAGCCGGCTTTTGGATGGGGTGCGGCGGTATTTGTGCTAGACAGTAATTTGTGGACAGGGGCCCAGCGCTCCACTCAGTGCGAGGAATGATCATGCTGCGTATGTCGAAATGGGCGATCGCCCTGGCCGGGGGTGTTTCGCTGTTCGCAGTGGGTGTCGATGCCAATGCGCAAACGCTGAGCGAAGCGCTGGCGCAAGCCTATAACTCGAACCCGACCCTGCAGGCCGAGCGCGCCAGACTGCGGGTGACGGACGAGGGACGGGTCCAGGCCCGTTCGGCACGCTTGCCGTCCATCTCGGCCGATGCGTCGATCTCTCGCAACAGCACGGAGAGCGAAAGCACCTTCGTTATCAACGGGACGCCGGTCTCCTCCAACAGTGAAACTGACTCGACCCCGAAGAATTATTCTATCTCCGCCAACCAGGCGCTGTTCCGCGGTGGACGGACCTCCGGCGCCATCGACCAGGCCACGGCCCAGGTCATGGCCGGCCGCGAAACCCTGCGCATTGTCGAGCAGAGCGTGCTCGTTGACGCCGTGACCGCCTTCATGGATGTGCGTCGCGACAGCGAAGTGGTCTCGATCCGCCGCAATAATGTGGAAGTCCTGAACCAGCAGCTGCAGGCCGCCCGCGACCGTTTTGAAGTGGGTGAGATTACCCGCACCGACGTCGCCCAGGCCGAGGCGCGCCTGTCGGGCGCCCAGGCCCAGCTGTCCGCGGCCCAGTCCCAGCTGGCCGCCAGCCGAGCGGCCTATGAGCGTGTCACCGGTCAGCCGGCCGCAACACTGCAGGAGCCGCCGGCGCTGCCGGATCTGCCGCAAAGCCTCGCCTCCGCCGCTGAGCTTGCCTATGCCAACAGCCCGCAGCTCCTGGCCGCACAATATGGCGAGGAAGCCGCACGCTACGGCATCCGTGTCGCGCGTGGCGCCATGCTTCCTGAAGTCTCCCTGTCCGCGTCGGCTTCTGCCGCACGTGATTCGCAGTTTTCCGGCGATAGCCGCGACACGACCTCGGTGACGGCGCGGGTTTCGATGCCGATCTTCACCGGTGGCCTGAACCGCTCGCGTGTCCGCGCCGCCGTGGCGCAGGAGGACCAGGCGCGCTTCCAAGTCAATGAAGCCCGCCGCCAGGTCACCGAAGGCGTGACCAATGCCTGGAGCGGTTATGTCGCCTCCCTGGCTGTGATTGAATCCTCCTCGCAGGCGGTCCGCGCCAACGAGATCGCCCTCGACGGGGTGCAGCAGGAAGCCTTTGTGGGCTTGCGGACAACGCTGGATGTGCTCAATGCCGAACAGGAATTGCTCGATGCCCGCCTGACCCTGGTGACTGCGGAACGCGACAGCTATGTCGCGGGTTTCCGCTTGCTCCAGGCCATGGGGCTCCTGTCCGCTGAAGCGCTCGGACTGAATGTCGACAGCTATGATCCTGCAGCTGGGGATAACTCCCGTGGGCTCTTCAATAACTTTGACTTAACGCCCTGGAATTAACCATATTGGCGAATCTGAGGGGTGGACATGCCCTGTTCACCCCGGTTTATTCGCGTGTAGCGAGAAGAAACCGCCAAAGGATCTGCTGTCATGGCTGAAGCCGCCGAAAACGAACCGTCAATGGAAGAAATCCTGTCCTCGATCCGCCGGATCATCAATGAGGACGAGGACGAAGCCCCTGCGGAGGAGGCGGAAGCTGCTGCCGAGGCTCCGGCCGAGGACGACACCAATAGCCAGGACGACATCGATTCGATGTTTGACGCGGCTCCGGTCGCCGAGGAAGAACCGGCGGCGGACGATGTGCTTGAGCTGACCGACATGGTCGACGAGCCGGACACGGGCACCGACCCGCTGGCGGTTGATGATGATCTGATGATCGTCGACCGCGAGGAAGAGGCCGTTGCCGAAGCCGAGCCGATGGTCGATTTCGACGCAATCGAAACGGAAGCCGCGGACGGCATTATGTCCGACACGGCCGCGACGGCTGCGATGGGCTCCTTCCATACCCTCGCTGACACGATCCGGATTTCCGAAGAGGAAGGCCGCACGCTCGAGGGTGTTGTGCGCGCCATGCTGCGTCCGATGCTGAAGGAATGGCTCGACGCCAACCTGCCGTCCATCGTCGATGAAAAGGTACAGGCCGAGATCGACCGGGTATCCCGTCGCCGCCGCTAATCCTTTCGTCGAAGACTCAAATCATTTAAGGGCATCGACGGAAACGTCGGTGCCCTTTACTTATGCGCGTATCATGATGGACAAGACCTTTAATCCTGCCGAAGCCGAAGCCCGCATCTATGCGGACTGGGAAGAATCCGGAGCCTTCAAGCCGAAGGACGATCCCAATGCCGATCCGTTCTGCATTGTCATCCCGCCGCCCAATGTGACCGGCCGCCTGCATATCGGCCACGCGCTCAATAATACGCTGCAGGATGTGCTGACCCGCTATAAGCGCATGCTCGGCGACAGCGTGCTCTGGCAGCCCGGTACTGACCATGCGGGCATTGCCACGCAGATGGTTGTCGAGCGGCAGCTGGCCGAGCGGCAGGAGCCGTCCCGCCGGGATATGGGCCGGGAGAAATTCCTCGAGCGCGTCTGGGAGTGGAAAGAGGAAAGCGGCGGTCAGATCATGACCCAGCTGCGCCGCCTCGGTGCCTCCTGTGACTGGTCGCGCGAGCGTTTCACCATGGGTGAGAAAGACGCCGAGAACGACCAGATGCAGGCCGCCGTGATGAAGGTCTTCGTCGAGCTCTACAATCAGGGCCTGATGTATCGCGGCAAGCGGCTGGTGAACTGGGATCCCAAGTTCGAGACGGCGATTTCCGACCTCGAGGTCGAGAATATCGAAGTCGACGGCCATATGTGGCACTTCAAATACCCGCTCGCCGGCGGCAAGACCTATACCTATGTCGAGAAGGATGCGGACGGGAATGTCGTGCTGGAGGAAGAGCGCGACTACATCTCCATCGCCACCACGCGCCCGGAAACCATGCTCGGCGACGGCGCTGTGGCCGTGCACCCCGATGATGAGCGCTATGCGCCGATCGTTGGCGAGCTGTGCGAAATACCGGTCGGCCCGAAAGAGCATCGCCGCCTGATCCCGATCATCACCGATGAATACCCGGACCCGGAATTCGGATCGGGTGCGGTGAAGATTACCGGGGCGCATGACTTCAATGATTACGAAGTCGCCAAGCGCAACAATATCCCGCTCTACCGTCTGATGGACACCCAGGCCGCCATGCGCGCCGATGGCGCGCCTTACGCGGAATGTGCCCAGCAGGCCATGGCGCTGGCCAAGGGCGCGGACCTGCCCTCCGAGGCCGAGGTCGACGCCATCAATCTGGTGCCGGAAGATTATCGCGGGCTCGATCGCTTCGAGGCGCGCGAGAAGATCATCGCCGATATCTCCGCTGAAGGCCTCGCCGTCATGGTGACGCCGGACGCCAAGGAGGGTGATAAAGAGCCGCCGCAGCCGGTTCCTTACGTCGAGAACAAGAAAATCCAGCAGCCCTTCGGTGACCGCTCCCATGTCGTCATCGAGCCGATGCTGACGGACCAGTGGTTTGCCAATGCCGGCGAGCTGGCCAAGGAGGCCATCGCCGCGGTTGAGGACGGGCGCACCACCTTCCATCCGAAAAACTGGGAAAAGACCTATTTCGAATGGATGCGTAATATCCAGCCCTGGTGCGTCTCGCGCCAGCTCTGGTGGGGCCACCAGATTCCGGCGTGGTATGGGCCGAGCTATCATGTTGAAGAACGTGATGGGCAGCGCCATGTCGAGACAGATTTCCTGAAGCCGCAGGTTTATGTGGCGGAGACATTCGAGGATGCTGCTAGGCAGGCGCGCGAATATCACAAGGGCTTCGGGCTGGAACCGGAAGAGGTTCTCGAGCTTGGTGGGCCGGATGAGGCCGAAAAGAGCCGAGGGTTGGCTCCGCGAGCGATCGGCCTCTATCGAGACCCCGATGTCCTCGACACCTGGTTCTCTTCCGCCCTGTGGCCGTTCTCGACCCTGGGCTGGCCGGAGAACACCAAAGAGCTTCAGCGCTTCTATCCGAACGCGGTTCTGATCACCGCCTTCGACATCATCTTCTTCTGGGTCGCCCGCATGATGATGCAGGGCCTGCACTTCATGAAGGATGAGAACGGCAAGCCGCAAATCCCCTTCAAGGACGTCTACATCCACGCCCTCGTCCGTGACGAGAAGGGCCAGAAGATGTCCAAGTCGAAGGGCAATGTCATCGATCCGCTCGAACTCGTCGACGAGTTCGGGGCCGATGCCGTGCGCTTTACGCTCGCCTCCCAGGCCGGGCAGGGGCGCGATATCCGCATGTCCAAGCAGCGGGTTGAAGGTTATCGCAATTTCGGCACCAAGCTGTGGAATGCGGCGCGTTTCTGCGAGATGAATGAGTGCGCGGTGCCAGACGGCTTTGATCCCAAGACCGTCAGCCAGACGGTCAATAAGTGGATCCTGTCGGAAGCCCAGGCGACGGTCGCCGCCGTCGAGAAGGGCCTCGCCGAATACCGCTTCAACGAGGCGGCTGCGGCAGCCTATCGCTTCACCTGGAATATCTTCTGCGACTGGCACCTGGAATTCGCCAAGCCGCTGCTGCAGGGCGATGACGAGGCCGCCAAGGCCGAGTGCCGGGCCACCACGGCTTATGTGCTCGATATCGCGCTGAAAATCCTGCACCCCTTCATGCCGTTTGTGACCGAGGCGCTGTGGGAGCAGACCGGCAAGCGTGACACGCATCTCATCGTCGCAGACTGGCCGCGCCTTGAGGGTCTCGACGATGCCGAGGCCCAGTCCGAGATGGACTGGCTGATTTCCGTCATCACCGATATCCGCCGCGTCCGCGCCGAGATGAATGTGCCGGCCGGTGCCCAGCTCAATGCGGTCGCTGTTGGCGCGTTCGACGAGATCGCCGGCTGTATCGAGCGCAATCGTCCGCTGATCCAGCGCATGGCGCGCCTGGCCGAGATCACCCTCGGCGACAGCGTCCCGCCGGCCTCGGCCCAGACCGTGATCGGCGAGACCACCTTCGCCCTGCCGCTGGAAGGCGTCATCGATTTTCGTGCCGAGCGCGAACGCATCGCCAAGGAGCTGAAAAAGATCGATGGCGAGATCACGCGCCTGGAGAAAAAGCTCGGCAACGAGAAATTCGTTGCCAATGCGCCGGAAGCCGTGGTCGCTGAACAGCGTGAAAAGCTGGGCGATTACACCGCCCAGAAAGCCAAGATGGCGGAGGCCCTGTCCCGGTTGGAGCAGGCCTAGGTCATGGCCGGGGATCGCTTTGACACCCTTTGGGAAGACAAGCTCAAGCCCTGGCTGCAATCGGTCGAGGGGGATCGCAAGAAGGCCTTGCGGAACTTCTGGACCTACAGCCTGCTGGGCGTGGCGATGTTTATCGCCGCCCTGATCGCGCTGGAAGTGCTCAATGATGATCTGGGGGGGCTCGTCCTGATGGCCCTGGCGCCCTGCGCCATTGTTTTCATCATCGGCCTGACCAGCCTTGAAAATGTGCGCAAGCGGGTCAAGGCAGAGCTCAATACCCAGATCGCCGAGGTCTGCGGCATGTCTTACTCGGCGAAAGTCTATGAGACGCCGCGCTTCGACGTGTTTCGCGATCTGGGCATGCTACCGGGGCATACGCGGCGCACGTTCGAGGACTCGTTCTCCGGTACGGTGCGGGGCTGCGATTTCGAGCTTTATGAGGCGCATCTGGAACAGCGCCGCCAAAGCGGCAAGCGCAGTTATTACGTCACCGTCTTCCATGGCGCGCTGATCCGCGTCACCTTTCCGCGCCGCGTTGAGGGCGTCACGGTGATCACCCGCGACCAGGGCTGGTTCAATGGGCTCACCGCGCTCGGCCGGTCCTTCGGCTCGCAGAAACTGGAGCGCATCGGCCTCGTCGATCAGCGCTTCGAGCGCGCCTTCGAGGTCTATGGCTCTGACCAGGTGCTGGCGCGTTACATGGTGACGCCGGACTTCATGGAAAAACTCCTGGCGCTGGAGACCGCCCTCAAGGGCAAGAGAATACGCGCCGCTTTCGACGAGAATTCCGGGCAGGGCGAGCTGTTGATCGCGGTCGAGACCGGCGATCTGTTCGAGGCCGGATCCATGTTCAAACCCTTGGCCGATCAGGGCCGGGTGATGTACATCGTCAAGGAAATCCAGCTGGTCACGGAGATTATCCGCGTGCTGGTTGAGCGTGGCGAGACGGAGCTGCAGCGGTAATCCGGTCAGCAAGGTCGTCCAAGGACTGATCGTCCAGCGCGTCTGTCTTCAGGATGGTTTCCGCCCCACCCCGCTGGTGTCGTTGCCGGGCCCGGTCATAGGCCGGGTCGTAGTGCGCCTCAACCAGCTCGGCCGCCAGCGATTCGAAGTCATCGGCATCGCCGAGTTCGAGCCACCGGTTGATCGTTTCGCCGCCGTGAAAGCGTTTAAGGCCTTCAATGGCTTCACGAAGCTGGGCCGAGTTGTCGGCCAGGTCCGGATAGGCCGTCAGCAGGTATCGTGCCCGGGCCTGGACCGGGGCGTCGATTACCAGTCGCGGTGCAGCCTGCATCGCGTCCCAGAGGCCTTGTGGCACGCGCCT
The DNA here is from genome assembly GCF_030149235.1 of Maricaulis sp. Taxonomy (GTDB): domain Bacteria; phylum Pseudomonadota; class Alphaproteobacteria; order Caulobacterales; family Maricaulaceae; genus Maricaulis. The sequence continues at coordinate 44,586 of NZ_JASBRW010000059.1, read as the reverse complement.
TCGGCCGACCAGGCGGCTCTCGGCCTCGACATAGATAGGTCGCTGAAGATCCAGCTCCCGCATCTGCGTCCAGAGCCGGGTGTCGAAGGCTTTCTGGCTCGGTTGCTCGGCCCTGGCGAAACCGCCGAAGACCGAGCCGCGATGCCGGGCCAGGCCTTCCAGATCGATTACCTGCTCGCCGCGGCTGGCGAGAATGTGCAGAAGTTTGGTCTTGGCCGTGCCGGTCTGACCGTCGATCAGGACGACCGGCCAGGGCGTCTCGGCCTCAAGCCCGGCCGAGACCTGCTCGCGCCAGGTCCGGTACCCGCCCTTGATCAGCGTCGCCCGCCAGCCGACGGCGCCGAGCACCATGGCCATGGAGTTCGAACGCATTCCACCGCGCCAGCAATAGATCAGCGGTTTGAAATCCTTGGGCCGGTCGGAAAGGGCCGTCTCGACATGGTGCGCAATATTGCGCGCTGTCAGTGCCGCGCCCATGCGTCGGGCCTCGAAAGGCGAAACCTGTTTGTAATGGGTGCCGATCCGGGCCCGTTCCTCATCGCTGAGGACCGGCAGATTGATCGCGCCGGGCAGATGGTCTTCTGCAAATTCGGCAGGCGATCGCACATCGATAATGCAATCGAAGCGTTCCAATCCGGCCGCGGATAGGTCATCTGTGGTGGCGATGCTGTTCATCGGCAGATCCTGTCTTATCTGAGAGATAGGACATCAGCGGAGATTTTGGGATGATGGATGACACTGCACCGGTCCGGCTCAGCGCCCTGGCCCATGGCGGCGGTTGTGGCTGCAAGCTCGATCCGGCGGTGCTGAGCGATATTCTCAGTGGCGCACCAGCGCTCCCCATGCCCAGCAATCTCATTGTCGACGCCGCAACCCGTGACGACGCCGCGGTCTGGCATATCAATGACGACACGGCCCTTGTTGCGACCACCGATTTCTTCACGCCCATTGTCGATGATCCGGAGGTGTTCGGACGTATTGCCGCGACCAATGCGCTCTCGGACGTCTATGCCATGGGCGCCACACCGATTTTCTGCCTCGCCCTCGTGGGCATGCCGGTCAGCAAGCTGCCGCGCGAGACTGTGCGCGCGATCCTCGCGGGCGGGCGGGCCGTTGCCGAAGCCGCTGGCGCGCCGGTTGCCGGTGGACATTCCATTGATGCCGCGGAGCCGATCTACGGCCTGGTCGCGCTGGGTCTGGTTCATCCGGACCGTTTGAAGACCAATGCCGGTGCCCGGCCCGGCGACAAGCTCATACTCGGAAAACCGCTTGGTATCGGCGTGTTCAGTGCCGCGTTGAAGCGGGGCGAGCTTAGCGAAACGGCCTATGCCCAGATGGTCGCCTCGACCACGCGCCTGAACACGCCGGGCGCGGCGCTCGCGCGGCTTGATAGCGTGCACGCGATCACGGACGTGACCGGGTTCGGTCTGCTGGGTCATCTCAGTGAAATGTGCGAAGGCGCGGGCGCCACCGGGACCGTCGAGCGCGATCGGGTGCCGGTATTTGACGAGGCGCGCACGCTGGCCGAGGATGGCATGAAAACCGGGGCCTCGGGCCGCAATTGGGCCTCGTTGCAGGGCAAGGTCGAAACCCCGTCGGACTGGTCCGTAAAAGACGAGATCCTGTGGTGCGATCCGCAGACGTCAGGGGGGCTTCTGGTCAGCTGCGCACCGGATAGTGTCGATGAGGTTCTGGCGGTCTTTGCCAGTGAAGGACACAGCGATGCGGCGGTGATTGGGGAGGTCACCGCCGGCACGCCGGGAGTGCGCGTCGTTTAGCGCTCTAGCTGTCCCTGTCCGCGAGGAATTCAGCGTCCAGCTCATACACGTCACTGGCCAGGTTGAAGCGGGTCATGAACTGGCCCATCGAGGCAAAGGTGGTGGTCCGGATCGTGCCGCGATGATCATCGAGACGGATACGCTCATCGACGGAGGGGCCGAAGATCCGCTCGACCAGGCTTGTCTGTACCGGCGATGCATCGAGCCAGGCGGCCAGATTGGTCTTCAATAAGGTCCGGTCGGTCGTCTCCCAGGCTGCCGCAGCAACGATATCCAGCATGAATTCATTGCAGTTCTGGAAGCGGCTATCGAGCGGATTGGAGATCAGCGAATAGTCCGGCTGATGCAAGGCGCTGATCTCACCCCGGGCGAACAGGCCAAGCAGGCGGCGCTGCATTTCCGGCGAGGGGATGATGATCCCAACCTCGCCGACGACATCACCCTGGGTGAAGTTCAAGGGCCAGTCCTTGGCCAGATAGGACCGACGCTGGTCCTCCTCGCCGTGATAGAGATTATGCACCGAATAGCCGAAAAGTGTTTCGCCAGTTTCACTGACGACTTCGGAATAAATCCAGAAAGCGCCATGGGTATAGCGAATGCCGTCGGGCAGGTCTTCGCGGGCTCGGCCTGAGCGGAAAACCATGCCGATCCTTGCACCGCGCGCAGCCAGTTCGCGTTCAATCTGCTTGGCGAAATCCGCCGAGTCCTCGATGGCGAAGTGCGTGACAGGGCGGGCCTCGGACCCCGCCTGCGCATCCTCCGCACCCAGCACCAACAGGCAGAGGGCGGCGAGACTAGCGGTTCTCATCGGCTCGGACTTCGAAAGGGACATCGGGCGGTGGTGCGATGATCGTCTCCTCGGTGAGCTTGAGCGGTTCGCTGCCAAAGGTCAGCTCCATCATGTCTTCGGCCAGCTCCGCGCTCTCCTCGATGAAGAACGGGTCTCCGGTGGCCAGGGTCGCACCCGTGCCTGCAATCAGGACGGCGGCGCTCGGCGCCAGAACGAGGGTGCCCGAGGCGATAGTGGCTGCGACTTCTGTCGAGGCTGCGGCGCTGTCTCCGGAGGCTTGGGCAGCCGGCGGTCCGCTGTCATTGGCCTGTGCGGCCGGGCTGATCAGCAGCGCGGCCGCGACACTTCCGGCAATGGCGGTGGGATGCAGATGTTTCATGTCATTCTCCGTGTCACATTGGAAATCATGTGCGCGGAGAAGCAGGCTGGCCGTGAATATCATTCAGGCAAGCGGGAAAATTTGATTCACAAAAAGCCGGGGAACGGCGGCGTGAGGTCTACTCTGCCGCCATGGCCGGCGCTGGCGCTGATGGTGGATAAGCCGTGTCCTCGGCCAGGGAGAAGGGCGCATCGATCTCGAAGATCTGCTCCTCTTCAGCCAGGTCGAAGGCGAGCATGAAGTCCGCAATAGAGGCGAAGGTCGCGGTTCGGATCTCGCCATAATGGTCATCGAGACGCAGGCGCTGATCGATCAGCGGTCCAACCCAGCGCTGGAAGAAATTCAGATTGACCCGCGAGGCGCTGAAATAGGCGTCGAGATTGACCTTGATCTGCTCGCGGCTCGCAGTTTGCCAGATCGCCGAGGAGACGACGTCGAGCATGAACTCATTGCAGTTCTGGTAGCGACCATCGGCCGGATTGGAGAGCAGGGAATAGTCCGGTTGGTGCAGGGCTTCGAAATAGGGCGAGGCGATCACATCGATGATGCGTTGTTGCATCTCGGCATTGGGGATGATGACCCCGACCTGCCCGACAATATCGCCGCGGGTGAAGTCCAGTGGCCAGTCCTGGTAGAGGTTGGAGACCGTAACCGGGTCCAGCTCGTGGTAGAGATTGTATACGGCATAGCCGTATTGCGTTCCGCCGCCCTGGGTCGGGATGGGGGTGTAAACCCAAAAGGCGCCATGGGTGTAGCGAATGCCTTCGGGCAGTTCGGCGCGCTCACGTCCGGTCCGAAAGACCATCGCGACATAGGCGCCGCGCTGGGCCAGTTCGGCTTCGATCTGTTTGGAAAAGTTGGCCATCTCGACCAAGGTAAAACGATCGACCGGCTGCCCATTGCTTTCGCCCGCATCTGCGGACGGAGCCAGAAACAGTGCCGCGATCGCGGCCAAATACACCCCCAACAAACGCATGATCAGTCGCCCCGGTCCGGACCGTCATCATTGTCGACAATGACAGTTTCCCCGATCGGCAGGGGCGCGTTCTGGGTCTGGTTTTCCTGCCCGCCCTGACGCTCGCGCATTATGCGCTGGGTCTCGCGGGCATAGGTGCGCGCCCGTTCACGGTCAGAATCGTCGCGGGCGTAATCCACGCCACGGGACTGGATTTGTTGCTCGGCGGGCTGCGTTTGATTCGCGTCCTGGGCCAGGGCGGGCCCGGCGTAGACGGCAAGGGTGCAAGCCGAAATAAGGATGAAGCGCATCGGCGTGTCTCGTCCTTCTGGTTTCGCGTTAAAAGGACATTAACACACCTGCCGGGTGAACCCAGCCTGAATTTTGCGTGTTTCGGGCGAGGTTAGAGTGCAAAAGTGCCGACGATCGGAATGTGATCGGACGCCTTGGCCTGACCGCGGGTCTTTGTGTGGATCTCGATTTTTTCCAGCGCATCGGCGGCCTGGGCCGAGCACAGGAGATGATCGATCCGGATACCATAGCCCTTCTGCCAGGCACCGCCCTGATAGTCGAAGAAGGTGTATTGGTGGCCGCGATTGTCGAGCTGCTCGAAGGCTTCCGTGAGGCCGAGCCATTTTAGCTTCTTGAACGCGGCGCGGGTTTGCGGCAGGGCGAGGGCGTCGCCGGCCCAGACACCGGGATCCCAGCAATCGCTGTCGCGCGGGATACAGTTGTAGTCTCCCGCGAGAATCAGCGGCTCCTCCAGCTCCAGCAAGCCTTTGGCGTGCTGATAGAGGCGCTCCATCCAGGCCAGCTTGTAATCATATTTCGGCCCCGGGGCCGGATTGCCATTGGGCAAATAGATCGAGGCGACCCGGACCGGACCCGTCTCGGCAGCGATGACCGCCTCCAGATAGCGCGCCTGTTCATCCTCCTCATCGCCGGGCAGTCGCGCTGCACATTCCTCGATCGGATAGCGCGAGAGAATGGCCACGCCATTGTAGGACTTCTGGCCATGGGTCTCGATATTGTAGCCGAGGTCCTCGATCTCCATGCGCGGGAAGCCTTCATCTACCGTTTTGATCTCCTGCAGGCAGGCGACATCGGGTTTGGCCTCGCGCAGCCAGTCGAGCACGTTGGGCAGGCGGGCCTTGATGGAATTGACGTTCCAGGAGGCAACAGTCAGGGTCATGGTCGAATCTCGGCGGCTTCTCGTGGCGAGCATATTGCGTTCGTGCGCCGAGGAAAGCGCGCAGGCAGTGGATGCCCAGGAAATCCCGGTCTGAGCGACGGGCGACCTCCCGGGGGCAAGAGATGACCGACAACCCCATGCAGACACACTCTGTCCCCATGTTCTGGCTGGTCCTGGCCAGTCTTCTGGTCGGAGTGTTGGGGCTGGCCGGACTGGTTTTCTGGTTGCCCGCCGGACTTATTCTGGTGGACCCGAACGCGGTTGCCGCGGCACGGGCGTATGCGGTTTATGGTTCCGCTGGCCCGGTGGTCAGCCTCATTGCCCTTGTGATCGGCTGGGTGCGCGTTCGAGCCGGTAGCCGCAGTGCGGGTCTGAAATGGCTGATTGCCCTGCCATTGATATGGATGGTTGGCCTTCTGAGCTGGAGCTATTTCCTCACCACGGTTTGCGGTGGGGAGTGGAGCTGCCAGATCTAGAAACCGTCGAAGACCGCGAAGTCTTCAATGGGGACACGGCTTGAACGCAGGCTGTTCACGGCAGCGTCCTTGTCGGCATAACCCAGGGCCATGCCGCAATAGACGCGTTCATTGCCGGCAATGCCGAGCGTCTCACCGACAGTCTTGCAACGAGTCATCCAGGCCTCCTGGGCGCATGTCGCCAAGCCTTTGTCTTCCGCCGCGAGCATCAAGGCCATCATGAACATACCCAGATGGGCCCATTGATTGGCGTTCATGCGCTCGTCGAGGGTAAAGAACAGACCGACCGGAGCGTCGAAGAACTCGAAATTCTTCAACATCCAACCGAGGCGTTCCGCCTTGGCTTCGCGCGGGATGCCGAGTGTTTCATACATTGCCTCGCCAAGCTCGAAACGGCGTGAGCGATAAGGCTCCCAGAGCTTGGGCGGGTAGGCGCCGAACGCGTTCTCGTCCTCGAACGGATTGGCCTCGATCTTGGCGCGGACCGCGTCGATCACACGCTGACGAGCGTCCCCCGCGACCACATAGACTTTCCAGGGTTGCAGATTGCCGCCGGAGGCGGCCCAGCGGGCGGTGTCGAGAAGTTCGCTGATATCGCTCGTACTGACAGGCGTGTCGAGAAAGGCGCGCGTGGAAATGCGGGCGCGGATGAGGCGCTCAAACTGGGAGGTATTGGTCATGATCTGGGATCTAGTTCTGCAGCTCTAAAGGTCGACGATTTTCTGGAAGCCGCCAAAAATCAGGCGCTTGCCATCGAAAGGCGGGGTGAAGCTGGGATCGGTCATGCGCGGGTCCTCGCGCATGGCGAGCATGCCCTTGTCGCGGGTCTCCTTGTCCGGCCAGACCACATAGCCGGTGGCAATGGCCTCGCCTGGCTTGCGCTGGACCGCCATGGAGAAGGAGGTCTGCTCGCCTTCCGGAACATCGTCCTCCCAGGCGTCGACGCACATCAGCGCCCCTACATCCTTGAAAATCTGCGCACTGGCTTTGCCCAAAGCGATATAGGCCGCCTTGTTCTCGATCGGCACTGCGGCGATGTAAACATCGACGTATTGCATCCTGCTCCTCCCGGATTTCGGGCGAGCCTAGAATGATTTCAATGCGCTGGCGAGTAGGGGGTCAGACCGAGAAACTGGTGCCGCAGCCACACGCCGCGGTCGCGTTCGGATTGGTGATGCGGAAGGCCGCACCGATCAGCTCATCGACATAATCGATTTCCGAGCCTTCCAGGAACGGCAGCGAGGCTTCGTCGATGACCACTTTGGCGCCATCACGTTCTATCACCAGATCATCTGCCGCGATCTCCTTGTCGAGATCAAAGGTATAGGAGAAGCCTGAGCAGCCCCCACCGACAACACCAATGCGCAAAAGGCTCGCATCGCTTTGGGCGGCGATAATCGTGTTGATCTGCTTGGCCGCGGAGGCGGAGAGGGAGACCTGAACCGTCATCTTGTTTCCGTTGGCATTTCCGTTACGGGCTTTGTCCTTTATATGGACCCTCTACCCCGCTTTAGAAAGACCTGACCCTGATGACAATTGCGGCAACCGACCGCTCGCGCGCGCCTTACGCTTGCCACCCTTCGCAATCGCGGGGCCGATTGTATGCGCAGCCGGACAGTGCCATGCGCAATGCGTTCCAGCGTGACAGGGACCGGATCATCCATTCCGCCGCCTTCCGCCGGCTGAAGGAAAAGACCCAGGTTTTCGTGGCGCATGAAGGCGATCAGTACCGCACGCGCCTGACCCATTCGCTGGAAGTCGCCCAGATTGCACGTACCCTGGCCCGCGCGCTCAACGCTGACGAGGATCTCGCCGAGGCTCTGGCGCTGGCGCATGATCTCGGTCATCCGCCCTTCGGCCATGAGGGCGAGCGGGTCCTGGCCGAGAAGATGCAGGCTTTTGGCGGGTTCGATCACAATGCCCAGACACTGCGCGTCGTGACCAAGCTGGAAGTCCAATATCCCGAGTTCGAGGGATTGAACCTGACCTGGGAAACGCTCGAGGGTGTCGTCAAGCATAACGGGCCGCTGATCGGTCCCGGCCGCGCGCCGGAAGACCTGCCCTGGGCTTTTACCGATTACACTGACTGGCAGAATCTCGAACTGGATACCCATCCCGGGCTCGAGGCCCAGATTGCCGCGCTGTCCGACGATATCGCCTATAATAATCACGATATCGATGATGGTATCCGGTCGGGCCTGCTCGAATTGGGTCCCTTGCGCGAAATCCCGCTGATCGGCGGCATATTCGACCGGATCGAGACGCGTTGGCCGGGACTGTCACAGACCGTGAAAATCCACGAGGCGGTGCGAGAGCTGATCGGTCTGATGGTCGGCGATGTCCTCGAGGAGACCCGTCGACGTCTCGCCCTGCACAAGCCGGAAACCTATGAAGAACTGCGCAAGCTCGATCAGCCGGTCGTCGCCTTTTCGGAAGACATGCTCGAAACGCTTGCCGTTTTGCGCCGCCATCTCTTCGCCCACATGTACACGCACTACAAGGTCAATCGCATGATGAGCCAGGCCGGCCGGGTCATGCGGGACCTGTTCGACCTCTATCTGGGCGACCCGGGCGTCTTGCCGACCGACGTGCAGCTGAAGATGCAGGAGCTGGACGAAGAGGCGCGGGCGCGGGTGATCTGCGACTACATTGCCGGCATGACCGACCGCTATGCGGTTGAGGAGCATCGGCGGCTGTTTACCGTGCAGGGATATTTTTAGGCTGCTGCACACGTGAGCGATCTATCGTGCAAATGCTATCGTGCTGGTGTCCCAGACGATTCGGAATCCACAGGCAGGCAAAGCGAGTTATGACGGACCAGGACGAGGACTCCCGCATCGGCGCCTACGCGCCCCCGGCGGATGAATTCCAGACCTTTGATGCCCGTGAGGAAGAAAGCCGGCGCGGCACCTTGCTGCTGACCACGGCGATCTTCGTCATCGTGCTGTTCGCGGCGGTCGTCTACAAAGCCTTTGATCAAGGCACCCGCGAGCGCGAAGCGGCGCCGCGGATCGTGGCCGATGTCGAGCCCTATCGCGAACGTCCGGCCGACCCGGGCGGCGAGGAAACCCGGGATACCGAGCTCGATGTGTATAACCGCCTGAGTGGTGACAATGCCGAGCCGGAAGCGGTTCAGCCACGCCCGATCCCGGAAGAGCCGCTGGAGGAATCCCGGCCTGCCCTGCGCGTTGAGACCGTGACAGCAGATGCCACACAGGAACCGGCACCGGCAGCGGTCGATACCGCCCCCGAAGTCACACCGCGCCAGGCCCCTGAGCGCCCGGCAACGCAACCCCCGGCGCCCCAGCCACAGACGCAAACAACGCCTGCACCCCAAGCCGAGCCGGAACCGGTTGCCGCGCAGCCGGCCCGAACGGTCGTTGACCCGGCCCCCGCTTCCACGCGAGCGGACGGGGTGAGCGCGACGGGCGGCTGGGTGGTGCAGATCGCCTCCTTCCGCGAGGCCAGCGAGGCCGAAGCCGCCTGGCTTGCTTTCCAGGGGCGTTTTTCCGATATCGCGTCCGGCTTGGGTCCTGATATCCAGACGGCCGAGATTGAGGGGCGTGGAACCTATCACCGCCTGCGTATCGCAGCCTTCACCACGCGCGATGCCGCGACAGCCTTCTGCGCGACCCTGCAGTCGCGTGGCCAGGATTGCCTGGTGCGTAGCCGATGAGTGCACGTTCGGTAATCTACGGCCTGGCCGGACTTGAGCTGACCCCGGACGAACGCGCTTTCTTCCGCGATGCGGACCCCTGGGGGTTCATCGTGTTCGCGCGCAATATCGAGACGCCGAAACAATTGGCGCGCTTGACCATGTCCTTGCGCGATTGCGTTGGCCGCGATGCGCCTGTTCTGGTCGACCAGGAAGGTGGACGGGTGCGTCGCCTGCGCCCGCCGCATTGGCGCGAAATGCTGCCGGCCCAGCCCTATGGCGAGCTTTACCTGCGCGAACCGGAAGCGGCGATCGAAGCGGTACGGCTCAACCATCACCTGATGGCCCAGGAAATGCGCGTGGTCGGCGTGGATGTGGATTGCGTGCCATGCCTTGACCTGCGCGTGCCCGGCGCCGACGCGATCATTGGTGACCGGGCGCTCGGCGAAACGCCTCAGCCGATTATCGATCTGGGGCGGGCCGCCATGGAAGGTGTCATGGCCGGTGGGGTGGCACCGATCATCAAGCATATCCCCGGGCATGGCCGCGCCTCGGTGGACAGCCATTTGGAATTGCCGGTCGTCGATGCAGAGGCCGACCTTCTGCGTGAGACCGATTTCGCTCCATTCGAGGCGTTGAGCGATGCCCCGATGGCAATGACGGCTCACATCATCTACAGCGCCATCGATGCCGATAATCCGGCGACCACCTCAACCGAGATGGTCCAGGGCATTATCCGATCCGAGCTCGGTTTCGACGGATTGTTGATGACCGATGATTTGTCCATGAAGGCCCTGTCCGGTTCATTCCGTGAGCGCGGCGAGGCGTCGCTACGTGCGGGCTGCGATATGCTGCTGCATTGTAATGGCGATATGTCCGAGATGTGTGCGGTTGCTGAGGCGGCAGTCGAGTTGGCCGGGCGTGGACAGGAGCGGGCCGGGGGCGCGCTCGAAGCTCGAGGAAAAGCCGAGGCAATTGACGCTGTGGAAGCCGAATCGCGTCTTAATGGGCTGCTTGACCTGATCGAGGCTTGATTTGGCAGAGAACGACCTTTTCGAGGAAGACGTCCGTTTCGAGGCCGCTGAAAGTGCGGAAACGGAAGCGCTTGTCGTCGATCTCGACGGTTTCGAGGGGCCGCTGCATCTCCTGCTGGCCCTGGCGCGCAAGAAGAAGATTGATCTCGCCCGCATCTCCATTCTCGAGCTCGCCGAGCAATATCTGGAATTCATGGCGGCCGCACGCCGCAAACGCCTCGATTTGGCAGCCGACTATCTGGTGATGGCGGCCTGGCTCGCCTTCCTGAAATCGAAACTGCTTCTGCCCAAGCCACCCAAGGGCGATGAAGACGCGCCGGCAGAGGAGATGGCAGCGGCACTGGCCTTCCGCCTGCGCCGTCTCGATGCCATGCGGGCGGCCGGTGAGGCGCTTTATGCGCGACCAATCGAGGCGCGCGATGTATTCACCCGGGGCGCACCGGAAGGCGTGCGCTCGACCCGCTCGGTCATCTATGAGGCGGACCTTCACGATCTCCTGGCCGCTTACGCCAAGCGCCGGTCAGCCCGAATTCTTTCCACCTACCGGCCGCCGACCCCGAAAGTCTATGGACTCGAGGCGGCGCGCAGCCGGCTCGTCCGCATGATGCCGACCGTTTCCGATTGGCAGGAGCTGGAGAGCCTTCTTCCGGCCGGTGGGGAACTTGGCGCTGATCCACCGCCCTTGCGCTCGGTGCGGGCGAGCTCCATGCTGGCGGCACTGGAGATTACCAAGGAAGGTCACGCCCAGCTCCGGCAGCGCGAGACCTATGCGCCGCTTTACGTGAAGGCGGCGGAACGCGACGAGACCCCGAATGCGTGACGACGAGACCGGTGAGGGCGGTTCCGGCGAGAACAAGCCGGACAGCGATCCCATTTCCGACGCCATTGCCGCCTTGCGCGAACAGGCCGCGCGGCAAGGGCCGGCATCGGCACTGGATGACGCCGAGGCCGCCAAGGATCTCGGCGTTCGTCTGGCTGTGGACACCGAAAAGCAGTACCTGCGCGTGCTCGAGGCCTTGTTGTTCGCCGCATCCGAACCGCTGGACGAAGAAACCCTGATCGGCCGGCTGCCGCTCGAAGCCAATATTCCGGCACTGCTGAAGACGCTTGAAGCCGACTATGCCGAGCGCGGTGTGCGGCTGGTTGAAGTTGGCGGGCGCTGGCGTTTCGAGACGGCACCGGATCTCGCTGGCGTGCTGGAAGAAGTGCGTCAGGAGCCGAGAAAACTCTCTCAGGCCGCGCTCGAGACCCTGTCAATCATCGCTTACCACCAGCCGGTGACGCGCGCTGAGATCGAGGAGATCCGCGGCGTCGCGGTGTCGAAGGGTACGCTGGACCTGTTGTTCGAGCTGCGCTGGGTGAGACCGCGCGGGCGCCGCCGGTCGCCCGGGCGCCCGGTTACTTACGGAACGACTCCGCAATTCCTGGAATATTTCGGCTTGCCCTCGGTGGGCGATTTGCCGGGACAGGCCGACCTCAAGGCGGCCGGACTGCTCGACGCGCGTATCCCGGCCGATTTCGAGATCCCGGATCCCTCGCGCACAGAGGAATTGACCTTGCAGGAAGATCCGATGGATGAGGAAGAGGCGCACGCCTTCCATATCGACTTTATGGAGAGCGACGAGGAAACCGGCGGCGAGACTACCTGACGCAGGGGTTGGACGCGGGCGCGCGTCTGGATTAGACCTAAACAGTAATTGGTGAGACGGAGGGGCAAATGGCTCCAGGTGTATGGCAAATCGCGATTGTGGTTCTCTTGGCTGCCGTTCTGTTCGGCGGTCGTGGCAAGATCGCTGCTGTCATGGGCGATTTCGCCAAGGGTATCACGAGCTTCCGTAAGGGTTTGCGTGAAGATGATGAGACCGATGGCAAGGACGGTGAAGAACAGGCCGGTGCCATTGATGACAAATCCCGCGAAGACGAAAAGACCGGGAGCTAAGCGATGAACCCCGGCATCGGCATGCCGGAAATGCTGGTGGTGCTGGTCCTTGCTCTGGTTGTGGTAGGGCCGCAGCAGCTACCGGTATTGATGCGGCGAGTGGGTCGCATGGTCGGGCAGGCCCGGGCCATGGCCCGCGAATTCCAGCATAGTTTTGACGAGATCGGCCGTGAAACCGAGCTGTCCGAGCTGCGCAAGGAGATTGAAGCCCTCAAGAAGGCCAATCCGATCGAGGAAATTCGCGGCGAGCTCGACCAGGTCGCGCTGGACGCGCAGGATGAGAAAATCCGCCAGCTGAAGCTCTCCAAGGCTGACCCGTTTGAACAAAAGCTGATGGCCCGCAAGGCCCAGGCCGGCGCAAAACCGGCGGTGCCGCCAGCGGCCGAGGACAGTGATCAAACCCAATGAGCACCGTTGAGAAAGACGAGGTCGAGGCCAGCCGCGCGCCCCTGATGGAACATTTGATCGAGCTGCGTCAGCGCCTGATGCTGGTCATCGGTTTTCTGCTGGTGGCCTTTATTGGCGCTTTCCTGGTCTCGAACGTGTTGTATGAGTGGCTTTTGCTGCCCTATCGCGACGCTGCCGCAGTGACACGCGGCGTGCCGGTAGAGGAGCTCGACCTGACGGCGAACTTCTTTGCCCCCCTCGAGTTTTTCTTTGTACGGTTGAAACTGGCCCTGGTCGCCGCGGTTATCGTTATTTTCCCGGTCATCGCCTGGCAGGTGTACGGCTTTGTTGCGCCCGGCCTTTACAACAATGAGCGGGGCGCTTTCCTGCCCTTCATGGTGCTGTCGCCGGGCCTGTTCGGTCTTGGCGTGGCGTTTGTCTATTTCATCGTTCTGCCCATGGTCATGCGCTTCTCGCTTGGGCAGGAACAGGTGGGGGCGGAAACCGGCCTGTCGATCGAGCTTTTGCTGAACGTGTCAGATTACATGAATCTGATCACGACGCTGATGCTCGTGTTCGGGATCTCTTTCCAGATGCCGATCCTGATGATGCTCTTGGCCAAAGCCGGAATAGTTCGCTCACAAACAATGCTCAAGGGGTGGCGTTTTGCCGTCGTCGGTATCGCCCTGTTTGCGGCTTTTGCGACGCCGCCGGACCCGGTCAGTCAGATCCTTCTCGGTGGAGCACTGCTGCTGCTCTACTTCCTCTCGATCGGGGCCATGAAATTCATGGAACCCAAAGAGGACGTTGAAAGCGACAGCTGATCCGGTTTACGGCTCGCGCAGGCACGGCTATAGCCGTTGCAACACACTATCCCGACCGGATCTTCCCCATGCATGACATCAAGATTATTCGCGACGACCCGCACGCTTTTGACGCAGGGCTGGCGCTACGCGGCGTCGAGGCCCAGGCCGGACGCCTGCTCGATATCGACAAGAAACGCCGCGATGCCCTGACCCGGCAACAGGAGGCTGAGACCGAGCGCAATACGCTGTCCAAGCAAATCGGCCGCGCCAAGGCACAGGGTGATGAGGACGAGTTCAATCGCCTGCGCGGCGAGGTCGACCGCCTCAAAAGCGTGCTTGAAGAGGCGGGTGAGGAAGCCCGGCATTACGACGAGACGCTCAATCAACACTTGGCGGCCCTGCCAAACTTGCCGGAAGACGGTGTGCCGCAAGGCGAGAGCGAAGAGGACAATGCCGAGGTGCGCCGCTGGGGTGAGCCCCGGGCCTTTGACTTCGAGCCCAAGGATCACGTTGATCTCGGCGAGTCGCTCGGGCAGATGGATTTCGAAAAAGCCGCGGAACTCTCGGGCTCGCGCTTTGTTGCTCTCAAAGGGCAGCTGGCCCGGCTGGAGCGGGCTCTGGCGCAGTTCATGCTCGATCTGCATACCTCTGAGCATGGCTACACCGAGGTGAGCCCGCCTTACATGGTGCGTGACGAGGCGATGTTCGGGACCGGACAATTGCCCAAGTTTGCCGAAGACAGCTTCCGGACGACCAATGGCTACTGGCTGATCCCGACATCGGAAGTGCCGCTGACCAATCTCGCGCGAGAAACCATTCACGCCGAGGACACACTGCCGATGCGCATGACCGCCTTTACGCCCTGTTTCCGCTCCGAAGCCGGATCGGCAGGACGTGACACCCGCGGCATGATCCGCGTGCACCAGTTCCAGAAGGTGGAAATGGTCTCGCTGACAGATCCGGAAAACAGCGCCGCCGAACTGGACCGCATGACCGGATGTGCCGAGAAGATCCTGCAGCTTCTCGAACTGCCTTATCGCGTCATGCTGCTTTGCACTGGCGATATGGGGTTCTCCGCCAAGCGCACCTATGACCTCGAGGTCTGGCTGCCGAGCCAAGGGACTTACCGCGAGATTTCCTCCTGCTCCAATTGCGGTCCCTTCCAGGCGCGGCGGATGAATGCCCGTTTCCGCAAGGACGGCGAGAAGCGGCCGCAATTCCTGCACACGCTCAACGGTTCCGGTGTGGCTGTGGGCCGGGCCCTTCTGGCGGTGATGGAAAACCATCAGAATGCTGATGGGACCATCAATGTGCCGCAAGTTCTGCGTCCTTACATGGGCGGTGTCGAGACGATCGGGGGCTAGGTGATGATCCCGGACAACCCGCGCATTCTCCTGACCAATGATGACGGCATCCGCGCTCACGGATTGTCATCGCTGGAAAAGATCGCCCGTGAACTGTCCGATGACATCTGGATTGTGGCGCCGCATGAGGAGCAGTCCGGTGCTGGCCGGTCCCTGACCCTGCATGACCCGCTGCGCATTCGGCAGTGGGATGAACGCCGTTTTTCGGTGACCGGCACGCCAACCGATTGCGTCCTGATCGGCGTGCAGGACATCATTCCGGGCAAGCGTCCCGACCTCGTCCTGTCCGGCGTTAATCGCGGCCAGAACATCGCCGAGGACGTGACCTTCTCGGGCACCGTGGCCGGTGCGATGCAGGGTATGCAGCTGGGTATCCCCTCTGTCGCCCTCAGCCAGGCCTATGGGTTCAAGAAGGGTGACCCCATCGAATGGGAAACGGCCGAGCTTTATGGCGCACCGATCCTGCGGCGGCTTTTCGACCTGAAATGGCCCGAGGACGTGTTGATCAACATCAATTTCCCGGACCGCAAGCCCGAGGATGTGCACGAGGTTGAAGTGACCCGCCAGGGCCGCCGGGATCAGCATATCCTGCATGCCGATCAGCGCACGGATCCGCGCGGCGAAGATTATTACTGGCTGGCCTTCAAGGGATTATTGTCCAATCCGCCGGACGGGGTTGATCTCAAGGCCATCTATGAGGGCAAGATTTCGGTGACACCCCTGCACATGGACCTCACCCACGGCGAGACTTTGGGTAATTTGAAGAGCATGCTCGGCGGCGTACCGCCCAAGCACTAGGATACAAGCCTGATGACAATGCCCGATCCGCGCATGATCCAGCTGGTGATGTCGCTGCGCGGCGGCGGTGTGACCAACAAGGCTGTGCTCGGCGCGATCGAGCGTACGCCGCGCGACTTGTTCGTGCCGCAGCGCTTCGGCGACCAGGCATTCGATGACCGTCCCCTGCCGATTGATTGCGGTCAGACCATTTCCCAGCCTCTTATCGTGGCCCTGATGACCCAGGCCCTCGACCTCGGTGATCGCGACAAGGTGCTCGAGATTGGCACTGGCTCGGGTTACCAGGCGGCAATACTGTCGCGCCTGGCCCGGCGGGTTTACTCGGTGGAACGCTATCGCACCCTATCGCGAGAGGCCGAAGAGCGTCTTACGGCGCTGGGCCTGACCAATGTCGTGACCCGTGTCGGGGACGGATCGGTCGGTTGGCCGGAACAGGCCCCGTTTGACCGCATTATTCTGACCGCTTCGGCCCCGCAGCGGCCTGATGCGATCCTCGAGCAGCTCAAGGATGGCGGCATTGCCATTGCTCCCGTGGACCGGCCAGGGCGCCAGGTGCTCGTCCGATACACCCGCACTGACGGCGACATCCATGAGCAGGAGCTCATGGATGTCCGCTTCGTGCCGATGGTGAAGGGGGAAGCCAAGGCGCTTTGATCGCCTTTCATCAAACATGCGCCACGATTTCCGGGCATGCCGGATATGGATAACCGCCGGTTAAGCCTTCTCTGGCTTGATGGCGTGGATTTTGTGTTTGACGTGTGTGGAAGGCGTGCTCCGTTCGATGCGAATGCGTGTCCTCATCGGTGTGTTTGCGGTGGTTTCCACCGTGCTTGTTGGCTGTGCTTCGGCACCGCGCGAGCCCGCACGCGTGGATTATCGCAGCGTCGAAGCATCGGGCCGCTCCAGCGTTCCACGCCCGGTCAACCGCGCTTGCCGAAATGGATATACGGTTCGCTCCGGAGATACCCTGTCTGAAGTGGCAGAGCGCTGCGGTGTCTCCATGCGCGAACTGGCCAGCACCAATGGGCTGAATGCGCCCTACACCTTGCGCGTTGGGCAATCGCTGTCGATGCCGCGCCCGCCGGTGCATGTGGTGCAGCGGGGCGAGAACCTCTATCGCATCGGTCTGCGCTACAATATTCCGTTCCAGACGCTGGCCTCGCACAATGGTATTCGCGCGCCTTATGCCATTGAGGTCGGCCAGCAGATCCAGTTGCCGGCCGGCACCCAGGTTGCCAGTGCTGCCGGCCGCTCCAGCGGCCCGACGCGGCCAAGCGCGACCAGCCGCCGAGATGCCCGGGTGGAGAGCCGTGAGCCGGCAGCGAATGCACCGCGTTTTGACTGGCCCGTCCGCGGCCGCGTGATTTCCGGGTTTGGCCGGACCGATAGCGGCGGCCGCAATGACGGTATCAATATCGAGGTCAGCGCCGGGACGCAGGTCCGCGCCTCTGCCGCTGGCCAGGTCGTCTATGCAGGCTCCGAGCTGGCCGGTTATGGTCAGCTGGTGCTGCTGCGACATTCCAACGGCTATGTGACGGCCTACGCCCATAATCGCCGCTTGCTGGTGCGCGAAGGCGACCAGGTTGAGCGCGGCCAGGTGATCGCCGAAGCCGGATCGTCCGGCACTGTGGATTCCCCGCAAGTCCATTTCGAGATCCGCCGGGGGGTCAATCCGGAAGACCCGATGCGGCATTTGCGCTGATTTCGCACATCCATTCTACCGCTTGGGCTTGTTGCAAGCTGTTCCCACACCGATATAGTCCCGCGCAATCTTTTGTTCGCCGGCGTGTGCCGGCGCCTACGCGGAGCTGAGAACGCCATGAATGCTGAAATCATGAACATGATTGTCATGTTCGGCCTGATGATCGCTGTCTTCTATTTCCTGATCATCCGGCCGCAGCAGAAGCGCCAGAAAGAACATACCTCCATGCTCGAAGCGCTGAAAAAAGGCGATGAAGTCGTCACCCAGGGCGGTCTGATCGGCAAGGTGGCCAAGGTCGCTGATGCCGAGGTGACGCTGGATCTGGGCGATGGCGTCAAGGTCAAGGTCGTGAAGCAAACCGTCATCGACGTGCGCGGCCGTACCGAGCCGAAGCCGGCCAACGACGCCGCCAACTAAGTTCTTTCAAACTCCAGGTCTTCCGCCATGCTCTATTTCGGCCGCTGGAAGCTTCTCGCCATTATCGGGGCCATTGCCCTGGGCGTGATGTATTCCATCCCCAATCTTGTTCCCGAGGAACAGCGTTATCAGCCCAACGCTGCGGGTGAGCCGGTCGCACAGGGCATTTGGGGTTATATCCCCAGCCGGGCGGTCAACCTCGGCCTCGACCTGCAGGGCGGGTCCCATATCGTCTTCCAGGTCGATATGGACGAGGTCCGCGAGCGTCAGCTGGCCTCGTTGCGCGATGATGCGATCCAGGCCATGCAGGGCGATGGACCGCGCCTGTATCGCTCGGTGACGGTGATTGGCGATGAAGTCGTGGTTCTGGTGATCCGCCCGCAGGATCGCCAGGAAGCCTATGACCGCCTGCAATCTCTGCAGCGTCCGGTCCAGTCGCAGCCCACAGCGACCAGTTTCGTCCAGGAAAATGTGCTCGATTTCGCCTCGCTGAGCGACGAGACACCAAACGAAATCCGCATCTCGATCACCGACGCCCAGTTTGAATCGATCCAGGACCGCACGATCGCACAGTCGATTGAAGTGGTTCGCGGCCGTCTCGATGGCCTGGGCACGAATGATCCGACCATTGCCCGTCAGGGGCAGAACCGCGTTCTGGTACAGGTTCCGGGTGCTGATGATCCGCAACGCATCATCGACCTGGTGACTTCTCAGGCGGTGATGACCTTCCACATGGTTGATGACCGCATTGACCCGGGCCCCAATGGTGAGGCGCGCGTGCCCCCTGGGCGCCAGATCGTCCGCCGTTCGCCGTCCAATGGCGGTGGTTTCGTTGTCATCGAAACCCGTGAACTGCTGAGCGGGGAAAATCTGACCGATGCGGGCGTCAGCCAGGACCCGAATACGGGTCTGCCCGCTGTGTCATTCCGCTTTGACCCTCAGGGTTCGCGTATCTTTGCCGACACCACCCGCAATTTCCGCGGCCGCCGCTTCGCGATCAAGCTCGATGATGAGGTCATTACCGATCCGCGGATCAATGATCCCATTCTCAACGGCTCTGGCATCATTACCGGCAATTTCAACTATGAGACCGCCAATGATCTCGCCATCCTGCTGAGCGCCGGTGCGCTTCCAGCCACCCTGACGCCGGTCGATCGCCGCACGATCTCGCCGACGCTGGGCCAGGACCAGATCGAAAGCGGCCGGATCGCGATCATTATCGGCTTTGTCGGCGTGATCATCTTTATGCTCGCCGCCTATGGCGTGTTCGGCATTTTCTCGACCACAGCCTTGCTGGTGAATGTGGTGCTGATCCTGGGTGCCTTGTCCGGTCTTGGCGCCACGCTGACGCTGCCGGGTATCGCGGGTATCATTCTGACAATTGGCATGGCGGTGGACGCCAACGTCCTGATCTTCGAGCGCATACGCGAGGAGGTCAGGCTTTACAAGCGATCACCCATGCTGGCCATCGAGGGCGGATATCAACGCGCCGGGGCTGCTATTCTTGATGCCAACGTTACGACGCTGATCGCCGCTCTGGTACTGATCTTCCTCGGCGCCGGCCCTGTCCGAGGCTTTGCCATTACCCTGGGTATCGGGGTTGTCACCTCCGTCTTCACCGCGTTCGTCTTCTCGCGTCTGCTGGCCGTGACCTGGCTGCGGACCGTGAAGCCGACCAAGCTGCCGCTTTAAGGGGAGGGATCAGACAATGTCCTTTGCTCTCGTCAACTACCTGCCCACCGGCACCGAGTATGGTTTCATACGCCTGCGCCGCATGGCGCTGCTGGTCTCCCTTGCCCTCATGCTGGGCTCGGTCGGCGCCTATTTCGGTTTCGGCATCAATTTCGGAATTGATTTCCGTGGTGGTATCCAGCTGGAAGTGATGACCGATGAACCGGCGGATGAGCTGCGTGCTGTTGCCGATGGTCTCGGCTTTGGTGAATCGGAGATCCAGGCCTCTCGTGCCCCCGCCGGTGAGGTTCGCAGTGTCATGATCACCCTGCCATTGCAGCCGGGTGAGGGCATTGAGGCCGAGCAGGCGCAACAGGCTGCCGGCCTGGCCCTGCGCGAAGCCCTCTCAGCGAGCTTCCCGGGTATTGATCTGCGGGGCGATTCCGTTATCGGTGCGGCGGTATCTGGAGAACTGATCCAGACCGGTATCATCGCCATCGTGGTGGCGCTGATCCTGATGCTGGCCTACATCCTTCTTCGCTTTGACCAGCCGGCCTACTCCTTCGGCGCGGTCCTGGCCCTCACGCACGATGTTATCGCCACGGTCGGTCTGTTCGCCATTACACAAATGACGTTCGACCTGGCGACCGTCGCGGCCATCCTCACCATTGTCGGTTACTCCATGAACGACACCGTGGTCGTCTATGACCGCATCCGGGAGAATCTGCGCAAGTACAAGAAGCGTCCGCTCGACGAGGTTCTGGACCTCTCGTTGAATGACACGCTGTCGCGCACCATCCTGACCTCTGTGACGACACTGATCGCGCTGTTTTCGCTCTACCTGATTGGTGGATCGGCGCTGAAAGGCTTCTCTCTGGCCATGATCTGGGGCGTGGTGATCGGGACGTATTCCTCGGTCTTCGTGGCTGTGCCCCTGCTTCTGACGCTCAATGTTGCGCGCTCCAGCGATGACGCTGAAGCCGAGGGCCAATAGGGCGGGGCTTATCCTGAGAGGCGAATTCGGCTAATTTCCCTCCCCGATACAGGAGTTTGATTCCTCGGGGAGGGGCCTCATGGCTGCAATTCTGACTAATCTTCGTACCACGGTACATGTCTCTATACTGATCGCCATCCTTCTGGTGGCGTCCTATGTCCTCTGGGGCGGGGTCGATGCCGGGCCAGCGCTCTGGCAGGCGATCGCGCGCTGGACGCACGTCGTCGCGGGCATCATGTGGATTGGGCTGCTCTGGTACTTCAACTTCGTCCAGATCCCGAACATGCCGAATATTCCCGATGAGCAGAAGCCGGCCATCGGCAAGGTGATCGCGCCGGCCGCGCTGTTCTGGTTCCGTTGGGGCGCCGCTTTTACGGTCCTGACTGGCCTGATCATCGCAGCGCTGCGCGGCTATATGGTTGAAGTGCTCAGCCTCGGACTGATCGCAGACGTCTATACGCCGCAATATTCCTTCATCGGCATCGGCATGTGGCTGGCCCTGATCATGGCGTTCAATGTCTGGTTCGTGATCTGGCCGAACCAGAAGATCGCCCTCGGTATTGTCGAAGCGGATGCGGACGCCAAGCCGAAAGCGGCGCGGACGGCGATGCTGTTCTCGCGCACCAATACGCTTCTGTCCTTCCCGATGCTGGTCGCCATGTCTATGGCCCAGACGATTTTCGGCTAGGCTTCAAGCGCATCTGAAAAAGAAAAGGCCCGCCGTTTGGCGGGCCTTTTTTATTCGTCCTGCTGGGCGGCCGTCACACCCTGGTAGAGATAGGGCCTGAAGACTGCGCTGGAGCGTGGCCCAGGCTGATGCGGGCCCGGCTGGATCTGGGTCATGATGACGGCGGAAATCCGCTGCGACGGCATGACCACGAAATCGGTATCGAAATAGCCGCCCCAGCTGACATCGCCGGGAATGCCCTGCGGTTCCTCACCCTCGGCCGGCGGGACGACCACGGCAAAGCCGAAGCCATAGCTGGCACCTTCCCAGCCATTGCCTAGCTGCTCTCGCGAAACCTGAGGCGACATCATCTCCGCCAGGGTCTCTTCGCTGATCAGGCGCACATCACCGAGCGCACCGCCATTGGCCAGCATCATGGCAAAACGGATATAGTCAGACGCGGTGGACACCAGACCGCCCCCGCCGGACGCCCAGTCCGGATTAGGCTGGGCGAACTCGACCATCGCGCCGCTCTCATCATGAATGTAGAGCGGGGTCATATCCGCTTCCTCGAAGGCCACATCGTCGAAGAAGAAGCCGGTATTGTGCATGTCGAGCGGCGTGAAGATGCGGGTCTCCATGAAACCCTCGAGGCTTTCACCGGAGGCCACCTCGATCACGCGGCCGAGCACATCATTGGAATAGGAATAGATCCAGCGCGCGCCCGGATCGACATACAGCGGCAACTCGGCCAGGCGGTCCATGCGGGCGGCGAGGTCGCCATCGCCGTTATAGAGCGAGTTTTCCAGGTAGAGCCGGCCCAGGTCCGTATCGGTCTCGAAGATGTAGCCGATCCCTGCCGTATGGGTCAGGAGCTGACGGATGGTGATCGGGCTGGCCGGAGCGCGGGTCTCAATTTCACCCTCGCCATTGGCCATCGGCGAGACGGCGACGCGGACATCGGCGAAAGACGGGATGTAGTCGGACACCGGGTCGTCGAGACCGATCTGCCCCGCCTCGACCAGCATCATCGTGGCCAGCGCGGTCACCGGCTTGGTCATCGAGGCGATGCGGATCGGGCTGTCGACGGTCATCGGCTGGCCCGTCTCAAGGTCGACGAGGCCAACCTCACTGGTATGGAAGACCTGTTCGCCGACAGCGACCATGACCGCATAACCCGGGCGTACGCCACTATCAGCGAGCGCGGTCAATTGCGCTTCAAGCGCGTAGAGCGGTTCAAGATTGAGGACGGGCTGCAGCGCGGCCGGCGTGGCGGCTTCAGCGGGGTGATCGGCGGTAGACGCCGGGGAGCAATTGGCGAGAACAAGAGCACTCGCCAATACGGTGCCAAGACGAAGCAACATGGGTTTCCCTCTGGGGACTTTTATCGACCAGAGGGAAACCTAGAGCGCAAGTCGGGTCTTGGCGACCTATTCTTGACTTATGCGGCGGCTTGCTTGGCGCTCGCCAGGTTGGCCGCGGCAAAGTCCCAGTTCACCAGCTTGTCGAGGAAGGTGGTGATGTAGTCCGGGCGACGGTTCTGGAAGTCGAGATAATAGGCGTGCTCCCAGACATCCATGGTCAAGAGCGGGGTGACGCCATCCTCGGTCAGCGGGGTTTCCGCATTCAGGGTCTTGCGCACTTCCAGCTTGCCATTGACCAGGACCAGCCAGGCCCAGCCGGAACCGAACTGGGTCGCACCGGCATCCGCGAAGGCCGCCTTGAACGCGTCCAGCGAGCCGAAGTCACGATCGATCAGCTCGGCCAGCTCACCGGTCGGTGCGCCGCCACCATTAGGTGCCATCGAGTGCCAATAGAAAGTGTGGTTCCAGATCTGTGCAGCATTGTTGAAAATGCCCGCCTTGGCCGCGTCACCGGCGGAGGCCAGGATGACGTCCTCAAGGCTCTTGTCAGCCAGATCGGTGCCTTCGATCAGGCCGTTCAGCTTGCCCACATATGCATTGTGGTGCTTCCCATGGTGGAAATCGAGCGTCTCCGAGGAGATATGAGGGGCAAGCGCGTCTTTGGCGTAGGGCAGTTCGGGCAGGGTGAAAGCCATGGGAACCTCTCAGGCAAACAGTATCGGGAAAGTCCGGCAGGGCCGGTTCGTCCCCTCCCATATGGGGTGTGGCTGCCGCCTGTCCACAGGAGCAGCTGATGCCAACTGAAGATTTCAACGCCCTGTTACAAAAGTCCGATCCGGATCGGCGCATGGCTGCCCTGTTTGCACCGGCAGAGCTGCGAGACCGGTTGTTCGTGCTCTACGCCTTCAACCAGGAAATCGGCCGCATCGCCGAGGCGACATCGGAGAGCCTGATCGGGGAAATGAAGCTGACCTGGTGGCGTGATGCGGTCGAGGATCTCTATGCCGATCCGGCCAAGGTGCGCCGTCATGATGTGACCGAAGGGTTGGCCGGGCTGACCGGCCTTCTGTCCAGGGAAGACCTGCTCGACATGATTGCAGCGCGGCTCGACGATGTGACGGCGCGGCCCTTCACCGATCTGGGTGATCTCATCGCCTATGTTGACCGGACATCGGGACGACTGATGCGTCTCGCCTTGGGCGCCAGCGAAGTCGCGGTGGACGGCGCGCTGAGCCGGAGTGCCGGGCGGGCCTGGGGGCTGACCGGCTTGTTGCGGGCTTTCCCGCACCGGGCACAGATTGGCCGCGCGCCGCTGGCCGGTGATACTCTAACCGAGGCCGGGGGCAGTGCCGCCATGCTGGCCCAAGGCCTGGGTGGAAACCTGATCGGCCCGGCGCTGGAGGATGTGCGTGCGGTTATTCATGCCGAGCTTGACACCCTGTCGGCATTTGGCGCCCTGCCGGCCGAAGCGGTCCCCGCTCTGGGCTATGTCCGCCTGGTCCCGGGTTATCTCAAGCGACTGCCCGCCAACCCGTTCCAGACTGGCGCCGAACCGCCGCTTCTGGTGCGTCAGCTGCGCCTGAGCTGGCTCTCCCTGACCGGGCGCTAGACCGGCTTCACTGTACAAAAGGCTGACAAGCGGCGGAATTGGAATAGGTTGTGACGGAATCGAGACAGGAGACACGACATGCCCCATGCTTTGATCACCGGCGCCAATCGCGGTCTGGGCCTGGAACATACCCGGCAACTGCTTGAACGCGGCTGGACGATCACGGCGGCATGCCGCAATCCCGATGCAGCCAGCGAGCTCAAGGCGCTTGACCCGGGTGATGGCCGTCTGACCCTTGAAACCTATGACGCAGCCGATCTCGGCGCGGCAGCCGCTCTGGCCCAGCGCGTCGATGGACCGATTGATCTCCTGTTCGCCAATGCCGGCATGATGGCGCCGAGCACGCGGGGTTTCGGCGGAGCGGCCAATGCCGACATGGTCACCGAAATGACGGTGAACTCCATCGCCCCGCTGGCGCTGGCTGAAGCCTTTGCCGATCAGGTCGCGGCGTCGGAGATGAAAATCATCGCCCTGCAATCGAGCCGCATGGGGTCGATCGCGGACAATACCAGCGGCGGTGCCTATGGCTATCGCGCCTCCAAGGCGGCGCTCAATGCCATCGGCAAGTCTCTCAGCCTCGACCTGAAAGATCGTGACATTGTCGTCCTGATCCTGCACCCGGGCTGGGTCCGCACCGATATGGGCGGCCCCAACGGTCTGATGACCGCGCCGGAAAGCGTATCCGCCCAGCTCGACCTGATTGCCCGTGCCTTCAACCAGCCAGCCATGAGCGGCCGCTTCTTCCACATCAGTGGCGAAGACCTGAACTGGTAAGACCGACCCGCTTACTCGCCGATATGCTCGGCGAGGAAGCGTTCGATCTCGGCCATGAATTGCAGGCGCATGGCCTCGTTGTCGACGAGGCTGTGTCCGCCGCCTTCTAGCTCGATATAGGTTACAGGGACGCCGGCCCGGCGCAGCGCGCGTTCCATGAAGCGGCTCTGCGATTCGGGCACTACGCTGTCGTCATCGCCATGGATGAGTAGCACCGGCGCCGTGATCTGATCGGCATTCTGCCGCGGCGAGACCTCGCTCAGCACGCTCATACTGTCGAGGTCCTCATTGCCCGTCATGGCCTCTGACCAATAAGCGTAGGACCAGTGGGTGCGGCCAAAGCGTTCGCGTGAATAGCGCAACATGGCCGGCACATCGCCGACACCGGCAATGGAAATAGCGCACTGGTAGAGGTCTGGCGTGAAAGCCGCGCCGGCGAGGGCAGAATAGCCGCCATAGCTCCATCCCATGATGCAGGCCCGGTCCGGATCGGCGACACCGCTCTCCACCATGGCGGCGAGGGCGTCGGTGACGTCGTGCTGCATCACGCCGGTACCCCACTGCCCGTAGCCCGCCACTTCCCAGGCAGCGCCATAACCGGAAGAGCCGCGGAAATTGGGCTGGATCACCGCATAGCCACGCGTGGCTAGGAAGTGGGCGAGATAATCGAAACCGCCGACATCACGCGAGGCCGGACCGCCATGCGGCAGGACGACGGTCGGGAAGGGGCCTTCGCCTTCCGGCTGGGTCACATAAGCGTAGACCTTGGTGCCATCGCGCGCGTCAAAGGCAATATAATTGCGGGCCGGGAGATTGGCATTGCCGAGCTGGCCATAGGGGCTGCCGACGAGCGCGACCTGTCCGCTATTGACGTCATACATGAAGAACAAGGGCGCATTGCGCTCGTTCTCGACGCTGAGAATGAAGCGAGAGCGATCCTGCGACCAGTTCAGGATGGTGACCTGGTAATCGGGAAAGGCCCCTGCCAGCGCGCTCTGATAATTGGCGATTTCCTCGTCGAACCAGACCGTACGGGTGAAGGCGTGATCATAGGTCACACCGATCGTGCGGTTGGTGTAGGGGTCCTCGATGATGCCATCGACGTCATACTCGTCGCTCTGGAAGACCGGCCGAAGAACCTCCCCGTTTTCCAGCGAGACCGCGAACAGGCCGAGCGTGTGTGCGCCGGTTTCCGTGGTGGCGTAGAAGGTCACGGCAAGATTGCCGTCCGGCAGTAGCCCCCAGGCGCTGAAGGTGATCTGGGTCGCGTTCTCGATGTCCTGCACCGTGACCCAGTCCTCGCCCTGCCGCACCATGAGGCGCTGGCGGTTGTCCGTATTGGAGTATTCCACCCGGGCCACGGGCTCACCGTTCTCGTCGATCACCCAGTCTCGGGTTGTCGGTGTGCCCTGACCCACCGTACCAACGCCGCGGTCGCCAAAATTGGCGGCGAGGAGGTCATACCGGTCCTGGCGGTCGAAGGCCGGAATGAAAGCGCGATTATTGACCCGGTCGACGCCGAGAATACGGCCGAGGAAATAATTGTCGCCCGTGCGGCCGGAATTGCGCAGCAGCTGGCGGAACTCGAAATCATTGTCGAGATCGAAGCTGAGGACGGCGGAGAAATCGACGGTGCCGCGAACCTCGTCATATTCCTGCGCCTCGCTGCCCGATAGCAAAAGCCGGCTATTATTGCCCCAGACAATGCGCTGCGGGCGAATACTGGCAATGTTGACGCCACGGTCCCGGCGCGCGGCAATATCGCGGACGTTGAGTGAGCGATTGCCGTTGACGGTGCTGATGAATGCCAGTTTCTGGCCGTCAGGCGAGATCTGCACCATCGCCATGTGCGGCAGGCGCGCGAAATCTTCCAGCGGCGGCGGGGCCTGCAAGGCAGACGTGGCCGGATTGATCATCAGGGCCGCAAACAGGGCAGCGGCAGCAACGAAGAATTTGGACATGGAATCCCCCCAACTAGCGGTGGGACGATACCCCAAATCCTGAGGGGTGCAATGTCAGGTGCTAGAAATAAATTTATGCAACTATTGCGGTATTTTCGGGCAACCAGTTTGCCAGATCATCCAGTGCGCGGGCCGACATCAGCTTCTTTTTGGCCACGCTTTTCGCTTTGCCGCGAATGCGATTGCCGTCTTCGTCCCGGCTGGGGGCCTGCATTTGCGGGAAGAGACCGAAATTGACATTCATCGGCTGGAAGGAGCCCTTGCCGGCATCGAGATGTCCACCGGTGACATGTTCAATCAAGGCGCCGAGCGCTGTGGTCTCCGGCGGTGGGCTGATCGAATGGCCGAGACGCTCTGCCGCAGCAAAACGGCCGGCCAGGAGCCCCATGGAGGCGCTTTCAATATAGCCCTCCACACCGATCAGCTGACCGGCAAAGCGCAGGCGCGGCTGGGATTTAAGGCGTAGCTGCTTATCCAGCAGTTTGGGCGAGTTGAGGAAGGTGTTGCGATGGATGCCGCCAAGGCGTGCGAAACGCGCCTCTTCCAGACCCGGGATCATACGGAAAATATCGCCTTGGGCGCCGTATTTCAGCTTGGTCTGGAAGCCGACCAGATTGAATAGCGTGCCCAGGGAATTGTCCTGGCGCAGCTGTACAATGGCGTGCGGCTTGATGTCCGGCTGATGCGGATTGGTGAGGCCGACCGGTTTCATCGGGCCGTGACGCAGGGTTTCGCGGCCGCGCTCGGCCATGACTTCAATGGGAAGGCAGCCTTCAAAATAGGGCGTGTTCTCTTCCCACTCCTTGAACTCGGTCTTGTCGCCGGCAATCAGGGCATCAATGAAGGCATTGTACTGCTCCTCATCCATCGGGCAGTTGAGATAGGCGGTCCGGTCGGCCTCGGTCTCGCCCTTGTCATAGCGCGACTGGAACCAGGCCTTTTCCATATTGATGCTGTCGCGATAGAGCACCGGCGCGATGGCATCGAAAAAAGCCAGTTCGCCTTCGCCCGTCTCCTTGAGGATGGCTTCCGACAGGCTTTCCGAGGTGAGGGGGCCGGTGGCAATAATGACGCTGTCCCAGTCTTCCGGCGGCAGGGCCGGGATTTCCTCACGCTCGATGGTGACCAGCGGGTGGTCCGTCAGCCGCCTGGTGACCGCCTCGGAGAAGCGGTCGCGATCGACCGCGAGTGCTCCGCCGGCCGGCAGGCGGTGATTGTCGCCCTCTGCCATGATGATCGAATTGCAGCGGCGCATCTCCTCATGCAACAGGCCGACCGCATTGGTCTGGTGGTCATCCGAGCGGAAGGAGTTGGAGCACACCAGCTCGGCCAGGCCGTCGGTCTTGTGAGCCTCGGTTTCCTTCACGCCGCGCATCTCGTGCAGGATGACGGGTACGCCGGCTCTCGCAAGCTGCCAGGCGGCCTCGGAACCGGCCATGCCGCCGCCGATAACGTGTACAGGTTTGATGTCTGAATGTGTCATGCCCGGCATATCGATCCGGGACGCGGTTTAGTCAAGCGTCCCCGCACGTTGTGTCCGCGGCACACTGACCTGACATCTTGCCTCCCGGCCGCCCCGTCTATTTAACGGGGCAAAGAGAGGTGACATGAACGCGAACGCCCAGACCCCGACGCCGTTGAATCCGACACCCGTGCCGATCCTGCAAAGTGTCGCTGCGGCCTATGCCTTTTTCATCTCGCACTGGCGCCCGGCCATCCTGGCGGCCCTGCCGTTCACACTGACCCAGGCCGCCATTCTGGTGCTCCTGATGCAGATCGGGCCGGACGGTACCCATAATGATGCGCTGGCAACGCTCGCTTTCGGTCTCACCCTGATCAATTTCGTCACCCAGATCTCCTTCACCTCGTCCATGTTCCGCATGGCCGTACGCGGTGATTATGGCGGCTGGCTGCATCTCAAGGTCGGAGCGGATGAGTTCCGCGTCTTCATCGTCAGCGTGCTGGTCGTGCTGTTCACGCTGATCGTCGCGGTTCTGGTGGGCATGTTCTGGCTGGCCTTTTTCAGCTCGATTGTCGGCGGATCGCTTGAACGGGCCGGCGTGGACCCGGAAGCCTCCGGTTTCGACCTGGTTGAAGCCACCGCCTATCTGACAGCGATGGATTGGGGGTTTGTCATCCTGATCGGCGTGGGCTGCCTTGCCGTGATGACCTGGCTGACCGCGCGCTTGTCCCTGGCGCTGCCGGCGACGATCGACAAGGGCGAGATCCAGGTCATGCGGATCTGGCCGCTGTCCAAGGGCCAGGCCTGGCGGATTGCCGCTGCGATCCTGCTGACCACCTTGCCGCTTCTACTGCTCCAGGTCGGCCTGTACGAGCTCATCGGCATGATCAATGGCGAGCGCTTGTTGAGCTCGACGGTGACCATTGGAGACACCATGGAACAGCCGGCAGGTTTCCAGCGCTATGGCGAATATATCCGCTGGTTCGGCTTGATGGCGTTTCTCAACTATCCGGTGATGTCTGGTCTCTACGCCTATATCTACCGTCAGCGCGTGGCCGCGCCGGAATAGGAGCGGGCGCGGGACAGGCTTTCGCGAATTCCCCCTTTTGTTTTCGACCGGATCGGCGAAACTGCCCGCAACACATGTTTCGGTAGTGGGGGACGCCATGAGTGATCGAAAATTTGATATCGGCAGCGGTATTTTCTGGTTTTTCAAACGCTTCGGGGAAAACCCGGCCGGTGTTTTATGGATCGCCCTGTGGCAGATCTTGGTCGGCGGGGCGATTGTCGGCCTGGTCCTGGCCTTTCTGCTCCCGTCCTACCAGGAATTCATCACCACAATTATCGAGCTGGAGAATGGCAGCGTCTCGGATGAAGAGGCGGCCATGGGTATTCTCACGGCGATCTTCACCCTGCTGGCCAGTGCCAGCTGGGGCGCCATTCTCGGAATATTGGCCAGCCTGTCTTTCCAGGGCGCCTGGATGCGTTTCCTGACCCGTCGCCCCATGGCGGCTGTGATCCCGTTGCGCCTGGGCAGCGATGAGTTTCGTCTGCTCGGCGTCAACCTGCTCTACATTGCAGTCGGTATCGCCATGTATATCGGTGTGATCATGGCATTGGTGACCTTCGGTGTTGCCGGCGGCGGCATGCTGGCGGCCAGCGGAGACAATTCCATGGCCGGCGGGATCGGCTTCGGTCTCGTCATGTTCCTGGGTTTCCTCGGGGTATTGCTGTCGGTCATATTTATCGCCGTCAAGCTGTCCGTGGCTCCGGCGCTAACGGTGCATGACAGCAAATTCCGCTTCTTCGAAAGCTGGGAAGCGACCGACGGCGTCTTCTTCCCGACCCTTCTGTCCTACATCATCGTACTCATTCTCTCGCTCATTTTCGGCAGCCTTCTCGGCTTTGTGCTTGAGCTCGGCTTCCTGGGAGCGATGATGCCGGTGATCGAGGAATTCACTCACCTGGCGCAAGGTGCGGAACCGACCGTGGAGGAAGTGTTTGCCACCCTGCAGTCGACCCTTTCGGAGCCGTCTGTCTATATCCCGATGGCGATCGGCGGCACGCTGATGTATCTGCTGCAGATCGTACTCGAGGGCTTCTGGCATGGCGTCGGCGCCTATAACGCCGTGCGTCACCGCGCTGGCGGCGAGGCTCCGGAAGAGGATGCCCCGGTGCTCGGTGCCGATCACCCGGCCGGTGCCAGCCCGAGCGAAGGCTGATCGTCTCGCCCAGTAACATGCGGCCCGGCTCGATAGCCGGGCCGTATTCTGTCAATCAATCGCGTTACCTGGAGTACCCCTGATGTCGACCCCCGCAGAGGATAGCCAGACCTGGCCCGGTGAGCCGGCCTTCGCCCCCATTCCGGCTCACGCCAAGCTCGGTCCGGCCTGGGCGACGTCTCTGGTCCAGTTGATGTTCTTCGCCATCGCGACCCTGGCCTCCCTGGTTCCGGTGATCACCTTCGTTATCATTGCGATCGTCGAGGCCGGCGGAGAAATCGATGATCCGGCGGCCCTGCTCGAGGGGCCGATGATGGGCAAGGCGCTGCTCTACGCCCTGCTGGGTCAGTTCGCGGTGTGGGGCGGGGTCACGCTGATCTGGACGCGGGTGCGGGAGAAGCGCTCACTGGCCACGATTGGTCTGGGCGGCCGCGGTTGGATCAAACGCTATGCGCTGGGCTTTCTCGGTGGTGTCGTTATCGCCTTCACGCTCGGCATGGTGGCCTTTGCATTGACAGAACTGGCGGGGACGACGCCCTCGGATATGCCGGACCTCGATAATCTCGACTATTCCCGGCTCGGTGAGCCGGCCCTGTTCGTGCCTCTGCTGATCGTCGCCGGACTGTTCATGTTCCAGGCCACCGTCGAGGAAGTCACCTTCCGCGGCTGGATGATGTCCTCGCTGGCCGCGCGCAGCGGCATGATGCCGGCCATTTTCGTCAACTCGATCGTCTTCGGTCTGCTGCACGCGCATGTTCTGTCCATGGGCATCGCCTCCGGTTCCATTGCGCTGGGCGGGATCGCCGCGACCGGTCTCTTCCTGTCGGTCCTGGCCTGGAAAGAGCGCTCCATAGCCGGGGCGAGCGGCGTGCATAGCGGTTTCAACGTGTCCATCCTGACCACAGGGCTTGGCGTGGCGATGCTGGCGGAACCGGATGTGGAATGGCTCGGCCTGTTTGCTGAGGTGCTCAACGAGTCGACCGGCATGGCCGAGGACGGAACAATCCCGGTGACGCCGGAACTCTTCACCCAGCTCGCGGTCATGCTAACACTGGCAATTGTGGCGGCGATCCTCTTGCGCCGCCGGCGCAGCTAGACAGGAGACGGGACCGTTCTTGGCAGGAAGTGAGCAGCAATCCGGCGATGGTGCGGGCCTTCACAGTGAGGCCGAGATCGGCAAGGGCCGTCCCGCCCGGCTCGAAACCCTGTTTGATGATTTGTCGGGAGAAGAGGGCGATGAGGCCCTGTGCGTCGGTGATATTCTCAACGCCCTGGCGCACCGCTCCTACGGGCCGCTCCTGCTCTTGCCGGCGCTAATCTCTGTCCTGCCCATCATCGGCGCCATCCCCGGCGTCACCTGGACGATGTCAGCGCTGACCCTGCTGATCTCGCTGCAATTCCTTTTTAACCGGCAATCACTCTGGCTGCCCAGCGGGGTGAAGCAGATCACGGTGCCGCGCGGCCTTTTCGAGCGCTCTCTGGAATGGAGCCGGCCCTGGCTGAAGCGGCTCGACAGCTTCATTCACCCGCGTCTGAACCTGATGATGGGCCCGCCCTGGCCGTTTCTGGTGGCGATCCTGTGCGTGCTACTGTCGCTGGCCATGTTCGTCGCGTCTGTCGTGCCCGGAGGCGTGGTCATCCCGGCTTTCGGCGTGATCTTCCTCGCCATCGGCCTGACGACGCATGACGGTCTGATCCTGCTCACCGGTATCGCCGCCTCCGCCGCCGCCTTCTGGGGCGTGGCCGAACTGGTCTTCTGAACAAATCCACATCTGGTTTCCTCACAACATTGCACGCGGGGCGTGTGTGGTGTCAGATGCGCAGGGCAAGGGTTGGGGGAATCATGTCGACGCGTTTCAATCTTGGTGATGCGGTGTTTTTCATGCCGCGTCTGATGATCAGGCGGCCACTGGCAGGGTTATGGGTCGCGTTATGGGCAATCGCCCCATTCGTCGCCATACCCCTCCTTGTCGTGATTACGTCAGATAATTTCGCGATTTCCGGTTCTACCGAAGCGGTGAACATCGGAGAACCCTCTGTCGGCGTCATTATTGCGCTCGTCGCGGGTCTCCTCATCTCTTCCACCATGGCCTATACGGCCTGGCTCCGTTTCCTGGTACGTGACGAGGTCGGCGGTCTCATCCCACTCCGGCTTGCGGGCGATGAATGGCGCCTGTTCGTGACCGTGCTGGTCTTCATGCTCTTGTACTTTCTGCTCGCCATTGCCTTCCTCATTCCGATCGGCCTCGCGGCGGCTGGCTTGTCGGCGTTTTCTTCGCCATCGGACTCCGGCGTGGGCATGATGGGGGTTGTTCTCTTTGTTCCGCTTTTCCTGTGTTTCTACGCGTGGATCGTGGTGCGTCTCCTTCCAATGCTAGCGCTGAGCATTCAGACCCGGCGTATCGTGGGTGTTAGCGTGTGGGCGGTCACAAAGGGGGTGTTCTGGCCAATGCTTGGGGCGATCGTCGTCGCCTATTGCCTCACATTCGTGTTCCAGTTCGTCCTCATGATCCCGATGGCGATTATTGGAGCTCTGTCCGCCGCCGCGGTCGATGCGGACGGTAGCTTGGCCGGCATGTCGCTGATTTCGGTTGTAGCGACTGGAGTCGCCATAGCTGTGATGGTGGTGGTCTTCTCCATGATGATGGCGATGATCCTCGGGCCGACAGCCTACGCCGTGCGGCGCCATGCCGGCACACTTCCGGAAGACATGGTGGAGCAATCCGGCGGCGCTGCTGTCAGCGCTGAAGCGGAAAATTGAGTTCGGAGAACAACACATGACCAACCGCATAAGCTTCATGGAAATGCTGACCTATGGGTTCAGAACCCTGTTCTGGCGCCCGGTGCACTCCGTCGTTTTCATAGCCGTCTTCGGCCTGATCATGATCGGCTATTACACCTGGGCGCAATCGCCGGGCGGGATGGCGTTCTTCATGGATTATGCGGAAGCGTCGCTCTGACTGTCGACGGGAGCCATTGGTCCCTATTTCGCCGCGCTCGGGCAGATGTTGCTGGTTGGCCTGGTGTTCGGCGCGGTCCATTATGCCAGTGGTTATCGCGTCCTGGTCCGGGAGGATGCCAAGCCTTTCCTGCCGATCCAGCTGGGACGCGATGAGCTGAATTTCCTTCTGCTCTTCCTGGTCGTGGGCCTGATTTTAATCGGTATTGGCTTAGTCGGGGTCATCATTGGCGGCATTGCCGGGGTGGCGCTGGCGCTGGCCCTGTCGGGGGGCGACCCGGACGGTGCGGTCTATGCCGGATTTGTGACCGGCATTCTGGTCATTTTGCCTGTGTTGTATTTCGTGGGCCGGATCGCGGTCAGCTTCCCGCTCTCCATCAAGCAGCGCCGCTTCACCCTCGGCGGCTGGAAGGCCAGCAAGGGCATGGGCTGGTCGCTCTTCTTCGCTCATCTGGCGATCTATGTCGTGTTGATGCTCGTCCAGTTCGTCCTCGCCTATGACGTGATGATGGCCAGCTTCACCCTGGGCGCGGATCCGTCCGCCATTCCCGATGCCGAAGTGCTGGCCGCGCAAATGGCCAACCCGGTCGGCGACCTGATCTGGATCGCCGGCCCAGTTCAGTCGGTTCTGGCCTTGTTGATGATGGGACCGACGGCGGCGATTGCGGCGAAGGCCGAGGTTTGAGGGGGTAGACGTGAGCAAGACGCCTGCCGAGATCGATAGCGATTTCAACATTGTAAACGCGCTCGCTTTGTTCGCGCGTGCGGCCAAGCTTCGGCCGACCGCCTTCTGGACCCTGACGGCATGGACCTTCGGGTTAAACGCTCTGATTTATTGGGCAGGGGTGGGTATCGGGCCCGTTTCGGAGGATGGCGCTGGCGCCGCCTATTCTCTGGCTATGCTGATCGCCTGGCCGCTCGAGCTGGCTCTTTATTTCGCCTGGACGCGGCTCTTGCTGACCGGGCAGATACCAGCGGGCATCCCTTTCAGGATCGGGCCCATGGAAGTTTCAGGCTTGGTCGCCGGTTTACTCACGGCCGTGTTGTTTCTGATGGTCGGTGGCCCGTTAGTCGGCGCGGCGGTGGGGCTTGGTCTCTTGATACCTGGGGCTAATGCTGTCTTGTTTATCGTGATTGGCGTGCTGCTGATTGCGGCGCTTTATGCGTCGCTGCGGCTTGCCGCAGCGGTCAGCCTATCCATGCTAAGGCGAGCGAGTTCGATAAGGCAAACATGGAAACGCGGTGGGGGGCTGGTACTGCCGATTTTCCTCTCGGGCATCTTGCTTTGGCTGTTCGCCCTTGCCTGCTTCGTGCTCGCGGTGCTGGTCATCATGATCTTTGGGCTGGCGGAAGGATGGCGCTCGGTCACATTCGCGCCGTTGACGCTAGCAGATCCCTCACTCGCCATTAACGGCGCCCTGGTTGCGCTTATCGTCTTCCTGTTCGGATACCCAGCCCACCTTATGGGGCTCAGCATTCCCGCCTATGCCGCCATGGCTATGGCCGATGAGCCCGGCGAGTGGTGGGAGGAGATCCGGGCCGACGAAGCCGAAGATGAAGCCCGCGCGGAGGCGGAGTCAGAGCAATAATAGGGTTCTAGCTCGCCTTGACAGCGCGCTCCGCATCCCGCTCCAGCAGCGGTTTGAGATAGCGCCCGGTCCAGGAGCGCTGGACCTCGGCGACATCCTCCGGCGTGCCGACGGCGACGATCTCGCCGCCGCCATCGCCGCCTTCCGGGCCCAGATCGATGATCCAGTCGGCGGTCTTGATGACGTCGAGATTGTGCTCGATGACCACGACCGTATTACCGGCTTCGACCAGCTCGTGCAGGACTTCGAGAAGTTTGCGGACATCTTCGAAGTGCAGCCCGGTGGTCGGTTCGTCGAGAATGTAGAGCGTCTTGCCGGTGGCGCGCTTGGAGAGCTCCTTGGACAGCTTGACCCGCTGGGCTTCGCCACCCGAGAGCTGGGTCGCCGGCTGGCCGACTTTGACGTATCCCAGCCCGACGCGCTTGAGCGTTTCCATCTTGTCGCGCACGGATGGCACGGCCTTGAAGAAATCGGCAGCCTCTTCAACCGTCATATCGAGCACATCGGCGATGGACTTGCCCTTGAACTGGATCTCCAGCGTCTCGCGATTGAAGCGCTTGCCGTGGCAAACATCGCAGGGGACGTACACATCCGGCAGGAAGTGCATCTCAATCTTCACCACACCATCGCCCTGGCAGGCCTCGCAGCGGCCGCCCTTGACGTTGAAGGAGAAGCGGCCCGGCTTGTAGCCACGTGTCTTCGCTTCGGGAAGCTGGGCGAACCACTCCCGGATCGGGGTGAAGGCGCCGGTATAGGTGGCCGGGTTGGAACGCGGCGTGCGGCCGATCGGGCTCTGGTCGATATCGATGATCTTGTCGAGCTGGTCGAGCCCCTCGACCCTGTCATGCGGGCCGGGCACCTGTTGTGATTTCGACAGGCGCCGGGCGGCGGCCTTGTAGAAGGTTTCGATGGTCAGGGTCGACTTGCCGCCGCCGGACACGCCGGTGACGCAGGTCAGGACCTTGAGCGGGAAATGGGCGTCGACGGTTTTCAGGTTATTGCCGGTCGCGCCGATGACGCTGACCTGTTTCTTCTTGTCGATCTTGCGCCGCTTGGAGGGCAGCTCAATCTGCTTGGCGCCGGAAAGATACTGGCCGGTCAGGCTTTTCGGATTGGCCTGGATCTCGGCCGGGGTGCCGGCTGCCACGATTTCACCGCCATGCACACCGGCTGCCGGGCCGAGGTCGACGACGTAGTCCGCCGTCAAAATGGCCTCTTCGTCATGCTCGACAATGATCACCGTATTGCCCAGATCTCGCAGTCCCTGGAGGCTGTCGAGCAGGCGGGTATTGTCGCGCTGGTGCAGGCCGATGGAGGGTTCGTCGAGGACGTAGAGCACGCCGGTCAGGCCGGAGCCGATCTGGCTGGCGAGGCGGATGCGCTGGCTTTCGCCGCCCGACAGAGTGCCGGAGGCACGATCGAGGGTGAGATAGTCGAGGCCGACATCCACCAGGAATTTCAGCCGCTCACGGATCTCCTTGAGGATACGCTCGGCGATCTGCCGGTTCTTTGGCGACAACGTGTCCTCGACCTGGCCGAACCAGTCGCGCGCATTGCGAATGGAGAGCTCGGAGGCCTGGGAAATGTCGTGATCGTCGATCCTCACCGCCAGAGCTTCCGGCTTCAGACGCTTGCCGCCGCAGGTCTCGCATGGCTGGGAGGACTGGAAACGGGCCAGGTCCTCTCGTACCCAGCTGCTGTCGGTCTCGCGCCAGCGCCGTTCCAGATTGGGGACCACGCCTTCAAATGGTTTCTTGGTTTCGAACTTCCGCAGCCCGTCCTCATAGATGAAGGTGACGTCTTCCTTGGTGCCGAAGAGAATGATCTGCTTGAACTTTTCCGGCAGGTCGCGCCAGGGCTTGAACATGTCGCCGCCGAAATGCTCGGCTAGGGATTGCAGCGTCTGCTGATAGAGCTTCGAGGTCGCCCGGCTCCACGGTGCGATAGCGCCGTCATTCAAGGACTTGTCGCGGTCCGGCACGACCAGGTCCGGGTCGAACTTGAGCGACTGGCCAAGACCGTCACAGCTCGGGCAGGCACCGAACGGATTGTTGAAGGAGAACAGCCGCGGTTCGATTTCCGAAATGGTGAAGCCGGAGACCGGGCAGGCGAATTTCTCGGAAAAGACGATACGCTTGGGATTGCCGCGCTCGTCCTTTTGATCCGCGCTTTCAGCCACGGCGATACCATCGGCCAGGCGCAGGGCGGTTTCCAGACTGTCGGCGAGGCGGCTTTCCAGCCCTTCGGCGATCGCGATCCGGTCGACCACAACGTCAATGTCGTGCTTGAATTTCTTGTCCAGTTCGGGGGCGTCCTCGAGCAAGTAGAATTGCCCGTCCACCTTGACCCGCTGGAAGCCGGCCTTGAGCCATTCGGCAAACTCCTTGCGGTATTCGCCCTTGCGGCCGCGCACGACCGGCGCCAGCAGGTAAAAGCGCGAGCGCTGTTCCTGATCCATAAGCCGGTCGACCATCTGGCTGACTGTCTGGCTCTCGATCGGCAGCCCGGTCGCCGGTGAATAGGGTGTGCCGACACGTGCGAAGAGGAGGCGCATATAGTCGTAGATCTCGGTCACCGTGCCAACGGTGGAGCGCGGGTTCTTCGACGTCGTTTTCTGTTCGATCGAGATTGCCGGAGAAAGACCTTCAATGGAGTCCATGTCCGGCTTGGCCATCAGCTCCAGGAACTGGCGCGCATAGGCCGAGAGGCTCTCGACATAGCGACGCTGGCCTTCGGCATAAATGGTGTCAAACGCCAGCGAGGACTTGCCCGATCCGGAGAGGCCGGTGAATACGATCAGGCTGTCACGCGGCAGCTCGACCGAAACGTCTTTGAGATTGTGTTCGCGCGCACCCTGTACGCGGATCTTGTCGAGCGCCATGCGGATAGCCTGCCTTCATCCGGAATCGAGATCGCCGCTCGGAACAATGCGTGAACATTGTTGCCGTGTCCAGTTGCGGCGCGAGGGCGGAGATGTAGGGCTGAGCAGCGACCGCGTCCAGTGTGGATACTGACAGGGTGGTGTCGGGAGAGGGCGTCAGGCCGGCTTCATCCCCAGTTTGCGGTAAAAGCTGATAGCACCATGTGGATTGCTCGCCTCCACCTTGAGCTCGACCTGGCCCGCTCCGCGAGCTCGGAAGGTCTGAAAAATCTGCTGCATCAATGCAGTGCCCACGCCGCTATTGCGCCAATCCAAGGCCACAGCGATGTCTTTGA
Organism: Maricaulis sp.; assembly: GCF_030149235.1. Classification (GTDB taxonomy): domain Bacteria; phylum Pseudomonadota; class Alphaproteobacteria; order Caulobacterales; family Maricaulaceae; genus Maricaulis. Next base: position 6,426 of record NZ_JASBRW010000059.1, on the reverse strand, counting down.
TAAACGCCCCCGTCCAGCAATGGGCGAAGCCGATCAAAGCGTCATCGCTCGCGGCGCTCACCACAAAACAGAGCGCCGGATCATATTCCTCGTCGGCCACCAACCGCGGCCACCAGGCGTCGAATTCTTCAACCCTTCCACCGCCTTCACGATAGGCGGCGTTGAGCAAAAAGCGGGCAGGGCGGGCATGATGTGCTGGCTCGAACCGTACGAACCGGGTGCCCGCGGGAAGCGCAGCAGGAGTGGGACCCATTTGGTCGAGCTGATAACGCAGATGCAGGGAAGCCGGTGTCATGCGATCTGATAGCACGCACCCGGTTCAGGTTGGAGCAAACAACAACGTCTGCGTTTGAAAACATCACTCTAGATGCATTTTTGTTGCAATGCGGTGAATTTCGCGGTCCAAACCATATTCGAGGGATGCGGGAATCGCCGTGGGGGCGGGATTTCGGCAGGGACATGTATGACGATGACAACGCAGCCAGATGGCCTGAAAACCATAGGAGTCTGCGGGGCGGGCCATTCCGGTTCGACCCTGCTGGGCATGGTGCTCGGCTCGCATTCGAGCGCCTTCTACATGGGGGAAGGCGCCAAGGTCCGCTATCTCCACGACGAGACCAAGCCCTTGCGCAAGCGAGTCTGCAAAATTTGCGGCGAGGATTGCCCGATCTGGTCAAAATTCCAGTGGGATAAGAACCGGCCGCTGCATGCCCAGCTGGCCGAATTCACCGGCGCCGGAGTGATCGTCGACACCACCAAGGACGAGCGCTGGATCGAGGCCCGGGCGGAAGAGACGTGGGCAGCGGGCGGCACGCCCTACCTCATCTTCCTCACCCGCGATGGCCGAGCCGTGGTCAATTCGCGCATCCGCAAATATCCCGAGCGCGATCCGAGCGATCAGATCCGGCAATGGGTGGAGAAAATGTCGACTTCCCGTGAGCTTTTCGAAGCGTTCGAGGGGCCTAAGCGCGAATTGCGCTATGAGGACCTCGCCAGCGATACCGAAGCCACGGTCCGGGCGCTCTGCGAGTGGCTGGACCTCGATTTCGAGCCTGGAATGCTCGACTTTACTGCGATGCAGCAGCATGTGCTCGGTGGTAATAACGGGACGCAATACCTCGCCGCGAAGGCGGCGTTCGGCGATCCAGAGGCCGCTTTTGTCTCGCTTACGGAGCGGACCCGGTCCTATTACGGTGAGCATTCCGGTGGAATTGAGCTGGATTTGCGCTGGAAATCGGAACTGTCCGCGGAACACGCGGCCCTGTTCGACACGCTGGCCGGCGATATTAATGCCAAGATCAAATGGGAGGCAGCGTGATGGCCAAGATCGATCTCGTTTTCCGTCAGATTGACGAGCGCACGCGTGACGTGGCGCTGGAGCTGGCGATCGAGCATATCCGTCCGGATGCGACACATATCATCGATGATGTCCGGCCTTTCACCGAATGCGTCAACCAGATGCTTCGTATCGAGCATGACGCCGATTATGTCGTCTATGTGGATGCCGACTGCCTCATCTTGGAAGATGTCCGCGACTTTATCGAGCAGTGTGATGCGCCCTATGTCGACAGCTATGTCACCGACCGGTTCCGGGGCCGCCTGCATTGCGGGGTGCACATTACACGCGCTGACCTCGTCAGGGCGATGGCCGAGACGGAAGTACCGGAAAACGACATGAAATACGTGCTGCGGCCGGAATCCCGGCTGCGCAATCTGGCGATGAAGCCGCGCAAGATGTCGAAACAATTCCGCAATTTTGACATCCTGCACGATCACTTCCAGTCCTATCAGCACATCTTCATGAAATACGCCCTTCGCGAACTGCGCAGCCGCACCAAGATCCAGGCGCCGCGCCTGATCCGCTCGATGGAGAAGTGGGAGGTCGAGCCGGGCGTGATGTGTGATCTGACCATGGCCCGCCATGCGGTGGACTATGCCCGCCAGACCGTTCCAGCCGAGGCCAGCCCGGATGAAGTGCATGCCTTTATCGAGGCGCTGCCGGAACACGCGACATCGCAGATGCAGGCACTGGGGCTGGCGGAAAAGCCGGACTTTACCCGGGACGAGCTCGACGACTGGCTCAAGACCAATCGCTCCCGAGTGGATTATTCCAGCAAGGCCCGGCAGCAGAAGATCTTCGGCCTTGGCCTGTCACGCACGGGAACGCGCAGCCTGACGGCGGCGCTCCAGGTTCTGGGCTATGACTGCAGCCATTACCCCATCGACGAAGACACCTATACCGAGCTCTCCAACGCCCAGTACGACCTGACTTTGCTCAAGTATTATGATGGTCTGACGGATATCACGACGATCCCCTTCTACCATCATTTCGACAAGACCTATCCGGGCAGCAAATTCATCCTGACGGTTCGCGACAAGGAAAGCTGGCTCGGCTCCTGCGCGCGGCATTATTTCAATCGCCCGGCTTTCAAGGATGTCGAGGACCCTGATGAGGAAGTGCATCTGAAAATGCGCCAATTCCTGCGGGCCGCCGTCTATGGCTGCTATAATTTTGACCGCGAGCGGTTCTCCGCCGTCTATGACCGCCATGTCCGCGAAGTGATGGAGTATTTCAAGGACCGGCCGGATGACCTCCTGGTGATTGATATCGTTTCTGGAGAAGGCTTCGAAAAGCTCGCCGGCTTCCTGGATCGTCCGATCCCGACCGAACCCTTCCCGCACAAGGGTGCCGTGCTGTCGCGTAAAATGCTGGCTGAACAGGCCGCGGTCGGCGCTGTGGCCTAGGCCATGGCCGAGGCGGCGCCCGAGAGCGAGACGATCAGCCTACGTACAGGGCTGGGCTATGCCTGGCGTACGCTCAAACTGGCCTTTGTGGCCTCGCCGGGCCTGATCATCTGGGCCGGCGTGCTGACCCTCGCCGTCGCACTCCTGCCGGCGGCGGCGCTCTACATGTCCAAACTCGTCGTTGATGGCGTTGTCGCAGCGATTGAGAGCGGTGCGGTAGAGGACCGCAATCAGGCCCTGATCTGGGTCGGCGTCGAGACCTCTCTGCTGGCCTTGCTCCTGGCTTTGCGCCGTTTGCTCACCTTCGAGAAATCCCGGCTTCATGCCGAGATCGGTTTTGCCGCCAGCTCGGCGATCCTGGAGCGGGCCGAGGCCTTGTCGCTGGAAGAGATCGAGCGGGCCGACGTCCAGCAGCAATTGGTGATCACCAAACAGTTTGCCACCAGCCGGCCCTATAGCCTGATCAACCGGATTTTCGATGGCGGCCAGCAGGCCGTGACCCTGATTTCGGTGGCAGCCCTGTTATGGAGTTTCTCCCCCATCCTGCTCTTGTTCATGCTTGGCGGGGCGCTTCCCCTGTTTCTGGGCAATCTGCGCTTTTCCGATACCGCCTATAATTTCTACAAGGGCCGCACGCCGCAGGTCCGCGAGCGCAGCTACCTCGAGGGGCTGATTTCCGCCGAAGGCAATGCCAAGGAAAGGCTGCACTACCGCTTCGGCAAGACGATCATGGCGCGATACCAGGCCCTGTTCCGTGAGCTCTACCAGGATGATGTCGCGCTCAAGGGGCGCCAGGCGCTATGGGGTGCTGGGCTGGCGATTGTCAGCTCGGCGGTGTTCCTGGGTGCCAAGCTCTGGATCGTCTGGGTTACCATTGCCGGGACCATCACGCTGGGCCAGATGACGATGTTCGTCGGGCTGGTGAAGCAGGGCCAGGCCAATATCACCAATCTCCTGTCCGCCTTCAATGGCGTCGTCGATGACGTGCTCTACGTCTCCAACCTGTTCGCGCTGCTTGATCGTCCGGTCCAACCGGTGGGGCAGGGGGCAAGCGCGGGACCGGACCCCTCGGATGGTTTGCGCTTCGTGGATGTCAGCTTCACCTATCCTCTGTCCGAGCGTCCGGCGCTGGACCAGGTCAGCTTTCATCTGCCACCGGGCACTTCGCTAGGCATTGTCGGTATCAACGGCGCGGGCAAGTCGACCCTGGTCAAGCTGGCGCTGGGGCTCTACCGACCACAGGGTGGCCGGGTGATGCTGGACGGTCTCGATCTGGCCGACTGGGACCGCGATGCCCTGACCCGGCGCTTCGGTGTGCTGTTCCAGCCCTCGACCAATTTCAAGCTCACCGCCCGGGAAAACATCTCCGCCGGGATTGGCTTCTCCGAGCTAAGCGATGAGGCTGCAAGCCGGGCGGCCGAGAAGGGGCTGGCGACCGAGGTGATCGCGGCCCTTCCGCAGGGGCTTGAGACGCGCCTGTCCAAACGCTTCCTCGACGGATTCGAGCTGTCCGGTGGACAGTGGAAGCGCCTCGGCCTGGCGCGTGCCTACGCCAATGAAGCCGCGGATATGCTGATCCTCGACGAGCCGACGGCCGCCCTTGATGTCAAAGCCGAGGCCGCGCTTATGGCACAGCCGCGCGAGGGCAAGAGCCTGATCCTCATCTCCCACCGCCTGTCCAATCTGCGTCCGGCCGACCAGATCCTGGTGCTTGAGGCGGGGCGTCTGGTCGAGGCCGGGCGCCATGATGCGCTCATCGCGGCGGGCGGTGCCTATGCCGAGATGTTCGCCCTCCAGGCCGAGGCTTACCGCTAGAGCGAATTCCCCAGCAAATTTGACGCTTTCGCCGCAGCCGGTTTTGCTCGACGTGTGACCTGCCGGTCCTATAGGGTGCGCGCGCCTACAAGAACATGACATGCCCAACAGGGGAGTTTTCACATGTATCGTACGATTTTGCGCGGCGCTGCGGGGCTTGCCGCCCTAGCCGCTCTGAGCGCGCCGGGCCTGGCCCAGGACGCCTTGACGCTGGAAGACCTGTTCGAGATCCGCCAGGTCGGCGCCATTGCCCTGTCACCCGATGGCGATGATGTCGCCTTCACCGTATCGGTTCCGCGCAATGTCGTGGTCGGTGAGGCCGATGGCAGCGGCGATGTCGAGCTCTACATCGCGACCGGCGCCGGTGAGGCCCGTCCCTACATCACCGGTGAAGGCCGGGTCTGGGGTGTGGAATGGGCGCCCAGTGGCGATGCGGTCCACTTCCTGACCCGCCGTGACGGTGATAGCGGCACGACGCTCTACGCCATTCCGGTCGATGGTGGGGAAGCGACCCGTGTCTTCAGCCATGCCAGCTCGATCCAGTCCTATGCCCTGGCGCCGGACGGCGAGACGCTGTTCTTCATCGCCCGCGAGGCAGAGGACCCGTTCCAGCGCCAGCTGCGTGAACGCGGCTTCCGCGCCAATGTGTATGAAGAAAACGGCGTCTTTTCCTATCTCTGGTCGGTGAACCTGGCCGACGAAGGCGCCGAGCCGGTCAAACATGAGCTGCCGGGCCATGCCTCTTCCATGGTGATGAGCGAAGACGGTTCGCGTCTCGCGGTGGCGCTGGCGCCGACGACGCTGGTTGATGACAGCCTGATGGAGCGCGACTGGCATATCGTCGACGCGGCCACGGGTGAGGTCATTTCCGCCATTGAAAGCCCGGCCAAGATCGGGGGCGGGGCTTTCTCGCCGGACAATTCGCGCTTTGCCTATCTGGCCGGTGCCGATCGCGCCGATCCGACGGCGGGCACGCTGCATGTGGCCGACACCGCGACGGGTGAGTTCACCCAGATCGCGCGCGATGCCGAGCAGCACATCTCCCAGATCGCCTGGCGCGATCGCGACAGCATTATCGCCCTGACCTCTGTTGGGACCGGGACGGCCCTGGTCGATTACAACGTCAATGGCCGCGAGGAGCGTCGCTCCAGCCATGAGGGCATGGTCATCTCCTCGATGGATTATGACCGGGATGACCGCGAACTCGCCGTGACGGCCCATGCGGCTAATCACCCGCGCGAGCTCTTTGTCGCCAGCGGCCGCTCGCTGGAGCGCTGGACCGACCACAACCCGCAGCTGGCCGATATCGCCTGGGGTGACCAGTCCGTCTTCGAATACACCGCCCGTGATGGCGAGCGTATCGAAGGCGTGCTGGTCACGCCGCAGGGCGAGGCGCCGGAGGGCGGCTGGCCGATGATCATGACCGTGCATGGCGGCCCGGAAGCCCATGACAGCAATGGCTGGGTCAATGGCTATTCGCGCCTCGGCCATATCGGGGCCGGTGAGGGCTTCGCCGTTTTCTACCCCAACTACCGGGGCTCGACGGGCCGCGGTGAGCGCTTCGCCAAGCTCGACCATCTTGATGCGCCGGGCGAAGAGTTCTGGGATCTGGTTGATGGCATCACAGCCCTGTCGGACGCGGGCATTGTTGATAGCGATCGCGTCGGTATCACCGGGGGCTCCTATGGCGGCTTTGCCTCGTCCTGGGGCGCAACCATTGCCTCTGAGCACTTCGCGGCTTCTGCGCCTTTCGTTGCCCTGACCGAGCTGATCAGCTTCTACGGCACGACGGAAATCCCGATCGAGATGGTCGATGTCCACTTCATGGAAGCGCCGTGGGAGAACTGGATTTCCTATCTGGAAAAC
>NZ_JASBRW010000058.1 GCF_030149235.1 Maricaulis sp. | reverse complement strand
GGTTGGCGCATTGTCCGATGCCGAGGCCCGCGAGATCTGGGCCTATCGCATCCCGTCCATGCTCGGCGCGATCCTCGCCGCCCTCGCCTGTTTCTGGGGCGGTTCACGCCTGATCGGGCGCGAAGCCGCCTTTGCCGGCTCGGCCCTGTTTGCCGCAACCGTCCTGCTGGGCATTGAGGCCGGGATCGCCAAGACCGATGCCATGCTGGCCGGTGCCACCACACTGGCCATGGCGGCGCTCGCCAATCTGCGGACCGACGACAAGGCCGGCTGGAAAACCGCCATGCTGTTCTGGTTCGCGATCGGGCTGGGTGCCCTGATCAAGGGACCGGTCACGCCCATGGTGGCCGGACTGGCGATCGCCGTGCTGATCGCCTGGGAACGCAAGCTCAACTGGCTCAAACCCCTGCTCTTTATCCCCGGCCCGCTGCTCACCATCGCCATGGTCCTGCCCTGGCTGGTGGCGATCCAAATCGCGACCGAGGGGAATTTCCTGCGCGAGGCCCTGGGTGACGATCTGGGCCCGAAACTGGTCTCAAGCCATGAACGTCATGGCGGCCCAGTCGGTTATCACCTCATGCTGCTACCGCTGATGTTCTTCCCGGCGGTTCTGTTCCTGATCCCCGGCGCGGGGCGCGTTGTCGCGGCCATCCGCGGCGAGGATGACCGCCTCTCCCAGGCCGCTCGCTTCATCGTCGCCTGGGCTATTCCGACCTGGCTGGTCTTTGAAATCCTGCCGACCAAGCTGCCGCACTATGTGCTTCCGGCCTATCCCGCCCTGGCACTGGCCGCCGGCTGGGGCCTGATGGAAATCGCCAAGGCCAAGCCATGGGAGCGCTGGACCAGCTGGGGGCTGTATGCCTTTGCCGCCCTGGTATTCGCCATCCTCATCCCGGTCGCCTTCCTGGTTTATGGCAATAATGCCAGCTGGGACGCGGTGCGCCTCTCTCTGGCCGGGTTCCAGAGCGGCTTCTCGCTCACCGCCCAGCCGGAGACCGCGGCTCTGATCGCTCTGGTCGCAGCTCTGTTCGCGGCCCTGGCGGGGGCGACGCTGGTTTCTGAGCGTCTCAAATCGGGCCTGCTGGTGCTGATCCTGGCCATCGCTTCCGGTCTGGCCTGGCAGGTAGCGATCCGCGGCGCGACCGTACCCAATGCCTATGCTATGCGGCTGGCTGACCAGGTGCGTGCCGCAAGGGAATACTCCGAAACCATCACCGGTATACCCGCCAGCGAGATCATCACGGCTTCGGGATATACCGAGCCCAGCCTGGTCTTCTCGCTCGGCACCGATACCGTTTTGGGTACCGCCGACGAGATTCTGGCCTTCGCGGAGAGCCGAAGCGAGCCGACCATGGTCGTGCTCGACCTGTCGCGCGACGAGGAGTGGAAGCAATTCCTCACAGACCCCTTCCCGCTGCCCTACAACCAGATCGAGCCCATGCAAGCGCGTCTGGATAGCCTCGAGATCTGCCACGCGACACTGGCCAGCGGGACGAATTACTCCCGGGGTGACGAAACCGTCCTGGCGATCTTCTTCACCCGGTGCCAGGCCCGGGAGCTGACCGAGGCGGCCCCGGAGGCCGAAGCCGCTGCGGCTTCCGAGGGTGAGGCGCCGCGACAATCTCAGGCGGTTCAGAACCGTGTGCAGGCCACCATGCTCGCCCTGATGATGATGGGTTTCGGACCGGCCGAAACGATCCTCGCGGTCAGCGACAATGCCGGCTTCAACCCGGAAATCCTCGCCAATACCGGCGCCCAGCTCGTTGGCTGGGATGCGTTCGATTCCGGCGATGGCGGCCTACGGCCCGAAACCGCACCCTATATCGTGATCTACGATCTTCAGGCGGCACCGGCTCGCATCGATGAAAACTGGACTTTCGGGGGCTGCGGGGCCGAGCTGGTCGGCACGCCCGAGCGGCCGGAACTCGTTGTCGTTCAATACAATTGCGCGGAGTGACCCCGATGACCCAAAGCGTTGAAATCGTCGAAGTCGGCCCGCGCGACGGGCTTCAGAATGATCCGGTTCTGCTGCCGACCGATGTGAAGATCGAATTTGTCGAACGCCTGATCGACGCCGGGGTCAAACGCATGGAAGCGGCCAGCTTCGTCCACCCCAAACTCGTCCCGGCAATGGCCGACAGCGCGGAGGTCATGACCCGTGTTCCCCGCGTCGACGGCGTCAAATATATCGGTCTCGCCTTGAACGAAAAAGGCATGCGCCGCGCCCTCGATGCCGGTTGCGACGAGGTCAATTATGTCATGGTGGCCTCGCCCGGTTTCGGCTTGAAGAACCAGAACGCGACCCCGCAACAGACCGCCGATGCATTCGATCAGATCGCCGTTCTGGCGCATGATGACGGTGTGCCGGTATCGGTGACGATCTCGGTGGCCTTCGGTGACCCGTTCGACGGCGAGGTCGACCCGAAAATCCTTGGTGAACTGGCGGCTCGCGCGCGCGCAGCCGGGGCGGTGGAACTGGCGCTGGGCGACACGATCGGTGTTGCAGACCCGTGGGCCGTACGGCGGGCCATCGACATTGTTCGCGAGCAAAGCGGCGATATGCGGCTGCGACTGCACTTCCACAACACCCGCAACACCGCCATGGCCAATATTTTCGCCGCCCTCGAGGCCGGGGTCGACGTCATTGATGCGTCCTGCGGCGGCATTGGCGGATGCCCTTTCGCGCCCGCCGCGACCGGCAATGTGGCCACCGAAGACGTCATCTACATGCTCGACCGGGCCGGCATTCAAACCGGCATCGACCTGGACAAGATGATCGCAACCGCCAAATGGCTTGAAAGCGAAGCACTGAAACACCCGATCGCGAGCGCTTTGTCCAAGGCCGGCCGTTTCAAGCCGGTTCCGGCCTAGACGTCCTGCTGCGCCGCCGACTCGGATTTGCGTGACGGAGCCGCGCGGGACTTGCCGGGTTCACGGGCTTCCTCTCGACGGAACAGGCCCATGATACGATTTTTCAGCATGTGCCAGCCAACCCGGGCCCAAATGGCGAGGAAAACCGGAATGGCCATCAGCGCGGTCCCAAATCGCTGCATCACGCCCGGGTAGAATTTCCAGAAATACTTGACCAGCCCGGCGGCCTTGTGGGTCTCCACGAAAAGCGGGCTGGTTTCGCTGGTGCCGCCATAATGGAGAATATTGGCACGCGGCTCGAAATAGACAGAACCGCCGGCCTCACGCATGCTCCGGCACAGATCGATATCCTCGACATGCAGGAAATAGCGCTCATCGAAACCACCATGGCGCATAAAGACATCGCGCCGGATCATCAGGGCTGCGCCGGATACGGTCGGCACCTCGACAAGGTCCTCGGGAACCTCCTCGTCCTCCCAGTGGATGGACCCGACCCAGGGCATGAGACGTTCGAGCCCGAGGAAGCTGATTGCCGCACTGCGCAGGGTCAACTCACCGCGCCGGGCGCCACGCTGTTCACTGCCATCATCATTAAGAATGCGGCCGCCAATGATCCAGTCCTGGCCGTTCAACCGAGTCGCCGACTGTTTGAGCTGATCGGCCGCGGTCGGGACCAGAACCGCATCGGGATTGAGGAAGAGCAGCAGCTCGCCTTCGGCCGCCTCTGCCCCCCGGTTACATCCTTTCGCGAAGCCGAGATTGGCACCGGTTTCGATCAATTTGAAACGAGGGTTCTCGGCCGCAAGATCACGCAGCTCGACAACGGTTGCGCGCGGGTTCTCATGACTGACGAATACAAACTCGTCGACAGCCAGCGTCGCCAACACCGACTTCACGGAGTCCATTAGCCGCTCTCCTGTCATCCAGGAGACAGTTACAACGCTGAGTTTGGGCTCAGACATGATCACGCCGAGTTTTTCGCACGAAGGAAAAATACCGCACTCGCCGCCAGGGCGACAGCCCCCTGATGCCATTCCTGCCAGGCACCATAGGAGAAGATGAGCAGGACTGCATAGCTGACGGCCACCCATACGATTGCCGCGCACTGAATCCGGCCGATAAACTTGTTCAGGCTGAGCTGCTCACCCAGCGCGACCAGCGCACCCCCCAGCAGCAGGGCCCCGACGAGGCCGGTCTCGAGCCAGATCTGCAGCGCCGAGTTATGCGGATGAAGCGGCAAACCTTCCAATTCTCGCCCGGCCACTTCAATCGTCGCGCTCAGGGGGCGTGACGCATCAAGGCCGTGACCAAACCAAGGGGCCTGGTAAATCAGTTCGCTTGCGAAGGCCCAGATTTCCAGACGCCAGGCCCATGAAAGCGGGATGCTCTCCACCACGGAGGGAGGCAGGGAGTTCAGTATCCCCGGTACGATCAGCGGCATGGTGACTACAGCGCCAGCTATACCGCCAAAGGTGACGGCCAGCATGGGGCGCGGGAATCGCAGAGCGAGACCGGCAGCAATCGCCGCGATCACATAGGCCGCCGCATTGACCTGGGTCTCGAAACTGAAGGCCGCGACCAGGGTGAGCAAGCCGAGCACAATGCCGATGAGCGGGCCGCCCTTGTACCACGCGAGAAAGACCGCCGGACCGGCCAGCAGCACCAAGGGTGCAGCGGCATGCCCCAACGAGCGGTTCACATCGATCATCAGATCGGAGTGACGTGCGTAATTCACGCCTTCTACAGTGGTCTTGAAACTCGCCGTGCCGGAGCCGCCGGTCAGGGTCTCGGCGAACAGGAACAGGCCGAGGGCGAAGACGGTGAAGATGAGCATCGCCTCGACGCGGCTGCGCCAGCGGCCTTCCAGCATGCCGACACGCACGGCGAACAGGATGTAGAGCGGGATCCCGAGCACGGTCTTGGGGATCTGCTGCGGATCATCGTGCGGCGACCAGAGGAAGCTGATCCCGACCCAGGCCAGGAACAAAGCCAGCGGGATGCTGGCCCAGGGCCAGCGGACGTCACGCCAGGAATGCGGCCAGAGCGGCAGCATGATCAGAGCCGTGAAGGCCATCAGCGGAGCGATCAGCAAAGAGCTGGCCACGGCCGACGGATAGGCGAGTGCAAACACGATGCACCCGACAATGCCGACCTTGGCCTCGCTCCGCGTCATGGTCTGTCTTTCCGCGTTCAGGCCCGCTTGAGGTCAGGCGCCAGGGACTCAGCCTTGAGCTGATCGATGGCCTGGTCGAGCGGCAGGACTTCCTGGGTCCGGTTACCATCGCCAAGGAAGCGCAGCGCCACGGCGCCCTCTTCCGCCTCCTTGCGGCCGACCACGGCGATAACCGGGATCTTGCCGACCGAGTGCTCGCGAACCTTGTAGTTGATCTTCTCATTGCGAAGGTCGACATCAACCCGAAGTCCGGCAGCGGCCATCTTGTCCTTGACTTCCTGCGCATAGTCATCGGCATCGGAGGTAATCGTCGCGACAACGATCTGGCGCGGGGCCAGCCAGAAGGGCAGCTTGCCGGCATAGTTCTCGATCAACACACCGAGGAAACGCTCCAGCGAGCCGAGGATGGCCCGGTGCAGCATGACCGGACGGTGCTTGTCGGCGTCCTCACCGACATAGACCGCGTCCAGACGCTCCGGCAGGTTGAAGTCACACTGGATGGTGCCCGTCTGCCACTCACGGCCGATGGCATCCCGGACCACGAAGTCGAGCTTGGGACCATAAAAGGCGCCATCGCCGGGATTGTGCTCATAGTCCAAACCAGAGGCCTCGGCCGCCGCCACCAGAGCAGCTTCCGCCTTGTCCCAGACCTCGTCAGACCCCACCCGCTGTTCCGGACGATCGGAGAATTTGATCCGCGGCTCTTCAAAGCCGAAATCTTCATAGACCGACTTCAACAGCTCACAAAAAGCCGTCACTTCCTCGGTGATCTGGTCCACCGTGCAGAAGATATGGGCGTCATCCTGCACGAACCCGCGCACGCGCATCAGGCCATGCAGCGAGCCAGACGGCTCATAGCGGTGGCAGGAGCCAAACTCCGCCATGCGCAGCGGCAAGTCGCGATAGGATTTCTGGCCCTGGTTAAACACCTGGACGTGACACGGACAGTTCATCGGCTTCACGGCCAAGACTTTCTCTTCCTCGTCGATCGAGGAGATGAACATGTTCTCGCGATACTTGTCCCAGTGCCCGGAAGCTTCCCAGAATTTCCGGTCCATCAGCTGTGGCGTCTTGATCTCGACATAGCCGTTATCTTCGAGCCGGCGGCGCATGTAGTTCTCGACCGTGCGATAGAGCGTCCAACCCGCCGGGTGCCAGAACACCTGGCCCTGGGCCTCTTCCTGGAAGTGGAACAATTCCATCTGCTTGCCGAGCCTGCGATGGTCCCGCTTCTCGGCTTCCTCGATGCGGTGTAGGTGTGCCTTTAGCTGTTTCTCGTCGAGCCAGGCCGTGCCGTAGATGCGCTGCAGCTGTGCATTGCGGTGATCACCGCGCCAGTAAGCGCCCGCCACCTTCATCAGCTTGAAGGCCTTGCCGATCTTGCCCGTCGAAGGCAGGTGCGGACCGCGGCACAAATCCATCCACTCGCCCTGGCGATAGATCGTGATCGTCTCGTCCTCGGGCAGGTCCTCGATCAGCTCCGCCTTGTACTGCTCGCCCATCGCCTTGAACTTGGCGATCGCTTCATTGCGATCCCAGACTTCGCGCTGGAAGGGAAGGTCTGCATCGACAATCTCGGCCATGCGTTTCTCGATGGCCTCGAAATCCTCCGTCGAGAAAGGTTCATTGCGAGCGAAGTCGTAATAGAAACCGTCCTCGATCGCCGGACCGATCGTGACCTGGGTGCCCGGGAACAAGTCCTGTACCGCCTGGGCGAGGATATGCGCCGTATCGTGGCGAATGACCTCGAGCGCCTCCTCGTCCTTGCGGGTGATGATGGCCACTTCAGCATCGCCCTCGAACGGGCGCATCAGGTCCCAGTCCTCGCCATCGACCTTGGCGATGACAGCGGCCTTGGCCAGCGATTTTGAAATCCCCGAAGCGAGGTCGAACGGCGTGGCCCCATCGGCCAGTTCGCGCTTGGATCCATCGGGAAGCGTTAGGTTGATCATTTTTCTTCGTCCTTGCCGTCGACGGTCTTGCCCGCCGTTAGCGTGTCACGGTCCTGAGCCTTTATGGCACGTCTGAATGCCCAGACTTGCCACCAAGGCGCATGCGTTTTCTCCTGCGGCGCCGGGTCGAACCCGTAGGTTCCCCCCGGCCGGCAACGTCCAAGCCGCCCCAGCGTCAGCCAGAATCCGCGCCAGGCCCCCTGGGCACGGATGGCGTCAGCCGAGTAGCTGGAACAGGTCGGTTCGTGCCGGCAACGAATTCCCAGCGCATAGAAGAGCGGTGAGAGCGTGTAGCGGTAGACGCCCAAAGCGCCGACCATGAGCCACTCCACCGGCCCCTGAGCCCGACCTGTCCGTTCGGTTGAACACATGTCAATCAAGCCTTTTAACGCCGCGCTCGGTGCTGTCCACACTGAACCTGCTTTGACTTGGCGCGGCCACCAAAAATATTTGTCTGGAAGGGTTTGGAGCGGGCGGACCGGAGGACCTGCCTGATGCGGGCCCGGCCAGCCCTAGACAGTCAAAGTCTGCGGACGGATAGTCGCCTCGACGGCTTCAAGTGCGGCCTCGAACGCCAGCATTACCGACTGGTGCCGCGCGGGATAATTGCGGGCGCCTTCGAGCGCAGAAAGCTCAGCGAAGCGCCCCCGCGGCGGTGCGGCACCCTCTTTCAGCATGGCTTTCAAGCCATCGCGCCCGGAGCGGACTTCGTCGACCGTCGCCCCGAGCAGGTTGCGCCCAAGCACAGCCGCAGAGGCCTGCCCCAGCGCGCACGCCTTGACGCGCAAGGCCAGATCGACGACCCGGCCGGTCTTGCAACGCAGATCCAGTTCCAGCTCGGACCCGCACAGGCGGGAGACCTTGCGCACGCGAGCATGTGGCGCCTCGAGCGCCCCCAGACGCGGAATGTCTGCGGCGAGTCTGAGCACGTCACTGGAGTAGAGATCATCCGTCATGGCTTGATATTTAGGCGAAGGCAGGCGCTGACACCAGTGCGTCATTCCGCACTTGCCAGATAGTCCAGGTCTGTACGCTCACCGATCGAGAGCACCCGGGGCAGATCAAAGGGCGGTTGCGGAGCGCGACCAATCTGCGGTGCGACCCCGATATACAGCACGGTGATATCATTCACCCCCGCAGAGGCACGGGCGAGGACTTCGGCCTGGGCTTTGTCGACAGCCAGCACGCGATAGCTCAGAACGAAGCGCCCGCTGGCATCGGCGCCCATTATAACCGCTTCAAATACCACCAGGACCATAACGAGGCCCTCCGGTTCGCTAAGAAACAAGCATAACCGATATATTCCCGCATGCAAAATATGGGCTTTGACATGCGACCGTACAGGTGCGAGTGAACTGATCGAAGCTGCACTTTGCCGGATACACACAGCGCCGTGATTTTGAATTTCGGCGAAGAAGCCCTAAATAACCTCCCTAGCGCACAGGCGCAGACAATTCGATATCAGGCCCGGGCTGCTAAAAGGCCCAGCATTCTCCCCTGATCCGGAAACCGGAACTTCGTTTTGAACGTAAGAACGTCAAGACGGCCCGAAAACGAAAGGATCCATCCCGATGGACGCCATGACACCCGAAGACGCCCGCGTAGCGGCGACCGAACCTGCTCGCCCCTCCCGCGAAGAAGCCGAAGCCGCTGTTCGCACCCTGATCGCCTGGGCCGGAGATGATCCGAACCGCGAAGGCCTGATTGACACGCCGAAGCGCGTTGCCAAGGCGTTCACCGAGTGGTTTGCCGGTTACGATGCCGACCCGGCAAAAGAACTCGGCCGCGTCTTCGAGGACGTGCAGGGCTATGACGACATGGTCATGCTGACCAATATCGACGTCGAGAGCCATTGCGAACACCACCTGGCTCCGATCATGGGCGTCGCCCACGTCGCCTACATCCCGCGCAAGGCTGTGGTCGGCATTTCCAAGATTGCCCGCGTGGTGGAGATTTTCGCCAAGCGTTTGCAGACCCAGGAAACAATGACCGCCCAGATCGCTGATGCGCTGACGGAAGCCATGGATCCGCTCGGCGTGGCCGTCTTTGTTGACGCCAAGCACCAGTGCATGACCACGCGTGGCGTCCACCATCCGAATGTATCGACGATCACGACGACCTTCACGGGCTCCTTCAAGGAGAACGAGGAACTGCGGACCCGCTTCATGAAGATGATCGACCGCGCCTAGCCTGTCGCGACCTGACCAAAAGAAAGGCGGCTCCTCAACCGAGGGCCGCCTTTTTTCTTGCCTGATTTCTGCGTGTTATCCGACGCGTTCCATGACCTGCTCGCGGCCATTGCCAGCCGGCGTGACCCGCCAGGCGCTCTCGACACTGGCTTCGTAGTCGAGCGAGAGAATGTCGGACACTCTGACAAATTCCGCATCCAGTGCCTCGGGCGTCACCGTCATGCGGATAAAGCCATGATCGCGCATATTGCAGTGGCGCACCGCCGGGTTGGTCGCGATGAACATATCCCCGTAATTCACGCCCGGCGCGGCAAAGCTGGAAAACGGTGACGGGCTTGAGACCGAAGCCGTTACGAACTCCGAGCCGAGGCGATGACCTTCCGCATCGACCAAGTCATTGGCCCAGTAGGAATGCACATCACCAGTCACGGTGATGATGTCGGCATCCACCTCACGCAGCGCCGCATACAACCGCTCGCGCTCCGCCGGGAAACCGTCCCACATATCCAGACCGAAGGGGATTTCGAACCGGGTCGAATTGATGAACTGGCGCGCAAATTCATTGTCCCGCGTCGCCACCCAGCGCAGCCAGCCCGGCATGGTCTGGGTAAAGTCCGGAAAATCCACCTTGGCCATGATCACCTGATTGGCGATAATCCGCCACGGCTTGCCCGCGGCAACAGAGGCACCGAAGGCATCGCGGATCTCGCCGATCTGCTGGCTGCCCAGCAATTCACGTTGCTCGTCGCCGACAACATCCCGTTTCCAGTCCGCAATGAGCGCCAGATTCTCCGGCGTCATCTCGGCATTGGGATCGATCGGCAGGCTGTCCATGGCGATCTCAGGCGACCGCACCGTCAGACGGCTCTCGAGAAAAGCGACCGTGCCGAGATCACCGATCTCGAACACGCCACGGCGGGTATGAGGCTGATCGATCTCGCGGCTCGGGGTCCACTCGTACCAGGCGCGCAGGGCTGCGTCGCGGCGCGCAATCCACTCTCCCTCGCCATCATCATGGTTCTCTGCGCCCGTCGCCCAGCTGTCATTGGCGGTCTCGTGATCATCCCAGATCATCACCCAGGGCGCGGCTGCGTGTAACGCCTGTAGCCCGGGATCGGTCTTGTACTGGGCGTGACGGGTCACATAGTCCTGATAGGACAGGATCTCGTGCACCGGTTCCGAGACGCGGTTGAGCTCGATAGACCGGGAGCTCGCATATCCATCGGCACCATATTCGTAGATGTAGTCGCCAAGATGCAGGACGAGATCGAGCTCGCCATTCTCCGCAGCCTCGCGATAAACATTGAAATGCCCGGCCGGGAAGTTGGAGCAGGAGAAAACGCCGATCCGGTACTGCGCAACCTCACCCTCCGGCAAGGTCCGGGTCCGGCCGGTCGGAGAGTACACATCATTGAGGCGGAAGCGGTAGAAATAGGACTGCCCGGCGTCGAGACCGGTCGCGAGGATTTTCAGCGTACCGAGGGGCTGGACCGTAATGTAGGCAATCTCCTCGCCCTGCTCGAAAACAATGTCGGTGAAGGCCTCGTCCCGCGCCACTTCGACACCGCGATAGCCACCGCCGTCATCGGTCAGAGCCGTCCAGAGCATGACGCTGGTCTGGTCCGGGTCACCCGAGGCCACGCCATGGCGGAACGGTCCGTCAGCCGGCGGCTGGAAGGCATCGATCTGCGGCTCGCTGGAACAACCGGCAACAGCGAGACCGGCCCCGGCCGCGCCCAAAAGCGCACCGCGGCGCGTGATATCTGTCTTTTCCATGGCTTTCCCCACTCCCCGGCAACTGTCACCCTTTGGAACGCATATATTGCGCGTTCCGGGCAGCAAGGCTACTCGCTAGACGATGAATGATACCAGCTCAGAACTTCGCGAGATCGAAGCGCCGGAAGAAGCTCACGGCGCGCGTCTGGATAAATGGCTTGCCGACAGCTGGGAGGAATTCTCCCGCTCACGCCTGAAAGCGCTGATTGAAGACGGTCAGCTGATAGCCAACGGCACGGCCCTGACAGATCCGTCGGCCAAGGTACAGACCGGCACGCTCTACGCCCTGACGGTCCCGGCCCCTCGCCCGGCGGAACCCAAGCCGGAAAAGATGGATCTCAATATCCTGTTCGAGGATGACGCGCTGATCGTACTGATGAAGCCCGCCGGTCTCACCGTGCACCCGGCGGCGGGGCATTGGACCGGCACGCTGGTTCACGGCCTGCTGCATCACTGTGCCGGCTCGCTGTCCGGTATTGGCGGGGTGGAACGGCCCGGTATTGTCCACCGTCTGGATATGGACACGTCCGGGGTCATGGTCGTCGCCAAGTCCGATGCCGCGCACCAGGGGCTGACCGCGCAATTCGCCGAACACTCGGTCGAACGCGCCTATATCGCCTTCACCAAGAATGCTCCCTCGCCCAAGGCCGGGCGCATTGAAACCCAGCTCGTAAGGTCGTCCAAGGACCGCAAGAAATTCGAAGTCCCGCACGATCCCTACAGCGAGGCCGGCAAGCACGCGATCACGAACTACCAGACCCGGGCCCGCTTCGGTCAGGCGCCAGGCGCCGCGATCGGCACCGGCCTGGCGGCCAAGGTGGAATGCCGGCTGGAAACCGGCCGAACGCACCAGATCCGCGTGCACATGGCCCATATCGGCTGCCCGCTCCTCGGCGATCCGCTTTACGGGTCGCGCCGCGGCGGCATCATTGGCTCATCGGATAATGGCCGTGAGCTCAAGGAATTCCGTCGCCAGGCCCTGCATGCCGCCATACTCGGTTTCACCCACCCGGTAACGGGTCAGGATTTGCGGTTCGAGAGCGAGTTACCGAAAGACATGCAGCGGCTCGAGAAATTCCTCGAACGCCTTTGATCTCGCCTGCAGAGCGAATACCCGCACCGCTTTTACGATCTTGTTGAACGCCAAATAGATCAATAGCGTGCGGACATGAGTGCGAATGATCAAAGGGCCATGGTTCGGGCAGCTCCCATGCTGGAACCCTATGCACGCCCCCTCGAAATCGGCGCCTATGCGCCTGATATCAGTTTCCTCGACGAACGCGGCCGGCGCCTGCGGCTGTTCGAGGACGCCTTCGCGGGCCGGCCCATTGTTCTGGTCTTCTGCGGCAGTCTCGATCGCGACGATGTTCGCAACTTGCTGCAGGACTGGTCCAAGGTGGAAACCCGCCTCGAGGACAGTGGCGCCCATCTGATCATCGTCGCCGACCCGCCCAATGCCATCCGGGCGCGTCAATTCAAGCGCGAAACGGGACTTCAGGCCCCGATCGGAAGCGACGGCAATGGCACCTTGCTGGTCCAGTACGGCCTCGTGCCGGGACGTGAACTCGCAGCCCGGGACGGCGCCCGCACCTTTATCATTTCACCCCATCGACAGGTGGTTCACATCATGGATCAATCGTCCAGCTCGCCCGAAACCGTCCAGAAAGCGGTCGACACCCTTACCAGCCAGCAGGAGGAAGACCGGGGCTGGATCCCGGGGCATGCGCCCGTGCTGATCGTTCCGGGCGCACTCGACCCGGCCGATTGCAAACTGCTGATCGAGCATTACGAAAATTCGGACGGTTTCCGCATTGCCCCTCCCGGTGCAAATGAGCCGGGCGATTACAAATTCATGGTCGCCGATCATAACCGGCAGGACCGCATCGATCATGTCGTTCGAGATCCCGCGCTGCTGGCCCGTCTCGACCAGCGCATCAATGAGCGCGTCCTGCCGATGATCCAGAAGGCCTTCGCTTTCCAGGTAAACCGGCGCGAGACGCTGCATATCGCGCGTTACAAGGGCAGTCGCGAGGGCATTGATATCGGTCATCGCGACAACACCCTGCCCTCGACGGCCTACCGGCGCTTTGCCCTCTCGATCAGCCTGAATGAAGACTATGATGGCGGTGAGCTGGTCTTCCGTGAGTATTCCGGCAAAGGCTATCGCGGTGCGGTCGGTTCGGCGCTGGTCTTCTCTTCAAGCCTGCTCCACGAGATCGAGGAAACCACCAATGGCGTTCGCTATAATCTGATCAGCCACCTGTTCGACAACGCATCCGCCCCTGGCCGCTGATTGCGTTCGGATACTGGAGAGAGGATTCGATGACCATCACCATGACGCGCGGTGTCGGCGGCTCTGATGCCGCAACCGAACTGGCCAAGCTCGACAATATGCTGGGCCATTGTCGCCCAATCCCGGTGACGGAACACGAGGCGCGCATCGCCGCCCTGCAGGCGCGACTTCGCGCCCTCGGCTTCGATGCCGCCTATCTCGATGCCGGTAGCAATCTGACCTATTACACCGGCACCAAATGGCACCCGTCCGAACGCATGGTCGGGGCGCTGGTCCCGGCAGACGGTGCGATCACCTATATCGGCCCCGCCTTTGAAGAAGGCACTATTCTTGGTTTCATGGGCGTCCAGGGCGCCCTCGCCGTCTGGGACGAGCATGAAGACAGCTATGCCCTGGCCGCCCGTATGCTCAGCGGCGCTCGGCGCATTGCCCTCGACCCGGCCCTGCCTCTGTTCCGCTATACCGGGCTACGCCAGGCCCTCGGATCCACCTTTGTTGAAGATGGTAGTGCCCCGATCCTTTATGGCCGGGCGAGAAAGTCCGCCACCGAGCTGGCCCTGATGCAAGCCACCAAGGACGCAACGCTCGAGGTCCACAAGGCCGCCGCACGCATTCTGTACGAGGGTATCAGTACGTCCGAAGTGACCGAATTCATCCATGCGGCGCACAAGAAGATCGGCGCTCCGGGCGGCTCGACCTTCTGTATTGTCCTGTTCGGACCGGACAGCGCTTTTCCCCATGGCGTCGCCAACCCCAAAACGCTTGAGTTGGGCGATATGGTGCTAATCGACACCGGCTGCGCCATCCATGGCTATCAATCCGACATCACCCGGTCCTACGTCTTTGGAGAACCAACCAGCGAGCAGCGGCGGGTCTGGAATGCGGAGAAAGCCTGCCAGCGCGCCGCATTCGAGGCCGCTCAGATCGGCGAGCCCAGCGCGGCTGCCGATGCCGCAGCCCGGTCGGAAGCCGAGCGCTTGGGTTTCGGTCCCGACTACCAGCTGCCGGGCATCCCGCATCGAACAGGCCACGGCATTGGCCTCGACATCCATGAAGGCCCCTACCTCGTCGGCTCCGACCAGACGCCGCTGGATGTCGGCATGTGTTTTTCCAACGAGCCCATGATTTGCGTCCCCGGCGAATTCGGCATCCGGCTAGAGGATCACTTCTACATGAGCGAGGACGGACCGCGCTGGTTTACTCAGCCGTCGAAATCCGTCGATGATCCGTTTGGCTAGGCCGAGCCACGCCTGATCGCGGCCTGAACCTTCAGCGCCTGCACGGTCATGCGTACATCATGCACACGCACCATGGCAGCGCCGGCCTGACCGGCGCGCATGGCGGCGGCCAATGACCCGCCCAAGCGTTCCATCTCGTCGGCACCCTCGTCAATCGCAGCGATGAAGCGCTTCCGTGACGCGCCAAACAGCACCGGATAGCCCAGCTTGATGACCTGATCGAGATCGCGCATGAGCGCCAGATTATGATCCAGCGTCTTGCCGAAGCCGATGCCGGGATCGAGCCAGATCGAGTTGACGTCGACACCGGCGCCCATGGCGATATCAGCGCGTTCGGTTAGAAAGTCGCAGACCTGGCCGACCACATCCTCGTATTCCGGCCTGTCCTGCATGGTCTTCGGCTTGCCGGACATGTGCATGAGAATGACAGGGACGCCGAGCTCCGCGGCAAGCTCCAGTGCACCGGGCTCCTGCAAGGCGCGGACATCATTCCAGATATCTGCCCCGGCCTCGACCGCGGCTCGCGCCACTTCCGGCTTGAATGTATCGATCGAAAGGCGCGCCGCACTCTGCTCACGCAAACTCTTGATCACCGGGATCACCCGGCGCAGCTCCTCTTCAACCGGGACCGGCTCGGCGCCGGGACGGGTCGACTCACCGCCAATATCAATGACATCGGCCCCATTGCGCAGCATTTCCAGGCCACGCTCGACCGCAGCCGCCTGATCGATGAACGCGCCACCGTCGGAGAAACTGTCCGGTGTGACATTCAACACCCCCATCACGAAGGGCAGGTCGGTTTTTCGGCGCGGGCGGAAATGCGGCATGACGAATCCGTGAAAAGACAGGAGGGCCTTGGCTTTATAGGGTCGAGTTGGCCCGAACGGAAGCATCCAGAGAGCCAACCGATTTAGCCAGCTCCTCTTAATCCGAATTTGAAGCTTGGCCTCAAGCCAAGCCCCGGCGGGGGTACCGGAACCAGACGGGGGCGAGTTCGCCGGAACTCCATTCGCCATCTCGGAAGCACTGCGCAGGGGGCAGAAAAGCCCAACATCTACAGGGATACAAATCGCCTGAGCGCAGAGCGCCGCATGGATCCACCTCAGCATGCTTAACAACAATACCAAGCGTTTCGGGCGAAATCCCATAAAGCAAAAACCCCGGCCGCTCAGGACCGGGGCTTTCCATACTTGTTGGAGGACGCTTACGCCCCTTGGGGCTCAGGCGGTGTGTCCGGGCCCTCATCCGTGGTCGGCACGGTCGAGGCCGGGGCCGTCGGCGGCGGAGTCGCATCGTCTTCCGGACGCGAGGGCGGCTTGCCATTGAGCAGGTCGGTGATCTCCGAACCGGTCAGGGTTTCATACTCGAGAAGCCCCTGGGACAGCGCCTCCCAGTCCTTGTTCTTCTCGGTCAGGATGCGGCGAGCCTCATCCATACCGGCCTGGACGAGGCCCTTGACCTCTTCCTCGATCTTGCGGGCCGTCGTGCCCGAAACCGACTTGGACTGGACGATCTGCTGGCCGAGGAAAACCTCGCCCTGATTATCAGCATAATCGATCGGCCCCAGCTCCTTGGAGAACCCCCACTGGGTCACCATCGCCTTGGCCAGACGGGTTGCCTGCTGGATATCGGATGCGGCACCAGAGGTCACTTTCTCCTCGCCGAACTTCATCTCCTCGGCGACGCGGCCGCCCATCATGATGGCGAGGCGCGAGGTCATTTCCTCATGCGTCATGGACAGCTTGTCGCCTTCCGGCAGCTGCATCACCATGCCGAGGGCACGGCCGCGCGGGATGATGGTCGCCTTGTGAACAGGGTCCGCGGCCGGCACGTTGAGGGCGACGATGGCGTGGCCACTCTCGTGATAGGCGGTCAGTTCCTTTTCCTTGTCGGACATGATCATGGAGCGCCGCTCAGGGCCCATCATCACCTTGTCCTTGGCGTCCTCGAACTCCTGCATGGACACAACGCGCTTATTGCGACGCGCGGCCAGCAGCGCGGCTTCATTGACCAGATTGGCGAGATCCGCTCCGGAGAAGCCCGGCGTGCCACGCGCGATGGTCTTGGCGTCGACATTGGGGCCGAGCGGAACATCGCGCATGTGAACGCGGAGAATTTTCTCGCGGCCGATAATGTCCGGATTGGGCACGACGACCTGGCGGTCGAAACGGCCAGGACGCAGAAGCGCCGGGTCGAGCACGTCGGGGCGGTTGGTTGCGGCGATGAGGATGATGCCCTCATTTGCTTCGAAACCATCCATCTCGACGAGGAGCTGGTTCAGCGTCTGCTCACGCTCGTCATTACCACCGCCCAGGCCGGCACCGCGGGAGCGGCCAACGGCGTCGATCTCATCAATGAAGATGATGCAGGGCGCATTTTTCTTGGCCTGTTCGAACATGTCGCGAACGCGTGAGGCGCCGACGCCGACAAACATGTCTACGAAATCGGAACCGGAAATGGTGAAGAAGGGCACATTGGCCTCTCCGGCGACAGCACGGGCGAGCAACGTCTTACCGGTACCCGGAGGGCCCACCAGGAGCGCGCCTTTCGGGATCTTGCCCCCAAGTCGCTGGAATTTGCTCGGGTCTTTCAGGAATTCGACAACTTCCTGAAGCTCTTCCTTTGCTTCATCAACACCGGCGACATCATCAAACGTCTTGCGGCCATGGTGTTCGGTCAACAGGCGGGCCTTGGACTTGCCGAAGCCCATGGCGCCACCGCGCCCGCCGCCCTGCATTTGGCGCATGAAGAAAATCCACACACCGATCAGGAGCAGGAAGGGGAACCATTGGAACAGCATGGTGAGCAGGAAATTGCCCTCGGAGGACTCCGGCTGCACGTCGATATTCACGTCATTTTCGCGCAGGATCGGCACGGTTTGCGTGTCCTGCGGCGGCATGGTGACGCTCATCGTTTCGCCATTGATCGTACGGGCGGTGATTTCCTCGCCCTGCATCGTCGCATTGGAAACCTGACGGCGCTCGACCATGTCGAGGAATTCGGAATAGGTCACTTCCTGTGACGGCGGAGCAGTGTTCGGGCTCTGATCCATCAGCTGCATCAGGGCCAGCAGCAGGACCAGGACAACAGCCCAGATCAGGAAGTTTCGCATTTGCATTCGGTTCACCCGTTTGTCGATTACGCGTTCTATACCGATATGGGGGCTAACCCCGCCGGTTGCGAGTCATGGTGGCAGAGTTTCCGCAGGCGTGCGGATCACTGCCTCGATATCAAACCATGCCGGAGACGTGACGGCAAAAAGTCTCGTCACAAGGCGTTCCGGCACCCAGTCTTCAAACCCTACCCGCTCATCCCCTAACAAACCGGGTAGAGCGATGATTTCGCCGCCGTAACGCACAGCGACAAGGCCGGGACGCGCGCTTCCGGGCACGCCCTGGAGGCGTTCGCGGCACTTGAGTGTCGAATAGTCGCGGCCTAACGGCGCAATTTCAGCGTCCTTGACGCTCGTTTGCAGCTGGATTGCCGCGCCCATCTGGAGTGGTTCCAGCGGTGTTGCCGCGCGATCAACGCGGCCCAGCAGACTGCCCGGATCACGCAGCACCCAGCTCGCCGATTTCCACTGCTCGGTCATAAGCCCGGCGGCCGTTGTGCGTTCGCCATCGAGCAAGGCCCGGTCGAGCTGGCGCAATTGCCGCCGCGCGGGCGTCGTCCCGGTGATCGCGAGGGCAAAGACCAGCGCATCGAGCAGTCGCAGCCTGACGCATTCCCTGGCGCAAGCGTAGCGCTCCAGATCGAGGCGCGCGCCACCCCAGCTTTCCAGCCGCAGCGCCGCCATGGCCAGATGCCCGGCCGCCTCGGCTTCCGCACGATCGATATGAGCCAGCTCACCCGCCCATTGTGCCAGGCGGGCGGGATCAAATTGCCGGGCCTGCAAACCCGACAAACGCTCGCGTGTACGGATTCGGGTGAAGCGGGGATCGAGATTGGACGGGTCCTCGATCCACTCCGCCCCGGCATGGATGAGATAGTTTCTCAGGGTCTGGCGGGCCACATCAAGCAAGGGGCGGATCAGGCGCAGGCCCCGCCCTTGCGGCCAGGCCGGAGACGGCGACAATTCGCGCATGGCGGCTAGACTGCGCCAGCCACCGCCGGCAGCGAGGCGCATCCACACCGTCTCGGCCTGATCGTCCAGAGTATGCGCCAGGAGCAGGTTGGACAGGCCACGCGCCGCACAAGCTTCGGCGAGCAGCGCATGGCGCGCTGTCCGGGCCGAAGACTGCGTCGTTTGTGTGGGTTTTCTGTCAGACCAGGGCAAGACCTCCGCGTCGACCCCGCAGGCCTTGGCCCGGCTTGCGGCGAGCGCGGCCTCTGTCGCGCTTTCCGGGCGCAGCCCGTGATCGACGATTAAAGCGGTCAGCTCGCGCCCCCGCGCCCGGGCCCACGCGGCAGCCAGCAGCAAGAGCGCATGCGAGTCGCCGCCGCCGGAATAGCCCAAAGCCAATCGCCCGGCCGGTCCGGCCAGGCGGTCAAGCTTTGCAAAGACGTGTTGTGTGAGGTCCTGCCCCACCCCTATCGGCAGTTTGCCCGCACCGACTCGCGCGCCGCCCTGTCACGGCTTTCCTGCGAGGCGTTAGGGAATTGCCGCGGGAAGCGGGCGAGCGTATCGCACGCATCGCGGTTACGACCCAACCCGGCCAGGGAGGCGGCCAGTCGGATCAGTGAATCCGGAGCCTTCTCGCCGCTCGGCTGGGTCCGCATGGAGGCGATATAGGCATCAGCCGCGGCGGCGAAATCACCACGCACATAATGCGTTTCGCCGAGCCAGTAGAGGCTCTCGCCGGCCATGGGATGGTCCGGATTATCGGTCGCGAATTGCTCGAAACTGAATTGCGCACCGTCAAAATCGCCATCCGCCAGTCGGGCCCGGCCCTGGTCAAACACCGTGATCGGATCAACCACTTCTGCCGCCGCCGCATTGGGATCACCCAGAGTTCCCATGACGCCGGCGCGGGCCTCGGCAAAGCGCGGATCAGCTGCCGGGGCATCCTCTTCGACCTCGCCTTCACCGGCCTCACCGCCTGCCACCGGCAAAGCCCCCTCTTCGCCAAGCCCCTCGCTCATGAAGGCCAGGGTGGCGGGGTCGGAGACCGGCTCGGCCGGGCCGCGCAGGGCGTCGAGCTCGGCTTGCAGGGTTTCGACCTGCTGGCGCAATTGCCGGTTCTCGAAACTCAGGCGTTCGGCATTGCCGTTCAGCTCGCGCACCTGGAAATCGAGCGCATCGAGACGCTCCAGCAGGGTTTCGACGACGGGATCACCGGCGAGGAATTGCGCTTCCAGTTCGCCGATACGCACTTCGGTCGCATCGATACGCTCCGCGAGTTCTCGGCGGGATTGGGAGTGGGCCGGCGTGGCTGCAATAGCGACGGCAACGGCGGTCAGACACAGAATACGGATCATGATGCGCACCTAGATGACGAGCGCGGCGAAATTGCGGCGCCCGCGCCAAGTCTGTCGGAGGAATAAAAACGCCCGTGACGGATCAGGCCACGGGCGTTTTCATTCAGGACACGGTCGTCAACGGCTTAGTTGGTGTAGCCGCCGGTGATCGTGGTGATCGAGTTACGATTGATCGCCCAGCAGCTCTCATTCGACTCGGTGCAGGTCGGATTTTCCTTGCCGAAGGAGCGCGTGGTGATACGCGACGCATCGACACCCTGGCTGATCAGGTAGTCACGAGCGGCATTGGCGCGGCGCGCGCCGAGAGCCAGGTTGTACTCGCGGGTCCCGCGCTCGTCGCAATTCCCGGAAATGGTGATGCGGGCGTCGGAATAGGTATTGAGCCAAGCGGCCTGGCTACGCAGCGTGGAGCGTGCTTCAGCGGTAAGGTCGTGGCGGTCATAGCCGAAGAACACACGGTCGCCGGCAGTGGCAACAAAGTGCTCAACAGAGCCCGCAGTCGGACCGGCCGGCTGTGCAGGTTGCGCGACCGGTTCCGGACGCGGCGCCGGAATCGGCTCATCGACTTCAGCCGGGGTGGACGCGCACGCCGTGGCAAACGCGGTCATCGCGACAATCGCAAACAGTTTAATCTTCATGATGGTACACCCTCATCCGGCCAAGACTTCTTCGTGCCTGGCACACTCCCAAGAACGTCTCAGCGACGCACAATTACACGTCGGCCCCCCCACCGGTGCCGCGTATTAAAATCACCCTAAGCGCAAAAGACCTAATCGATCAAGGGCGACCACGCCGGATCGGACGCCATTCCGCCCGTCGCCAGACGCCTAAGATTGAAGCCGGCGAGATCAACACTCCAGATTTCATAACGTGTTGCATCCGCACGCGGTTCGCCGCGCGTAAACAGGAGGACGCGACCGTTCGGCGACCAGGCCGGCGTATCGACATAATAACCCTCGAAAAGGATGCGCTCGATGCCGGAGCCATCGGCCCGCACCACGCCAAGCGAGAAAGTCCCGCCACTTTGCTTGGTGAAGGCAATAAGATCACCACGCGGCGACCAGACCGGGGTCGTGTAGCGCCCCTCGCCGAAAGTGATGCGCTGGGTATCTGTCCCATCGGCGTTCATGATGTAGAGCTGGGAGCCGCCACTGCGCCCGGAAGAAAACACGATACGTTCACCATCAGGCGAGAAAGACGGCTCGACATCATCTGCAGGGTGACGGGTCAGGCGCTCGAGCGCGCGGGTGCGCAGGTCAAAAAGGTGAATGTCATGACCCGTGCGGGTCTCGACCGAAACCGCAAGACGCTCGCCATCCGGTGAGAAGCGCGCCGACAGGCTCTGACCGTCCGGGTCAATCTGGCTCGCCGAACCGGTGCCGCCAGAGGCGAACAACGCTTCCTGGCGGCCGGTATCGAGATCGTAGATATAGGTCGTCGCCTGGCCATCGAGGAAGGAGACATAGGTGATTTCCTGCGCGCTCGGCGAATAGTTCGGCAACAGGGCCATATAGGACCGGTCGGTCAGGTAGTACGGATTGGCACCGTCCTGATCCATGATCGCTAGCTGACGAAGGGTCTGGCCGTTGGCGCTTCGGCCCTCGGCCACATAGACGATGCGCGTATCGAAATAGCCCGCCTCACCGGTCATGCGCTGGTAAACGGCATCGGCGATCTTGTGACCGATACGGCGCCAGTTCTGTTCGGCAACGGTTAGCTGACCGCCGATCATCTGCTCCTGCAGGCGCGTATCCCAGAGCCGGTAAATGACCCGGAGACGACCATCTTCGACACGCGACACCTCTCCCACGAGCAGAGCCGAGCTTTGGATCACGCGCCAGTCTTCGAAGCGCGGCAGCTGATTGACGCTCTCGATCACCTCGATATAGGCGGCCGGGTCGGTCGGCGCGAACAGACCGGAACTGGCGAGGTCATTGGTCACCACACGAGTGATCTCGACGGCCATTTCGTCGACGTCCTCGCCCGTGCTGACGAATTCCGGCAACGCGATCGGCAGCGGGTCGAGATGACCCTGGGTAATGTCGACGCGCAGGGGTTCCTGGGCTGCCGCGAACGGCACAGTCAGGAAGCTCGCCAAGGCGAGAATGAGCGTTTGAAAGGTACGGATCATCATCATGGGCTCCGGAATCGGATCGTTTGGGCGCTAGTAAGTCGGAGTGAACGTGGCAGTAATTTGACGCCAGCTGGAATAGTCCTCCGGCGGTAGCGGATAGGGCTGGCAGTCAATCGCCGCCGTAAGCGCGCGCTCGGCGGCCACGCGCATGTAAGGATTGCGCGAATTGCGGACGCCCGGGTCGGACAGGCGCGGCGCACCGGCCAGCGTCCCGTCGCGATTGAGGCTCAGCTCAACCTGGACCGCCAATTCCTCCGGGTTGGGGGCATCAAGCGAAATCCGCCAGCAACGGCGAATATGCTCGGTCATGATCGCCTCGAGCGTCGCCGTCGTGTCCTCGCCATTGCCCGCGCTGGAGCGCCTCGTACCATCGTCGACAGCACCGGACTCATCCCGCGCATCATTGACCTCGCGTTCCAGGTCACCGAGCAGATCGGCAAGGCTAGGCTCGGCCGGCGGCTCCGGCTCAGGCTCGGGTTCAGGCTCGGGGGCCGGCGGCTCTTCCTCGGCCGGTTCGGGCTCGGGCTCCGGCTCGGGGTCTTCCTCAAACGGTTCCGGCGCCGGTTCAGGCTCGACTTCAGGCTCCGGCTCGGACGGCAGCGGTTCAGGGTCGACGATCTCGTCTTCAAGATCGAGCTCTTCCGGCGGCGTTTCCTCGACCGGCTCTTCCGGCTCGGGTGCTGCGGCACGAATATTGGTCGTGTTGGAGACCGTCACCAGCTCGATCGGGATGAAGGGGATCTCTTCCACCTCGCTGGCAAGGCGAGGCAGGTACACGAAACCCGCGCCGATGACGGCGCCGTGAACCAGGAGAGAGACAAACAGGCCGCGCACGGTACCGCCCTACTGATCCACCGGATCGGTCACCAGACCCAGGCGGGTAAAGCCGGCATCGGAAATCCGGGCCATCACCGGAGCAATCTGGTCCCAGCTTGCCCGGCCGTCGGAGCGAATGAAGACCCGGCTCTCATAGCCCGCCTCCGCAATCGCCTCGAGACGCGGCACCAGCTCGTCAAAATTCACCTCGGTTTCCTGCAAATAGATCTGACCTTCCGCGGTGATGGTGACGGTGAGCGGTTCTTCCGCGGCGGGCAGGTTGCGGGCCTCGGTTTCCGGCATGTCGACCTGGATGCCGATCGTCAGGAAGGGGGCCGTCACCATGAAGA
This sequence comes from Maricaulis sp., assembly GCF_030149235.1. Taxonomy (GTDB): domain Bacteria; phylum Pseudomonadota; class Alphaproteobacteria; order Caulobacterales; family Maricaulaceae; genus Maricaulis. The sequence goes on along the minus strand of NZ_JASBRW010000058.1, from coordinate 23,876 downwards.
CGATCAGGAGCACCAGCATGACGTCCACAAAGGGCGTTACATTGATCTCCGCCTTGGGCTTCCAGCGCGTCCGTCCGCGCCCGTTGCCGCCTCTGTCGATCGAGGCGCCCATGATTATTTCGCCTCCCGGTCGGCGAGAGCAGAGAGCTCATCGACGAAACCGTCCAGCTTGGCGCCATACTTGCCCAGATTGGCTGACAGGGCGTTGAAGAAGATCACGGCCGGGATGGCGGCGAGAAGACCCAGGGCCGTGGCAAACAGGGCCTCGGCGATACCTGGGGCCACAACGGCGAGATTGGTGTTCTGCTCGGCAGCGATGGCGCGGAACGCGTTCATGATGCCCCAGACGGTCCCGAACAGACCGACAAAGGGGGCGGCAGAGCCGATAGTGGCGAGGATACCCAGACCGGATTCACTTTCGGTCATCTGACGCCCGGCTTCTGCATTGGCTGCCTTGGCGACGCGGCCGCCGGGATTGGCCCCTTTCCACTCGCGCAAGGCTGCCGCGAAGACGCGAGTAAAGGGGTCTTTCGGATTCTTGGCATATTGCTCGGCCAGCGCATCGAGCGAGCGGCCGGACCAGAATTCACGCTCGAAGGACTTCGCCTTGCCGTGCAGTCCCCGGAATTGCAGCGCCTTGTCGACGGCGATGGCCCAGGACCAGACCGACATGAAGGCCAGAATGCCCATGACCGCCTTGACGACCCAGTCGGCCCGCAAGAACAGGTCGTAGAAGCTAAAGCCCTCCACCGCCTGCGCGGCGTGTACCACAGATTCTTCCATGAACTTTCCCTCGGCTACGTTCCGTCACAACGCGTCGGATAAGCGACGTAACTCTCTTCATTCAATTGCCGTGCCGCACACCGGCATGCTTCAACCCGGAGACCGGACATCGCCCGATGACGCAGGAATGCGGCAAATTTCGGGAGGTGATAGCACACTCGGGGGCATGACTTGCAGGCCTCTAGCGCAGACGGCGAGACAATTTCCTCGATGCGCGCTTTGCGGGTCACATCGGGACAGCCAATAACAGGGCCCCACCCTGTGCCTAGATCGCCCTGTCATTGCTCGCCATCAGCCGCTCATCGCTGGCCTCGGCAATATCCCAGTGCTCGGCAATCCGCCCGTCATCGACCCGGAACAGGTCACAGGCCTCATATCGGCGCCCGCGAAACTCGATGGTCGAGAAAGCCGCTGCGTAATTGGCACAGCCGACAATGTCATGGACCTTGAGATAGCGCAGCGGCTCCGCGCAAGCCTGCTCGGCCTCGATAAGGCGACGCAAGCTTGCACCGCCGCCGGGGATACGCGGATTATGGGAGCGGAAACGGATCATATCGACCCGCTCGTCGAACCGGTCGGTCTCGCCACGAACCAGTATCGTATCGACAAATTCGCGAACAGCCGCCTTGGTCGCCGTTCTGGCCGCGCTCTCGGTGATCAGGCGCGGTCCACCCACCATGGTGTGATCGGGGTTACCGGTTACGCGGACCGGTGTCGTCACCTGATGCAGGACACCAGCGCCTTCAGCACCGACATCGATCAGGCTCATCGTGACCCAGTTTTCCTGACCATCGGGATTTTGCGCCACATGCATGAAAAGGCGCCCGTCATCCTCAAAACTGCGGATGACCTCGAACCTGAAATTCGGAGGGTAAAACGCCTTTGACGACGCAGGCCGCCGCTCACGCAGCGCCTGTGCATTATGATCGTCCACACCCGCCTCCCGCACAGCGAGCATTCCGGCGGCCCCCGGCGCTGATGCACCAAACTACCGGAAAGCGATACCTATCAGTCCGGAAGATTAACCATAATTCAGGCCGAGTCGAGGGCCAGCACGACCGGTGCCCATTTCGCCGCCACCTCTTTGGGCGGCCGTTTGGCGCGCCCTTCCGGCGAGATGCAGACGGCCTGGACATCGGCCGTCGCGATCAGCTCTTCGCCGCGCAGCAGCCTTTGCTCGATCATCAGACGCGCGCCCTTCGAGGGCCGGTAGAGCGTCTCGACCACGAGCGCATCATCAACCCGCGCGGCCATTACGAAATCGATATTCATGCGCCGCACCGCGAAGGCCAGCGGGTCCTCCGCCGCGGCCAGTTCGGAGTGGTGAATATCCAGGCAACGCAGACTGTCGGTGCGGCCGCGCTCAAAGAAATGAAGGTAACGGGCATGATAGACAATGCCGGAAAAATCCGTGTCCTCGTAATAAACCCGCACCGGGAGACGATGGATCATATCCTCACCAAAAAAACCGGTCGTGGGGCTCAGCCTGCTATCAACGCTCATCTCAAAACCTTATTTCATCCTGTATTTGTTCAATTGGCGTCCAGAGATGCGCAATCAAGACTGATCGTTCGTTCAGGGCAAGCCGGCCTCCCGCGGCGAGCTGCTGCAGATGATCAATGGCGCCTTGGGCGGGGCTAAGTCCAGTCAGGCCGGCTAACTAGTCGAACAAACCGCCCGGGGCACCCGGCTGGGTTTGTGGCGGGGTCAGTCCCAGATGCTCGAACGCCCTTGCCGTTGCCGCCCGGCCGCGCGGCGTGCGCTGGATGAAACCCTGCTGGATCAGGAAGGGCTCGACCACATCCTCGAGTGCATCACGAGCCTCGGCCAGGGCCGCCGCCAAGGTTTCCACGCCCACCGGGCCTCCACCAAAGGTCTCGATCAGGGCTTTGAGATAGCGCCGGTCGAGACTGTCCAGACCGATCTTGTCGACCTCGAGCCGCGCCAGCGCCCGGTCGGCCACAGCCGCGCTGATCTCGCTTGCTGCTTCAGCCTCGGCGAAATCGCGCACGCGGCGCAGCAAGCGGCCGGCCACGCGAGGCGTGCCGCGGGCACGGCGGGCGATCTCCTCGGCGCCATCCTCGCTGGCGGCGATGCCGAACTTGGCCGCATTGCGCCGGACGATCGAACCGAGCTCCGCCGCGGTATAGAATTCCAACCGTACCGGAACACCGAAACGGTCCCGCAAGGGCGTCGCCAGCAGACCCGCCCGCGTCGTCGCCCCGACCAGGGTAAAGGGCGGCAGATCAATGCGGACCGTCCGGGCGGCGGGGCCCTCACCGATCACCAGGTCGAGACAGAAATCCTCCATCGCCGGATAGAGCACTTCCTCGACCGCCGGCGAGAGACGGTGGATCTCGTCAATAAAGAGCACATCGCGCGGCTCCAGATTGGTCAGGATGGCGGCAAGATCACCGGCCTTGGCAATCACCGGTCCGGAGGTGGCGCGAAACCCGACGCCGAGCTCGCGGGCGACGATCTGTGCCAGGGTTGTCTTGCCGAGACCGGGCGGTCCGGACAGCAGGACATGGTCCAGCGCCTCCTCACGCCGGCGGGCGGCGTCGACAAAGACCTGGAGATTGGCAATGGCGGATTTCTGACCGACGAAATCGTCGAAGGCGAGAGGACGCATGGCCTTGTCCCGGTGATCCCCGGGCTGGGCGTCCTGGTCGATAAGGCGATCGGGTGCGTCGCTCACGGCGCCAGCTCCTTCAAGGCAAGACGAATCACGTCACCCAGGGCCGCGTCCTCGCTCTGATCGCGCAGTACCTGTGCAACGGCCTGGCGCGCTGTGCTTTCCTGGTAGCCCAGATTGAGCAGCGCCGAGACCGCATCCTCGCGCTCGCTGGCGCCGGCATCGCTGGCAGTCGGGGAAGTCGATGACGCATCGACACTTGCATGGGCCGCCAGTCCGATCGACAGGGAGCGGCCGGATGGTGGCGGCTTGTCCTTCAATTCGCTGGCGATTCGACCCGCGAGCTTGGGCCCGACACCCTTGGCCCGGGCAAAGGTGGACTTGTCCCCCAGCGCCACGGCATTGGCGATCTCGGAGACGGGGACGGCGTCGAGAATGGCAAAGGCCGCCTTGGCGCCCACGCCCTGCACGCCCTGTAAGTGGACAAACCAGGCCCGGTCAGTTTCATCGAGAAAACCGAACAGCTTGAACGCATCCTCGCGGACATAGGTCTCGATATGCAGCTTCACCTCGGCACCCGGCTCGAGCCGGGCCAGGGTCCGGCTACCGGCGCTGACGAGATAGCCCACACCATTGACGTCGATCACCGCCTCGTCGCTGCCCGCGGCCTCGACCACACCTTTGAGCATTCCGATCATGCTGCACTCCCGATCGCTTGCGCTTTGCGATGATGCGCATGGCAGACGGCAATGGCGAGAGCATCCGCTGCATCGGCCTCTGCCTTGGTGCCCGGCAGCAGCACGGCGATCATAGCCGCGATCTGATTCTTATCGGCTGCGCCGGTGCCGACCACAGTCTTTTTCACCAGCCGGGCGGCATATTCGCTGACAGCGATACCGCGTGATGCCGGAGCCAGCATGGCAGCGGCCCGGGCGTGCCCGAGTTTCATCGCCGACGAGGCATTATTGGCCATGAAGGCTTCCTCGATCGAGGCTTCGTCCGGCTGAAAGCGTTCGACAATCTCCCCCAGCTCCTCGAACAGGTGCTGCAAGCGGTCTGACAACGCAGCCTGGGTCGGGGGCGTCACGGTGCCATGGGCGACGGCGGACAGGCGATTGCCCTCAACCTCGATTACGCCCCAGCCCATGCGGCGCAATCCCGGGTCGATCCCGATAACGCGAATCCTATTGTGCATGCTGTCGCCCTCCATCGCGGAGTAAACACTGCGCCGCAATTGAGAACAAGTCGTGAACGGCGGCTTTTTGCTGCGGTTTCGATGAAAGACCAGACGCTGCATCTCATCTGGACGCCTAAATGCGAATGGTTTTCATTTTTTCTGATTATCAATCGCAATATTGTGGCCTTCCCATTGTTTAAATTGAGTATTTTTTTCAAACCTTTGATTTGCTCCTCTCACGGCATGCGCATAGAGTATTCAAGGATATTACGTTGCGTTCAGGAGTGTCCTCCGGCGCAGCGGATCGGGGAGAAATATCGTGGCGAAAAAAGGCAAGCTGAGCCGGCGTTCGTTCCTGGCCCGCGTGGCCGGTGGTACGATTGCGACCGGCGCTGTTGCAGCCGTCGCTGGGGCAGCCGCCCTGCAGCGGTCATCAGACGCGGATCCGGCAGATACTGCGGGCATGGCCCGCACGGGCATCACCGACAGCGATCCGAATGACTATGCCAATCACGGCACCCGGGCGACCGGCACAACCGACAGCGATAGTGGTCGCTGCTCGGACAGCCCCGGCTATGGCCGCGGCAATACCGGTTACACGGACAGTGATGACTCCGGCTGCACCGACACAGCCGGTCGCGGTCGCGGACCGAGCCTTTAAGGAACGCACGCGCTCGCGGGTCAGCACAACCGGCGGCGCTTTTCCAATCCATGCGAGGACAGGACGGGACTGTGGGGACAGGCCCGGGACATATCGACAGGAGCATTAGAATGGCCAAAAAAGGTAAACTCAGCCGGCGGTCCTTTATGACCCGCGTTGCCGGTGCTGCGCTGGCAACCGGCGCCACCGGTGTCGTCACCGGCGGGGCCCAGGCCCAGAACTATACCGGTCGCACCGACAGCGACCCGAACGATTCGGTCGGTTATGGCCGCACCGGACGGACGGACAGCGATAGCGGTTCCAACCGTGACCGGGCCGGCTATGGCCGCGGCGGCGCCTCCGGCATCACCGACAGTGATCCGAGCGATGCCGTGGGTAATGGCCGCGGACGCTCCGGCATCACCGACAGCGATCCGAGCGACGCCGTCGGCAATGGCCGTGGACGCTCCGGTATCACCGACAGCGATCCGAGCGACGCCGTCGGCAATGGCCGTGGACGCTCCGGTATCACCGACAGCGATCCAAGCGACGCCGTCGGCAATGGCCGCGGCAGCTCCGGCATCACCGATAGCGATCCGAGCGACCCAGTCGGCCGTGGCCGCGGGCGCACGGGCTATACCGACAGCGATAGCGGCTCCATGGGCGACCCGGGCGGCAATGGCCGCGGACCGCGCCGTTCGTCGCGCTCCGGAATTACCGATGCCGACAGCGGCTCCAATGCCGACAGCCCGGGCTATGGCCGCGGCACGGACCATCGCTGACATTCGAGGCAGCGATAGATTGATTACGCGAGGGGTTGGGCCAGATGAGACATCTGGCCCGCCCGATTGCTGTTGTTAAAAGGAGACAGGTCATGGCCAAGAAGGGAATGCTGAGCCGCCGCTCATTCCTGACACGTGTGGGAGGAACCTCGCTGGCGCTCGGCGCCGGGGCGACCGTTACAGGCTGTGCCACGACCGGCTATACCGATGCCGATCCTTTTGACCCGGTGGGCGCTGGTCGCGGTGGTGGCCGGACTGGTATCACCGACAGCGACAGCGGTGCCTATGCGGACCCGGTCGGCGGTGGCCGAGGCGGTGGTCGCACCGGTATTACCGACAGCGATAGTGGCGCCTATGCCGACCCGGTCGGCGGTGGTCGCGGCGGTGGCCGAACCGGCATTACCGACAGTGATAGCGGCGCCTATTCAGATCCTGTCGGCGGTGGCCGCGGCGGACGCTCCGGCGTCACCGACAGTGACAGCGGCGCTTATGCCGACCCTGTTGGGGGCGGCCGTAGTGGGCGTTCAGGTATCACCGACAGTGATAGCGGCGCCTATGCGGATCCGGTCGGCGGTGGCCGCGGTGGACGCTCCGGCGTGACCGACAGCGACAGCGGTGCTTATGCGGACCCTGTTGGCGGCGGACGTGGTGGCCGTTCCGGTGTCACTGACAGCGATAGTGGCGCCTATGCGGACCCGGTCGGCGGTGGCCGTGGCGGACGGACGGGCGTGACCGACAGCGACACCGGCGCTTATGCCGATCCGGTTGGTGGCGGGCGCCGGTATTAAGCACTGCGGCGATTTGCCGTTTGCGCTGCCGATCAGGTCAGCTAGCGTCAAAAACCCAAGAAAACACGGAGGCTTCCGATGGCTCAGCACGCCTGGATGAAGGACGTATTCGGCTACATGCTCAATCCGGTGAGCGCCGACGACTTTTTCAATCGTCACCACGAGAAGAAGGCCCTGATCGTCAAGCGAGACGAGCCCGGACGTTTCCTCGACCTATTATCGATCAAGCGCATTGATGACATCGTTTCCAGCGGGCTGCTCGATAACGGCCCGCTCGACATGACGCGGGCTGACCCCCCGGTCGGACCAGGCGATTACACCTTTGACAATGGCAATATCGATCGCGGTGCCGTGGCCCGCCAATACCAGCGCGGCGCAACGTTGATCCTGCCACAGCTGCACTTCTCCGATCCGGTGCTGGCCAATTTCTGCCGCGCGCTGGAGGCCCAGCTCTCCTGCCACGTGCAGACCAATATCTACCTTACTCCGCCGGATGCTCAGGGCTTCCGCACTCATTATGACGATCACGATGTCTTCGTGCTGCAGATCGAAGGGTCCAAGGCCTGGCGCCTTTACGACACCCCGGTGGAAAACCCCTATCGGGGCGAAGGCTATCAATCCGGCGCTCATGAGATCGGTGATCCGGTCGAGGAATTCGTTCTGGAACCGGGTGAAATCGCTTATGTCCCGCGCGGCCTGATGCATGACGCCCGCACCCATGGCGACGGCCCTTCGCTGCACATCACGGTCGGCCTGATCGTCAAGACCTGGGCCGATCTGATGCTGGAAGCCGTATCCGAGGTCGCCCTGACCTCACCGGAATTCCGCCGCGCCCTGCCCGCGGGTTATGCTCGCCCGGACTTCGACCGCGCCGAAGCCCGCGCGCATTTCGCCAAACTGGTCGACGCATTTAGCCAAGGCGCGAAGCTGGACAATGCGATGGCCGTCTTCGTCGACCAGTTCATCCGCTCCCGGGCGCCTGACACACCGGGTACAATCGTCAATTTCGCCACCCCGCTCGATAGCTCGCGCCAGTACAAGCTCAAGCCGCTGGTGCCCTGGCGCTTCGCCGGCGATGGCAAGGAAGTCGTGATCATTACAGCCGGCGGCGAGGTTCGCTTCCCGGCCGAGGCCGAACCCGGCCTGCATGTGCTGCTTGATGGCGGCGTGGTCAGCGAAGCCAGCTTCGACTCCCTCGATGAGGAACAACGCCGGGACACGATCCAGAAGCTCTTCGCATTCGGCCTGGTCGACCCACTTGAAGGCGATACCCAGCCGGCTCAGTAAACCGGCCGGGCAGACCTCTCTGCAGACACAAAAAACGGCGCGCCGGATCCTCTCCGGCGCGCCGCTTTTGTTTTCATTCAGCGTAATCTAGCCCAGCAGGGCTTCAACCTCGCTCACCACTGCCTCGGCGGTAATGCCGAAATGCTTGTAGAGCTCACCGGCCGGAGCACTGGCGCCAAAGCCGGTCATGCCGACAAAGCCGCCATCACGGCCGATAATGCTGTCCCAGCCATATCGCAGCGCAGCTTCCACCGCGACGACCGGAACACCCTGCGGCAAAATCGTGTCGCGATAGGCCTTGTCCTGCTCGGCGAAGAGATCGAGGCAGGGTGCCGACACGACGCGGGCGGCAATGCCCTTGCCGGCCAGGGTTTGCGCGGCATCAACGGCCAGGGAAACCTCCGAACCGGTCGCGACAATGACGGCCTTGGCATCCGCCGCATCACGCAGCACATAGGCGCCGCGGGCCGACAGGTTCTCGCTGCCGTCATCTTCGCGCAGGAAGGGCAGCTTCTGGCGTGACAGGGCCAGCACGCTGGGTCCGTCCTGGCGCTGCAGCGACAGCTCCCAGGCTTCCGCGGTTTCCAGCGCATCAGCCGGGCGGAAGACATACATGTTCGGAATGGCGCGCAGCGAAGCCAGGGTTTCGACCGGCTGGTGGGTCGGGCCATCCTCGCCCAGACCGATGGAGTCATGGGTCAGGACATAGACGACCGGCTGTTCCATCAGCGAGGACAGACGCATCGAGCCACGGCAGTAATCGGCGAAGACCAGGAAGGTCGCCACATAGGGGCGCAGGCCGCCATGCAGGGCCATGCCATTGGCGCAGGCCGCCATACCGTGTTCGCGGACCCCGAAATGGATATAGGGGCCGGCATAATCATCAGCCGAAACCACGCCGCCATGCGAGGTCTTGGTCAGGTTGGAACCCGTCAGGTCTGCCGAGCCGCCGGCGAGACCGGGGACAGCCGGCAGCACCACTTCCAGCGTCTTGCCCGAGGCGGCACGTGAGGCCAGGTCCGGCTTGTCGGCCGCGACCTGCTTGCGCCAGTCAGCAAGGGCCGCGAGACCGGCCTCACCCAGCTCGCCGGTGAGACGCTCGACCAGCTCGTCCGCCTTGTCGGTGGACGCCAGGCGATCGCGCCAGGCTTCGTGCATTTCCGGCGAGCCCACGGCGCGCCAGTCATCATAGACGGACTGGGGCACTTCAAACGGGGCGTGCGGCCAGCCAATGGCCTGGCGCGTACCGGCGATTTCCTCATCACCGAGCGGCGCACCGTGCGAGCCGGCCGTGCCGGCCTTGTTCGGGGCGCCATAACCGATCGTCGTGCGGCAGGCGATCATCACCGGCTTGTCGCTGGACCGGGCGGCCTCGATGGCTTTGTCGATGGCATCCATGTCGTGCCCGTCGACCTTGGCCGTGGTCCAACCCGCAGCTTCGAAGCGTTTGCAGACATCCGTGGATTCCGACATCTGCGTCGGGCCATCGATTGAAATCTCGTTATCATCCCAGAGCACGCAGAGCCGGTTGAGCTTGAGATGCCCGGCGAGCGAGATCGCCTCGTGCGAAATACCTTCCTGCAGATCACCGTCCGATGCGATGACCCAGGTGCGGTGATCGACCAGATCGTCACCGAACTCGGCATTGAGCATGCGCTCGGCCAGCGCCATGCCAACGGCCATGGATATGCCCTGCCCCAGCGGACCGGTGGTCGCCTCGACACCGGGCGTATGCCCGTATTCCGGGTGGCCCGCAGTATTGGAGCCCAGCTGGCGGAAATTCTTGATCTGATCGAGGGTAACATCCTCGAACCCGGTCAGGTGCAGGAGGCTGTAGATCAGCATCGAGCCGTGACCGGCGGAGAGCACAAAACGGTCGCGATCTGCCCAGTTCGGCGCCGCCGGATCGAATTTCAGGTGCCGCGACCACAATACAGTGGCGACATCGGCCATGCCCATTGGCATGCCGGGGTGGCCAGAATTCGCCTTCTGGACCGCGTCCATGGACAAAGCGCGCAGCGCATTGGCCATATCCTTGTAACGTGTGCCGATGCCTTCAGTCATGACAGCCCCTTTTGCATGACGGTGAGATAGGTCGCCCTATCCGAAATGAAAATCTAACGCGTCTGGAAACCGGTGCGCTTGAGCAGCGCCTGGGTCGAGGCGTCATAGCTTGAGACCTCGCCGTCCAGAATACCTTTGGTCAGTACCTTGCCTAGTTCGACACCCCATTGGTCGAACGGGTTGATGCCATAGAGCACGCTTTCAACGAAAACCTTGTGTTCATGCAAAGCGATCAGAGCGCCTAGCGGGCCCGGTTGCATGTCCTCGAGCAACAGGGTCGAAGAGCCGCGCTCGCCGGGCATGGATTTGTGCGCCGCCAGCTCTGGTTCGGCGGCCGGGTCTACCTGGCGACCGGCCAGCAGGGCTGCGCCCTGGGCCGCCATGTTGGCAGCCAGCGCCCGCTCGCGCGGATCGGCGCTGGCGAAGTGGCGGCGGATGCCAATGAAATCGACCGGAACCGTGTCCGGGCCCTGGTGCAGCCACTGGAAGAAGGAATGCTGGATCTCCGTCCCGGCACCGCCCCAGACCAGCGCTCCGCCGGGGGTCCCGCTGGGCGCACCGCTATGATCTACAGACTTGCCCAGGCTCTCCATTTCCAGCTGCTGGAAATAATCCGCCAGCTTGCCCAGACGAGCCGAATAGGCCGCCACACAGCGGCTGGGATAGCCCATTACCGCACGGTTCCAATAATCGGTAAGGCCCTTGATAACTGGGAGGTTCCGGCCAAGCGGAGCGGTGGCGAAATGCTGGTCCATGGCGCGCGCCCCCGCGCGGAAGGCAGCGAAAGCGTCCGGACCCAGGCCAATCTCGAGGCTCAGCCCCACCGCGCTCCAGACCGAATAGCGCCCGCCAACCCAATCGGGGAAATCGAACACCAGGTCCTTGTCGATGCCGAAAGCGGTCGCCTTGTCCGGTGCAGCGGACGCGGCAATGAAGTGTGCTCCTGCCGCCTCACCGCCGATCTCCCCGGCCAGCCAGTCGCGCGCCGCCTCGGCCGACATCAAGGTTTCCTGGGTCGAGAAGGATTTCGAGGCGACGACGAAGAGCACGCGCCGCGGATCAGCCCCGGCCAGGGCCAGCGCCAGTTCGGATGGATCGAGACTGGCGACGAAGCGCATTTCCGGGCCCGATCCGGCGTGCAACGCCAGGGCGTCCGCCACCAGGCGCGGACCGAGATCCGACCCGCCAATACCGATATTCACCACGCGCTCGATCGCCTCGCCAGACGGCCGGTAATCGCCAGAGCGAACCCGCTCGGCAAAGGCGCAGGTTTGAGCCTGGGTGCGCTCGACCAGGGAGGCCTGATCGCTGCCGGCGATATTGGCCCCTTCGCGATAGGCCATGTGCAGGGCCGGACGGCCTTCGGTCGGATTGACGATGGCGCCGCTCAAAAGCGCGTCACGCTGCTCGCCCAGCCCCCGTTGCTCAGCGACATCGACCAGGGCGCCCAGCGCCGCCGGATCGAGCCGCTGCTTGGTCAGGTCGAGCTCGACACCGGCCTGAGCGAAGACAAGGTCATCATGACGGCCCGGTTCGGCAACAAGGTCGGCAAGACGGGCCGCTCGCAATCGGTCGGCATGGGATTTCAATGCACTCATCGCGATGAGACCCTTTCGGAATCAGGGGGGACCGAAGCGCCGAGCTCACGCTTGGCTTCAGCCTCCATGAACGCCCCCAGGAGGTGGTACAGGGTCGAGGCCGGCACTTGCGCCGACAGCCCGGCGCCCATGGCATCCACCCGGTCGATCCACATACCGGCCGGGGCCGGCTCCAGATGATAGCGGAACAAGGCATCACAGGCGGCTTCAAAATCGGCAAGCGCGATGATTTCACCGCGCCGCAGCCGCACATTGGCGGCCCGGATACGCTCAGTCTGCATCCAGGTTCGCGAACTCGCATCGACCATACGTCCCTCCGGGTCGATACGCGCCGCAGCCAGCCCGGTCTCTCGGATGATACCCGCCTCACTGGCCATCTCATAAAGCGGCGCCCCGAAACCGCGCGAGGGATAGCCGGTCAGACGCTCATACTCGCTGAGCAGCCAGACCCATTCAAAGGAGTGTCCCGGCTCGACCGCTGATCCATGCTCATCCGGTGCGACCTGCCAGGCTTCGTCGAAAAACTCGAGCACCGCAGCGCCGGACCCGTGCATGAGACGGGATTCCAGCAAGGCCATGAGACGCTCGGCACGATGCAGCACGACCGGTCGCGGATCGACCTCATAAAGCGCCAGGCAGGCCTCGAAGAGGTGCATGTGCGGGTTTTGCCGGCGCGGCAGCTGGCGGTGTTCCAGCGTTTCCCGGTAACCACCGGCCGAACTGCTCATACGGTCGTCCAGAAAGGCGAGCACATCCTCGGCATCGACCAGATAGTCTCGCTCTCCGGTCGCGCGGAAGAGCCAGGACAGGGCCAGGACAAGGAAAGCATGGTCATAGAGATCGCGCGTCGGATCGGCGATCTCGCCCCCTGGCGTCAGAGCATGAACCCAGCCCGGCTTGCCATCGGGGGCCCGGGCGAGCTGTTTGACCCGGTGATAGGCCTCAACGGCCTGATCCAGGGCATGCGGATAACCCTGCAGGCTGGCGCGTGCATGCACGAAAATCTGCCGCGCCTGGACCAGGAGGCGGCGCTCGCAATCAATGACTGGCTGACCGTCGAAGTCGAGCTTTTCGTGGAAACCGCCCGCATTGGCGTCCCAACCCCGCTCAATCCAGAACGGCAGACAGGTTGCGGTGCCCCATTCGATTAAGCGTGCGGCACCGTCCATGCCCACCCCCGATTTAGCGCTAACTCTTGTTAGCCGAGATTCGCCATATCCTCATCAGAAATGTCGAAATTGGCGTAGACATTCTGGACATCGTCACAGTCTTCCAGCGCTTCCATCATCTTCATCAGGGTCGGCACTTTATCGCCCGGCACATCGATGAGGTTTTGCGGCTTCCAGATGATCTTGGCAGAGGAAGGGTCTTCGAACTGGGACGAGAGGCTGGAGACGACATCCATCAGGTCCTCGCGCGCCGTGAAAATCACGTGCTGGCCCTCGGTTTCCTCGTCACCTTCTTCAGAGGACACATCCTCGGCGCCAGCCTCGATGGCGGCCTCCATCATCGTGTCTTCATCGGCCTTGGAGAGCGGATAGCGGATCTCGCCAACATTATCGAACATGAAGGCGACCGAACCGGTCTCGCCCATATTACCGCCGTTTTTGGCAAAGGCGGTACGCACTTCAGCGGCGGCGCGATTGCGATTGTCGGTGGACACCTCAACGATCACGCCGATTCCGGCCGGGCCGAAGCCCTCATAGCGGATATCCTCGAACGTATCATCATCGCCGCCGGAGGCCTTGTCGATGGCGCGCTGGATATTGTCCTTGGGCATGGACTGGCCCTTGGCGTTGGCGATTGCCAGACGCAGGCGCGGATTGGCATCCGGATCGGGCCCGCCCAGCTTCGCGGCAATCGCGATTTCCTTGGACAGGCGGGAGAAAAGTTTGGAGCGGACGGCATCCTGGCGGCCTTTACGGTGCTGGATATTCGCCCATTTGGAGTGTCCGGCCATAGCGGTCTTCCCTTGTCGTCATGTCTTTGACGCTGTGATTACTCATTTTCCCGGCAATCTGCCAGTGGCTAAGCCACATCGACAGGCGCTGCGCTATAGCAGATCAAGCCTGCCTTCCTTGCGCAGACGCTCCACCAGCGTCTTCACCGATTGATCATCCGACTTGCGTGCAACCAGGACCGCATCCTCGGTCGCAACAACGATCAAGTCCTCAGCGCCGATCACACCCACCCGCAGTGCAGTCGAATACACGATCGAGTCGCTGACATCGGTGAGGTGAACATCGCCGCGCACGGCATTGCCGGCCTCATCCTTCTCGGAAATCTCCCAGAGCGCACTCCAGGACCCGACATCGGACCAGCCGAAATCAGCCGGGACCACCGCGGCACGTTCGGTATTTTCCATCACCGCATAGTCGAAACTGTCGCCCTTGATGGCTTCAAAGGCGGCCTGGTCGAGGCGGGTGACATCACCGTCCGCTTCCGCATTCGCGACCGCCTTCCGGCTGAGTTCGAGAATGGCGGGGCAATGCGCCTCCATTTCCTCGACCACCGCGCCGGCACCGAACAGGAAAATGCCGGCATTCCAGTAATAGCGGCCATCCGCCACATATTCGCGAGCGGTTTCAAGCTCTGGTTTTTCCTTGAAGCTATCAACCAGATAACCATCGCCGACGGCATCACCGCGACGGATATAGCCAAAGCCTGTTGCAGGACCGGTCGGCTTGATGCCGAAGGTGACAATGCGACCGGTCTGCGCCAGATGCGCGCCGCGGATCGCCGTCGCCCGGAAGGCCTCTTCATCATCGATATGATGATCCGCCGGCATCAGCAGGACCATGCCCTCATCGCCATGGCGCGCCCGGACCACCTCTGCGGCGACCGCGGCAACCGGCGCTGTGTTGCGGCCGACCGGCTCAACCAGCCAGCGCACCCCCTCGCGGCCCATCTCCTTGACCTGGGCCTGAGCCGGTTCAAGCTGGCTTTCATTGAGAATGACCATGGGTTCGGCAAAGACGAACTCGTCCTCATCCGCATTAACGCGCGCAATCGTGTGCTGGATCAGCGTCAGATCAGACGTCAGGGCATGCAGTTGCTTGGGGCTCGCCTGGCGCGAAAGCGGCCAGAGGCGGGTGCCCGAGCCTCCGGACATGATTACCGGTACGATGATACGAGACATGCACTCCCCGACGGCGTGATTTGTGTGGTCACTGCCAAGCGGTAAAGCATACCCCACGGAGATGGTAAACAGTTGCGAAACTGCGCTAGAACACTTTCATGAATGAGCCTGCCCTGGGCTGGCACCCCCTGCTGTTACTACTGGTTTCCGTACATCAGCGGCAGGCAGAGAGTTTGGGACGCCAATCTGTCAGCATTCTCCGCCCCCTCTGACCGCCAGAACCGAACAAGTCGAATAGCTTTGCCGTCGCCCGCTAGCCGCGCCTAGTCTGCCCCTTCGCCCGACGCTGGAGATGTCATCATGAAGAGCCTTCTGCTGGCCGGACTGATCTGGACTGCCAAATCGGCGACCGACACACTCAGCGCGGAACAGATCGAGCGCTCTAGCGACCAAGCGAGGTGGCGCGCTCGCCGCTCTGGGCGGCCGGCGGGAAGTTTCGCAGAGAAAGAAAACTCAGGAGGCGTCCGAGGATTTCGGGGCGATCGGTCTGGACCACGCGGATATGGGTATCCCGCTGCACTTCACGGGTGGTGAAGAGGCATCCCGCATCACCTTCCTCGATCTGATCGCACTCGCGCAGGAAGTCGAGCAGGTGCAGGTCAAAAATGTGAGCATCTTGCTCACGTTCGAACCGGATCGTCTGCTTGAACATATCCCCTCCAACCGCGCGAACGGTACTCATCGCAGGCTCAAAAACGGGGCCGTCCTCCTCCTGTCGAGACACCCATTTCGCATGCGGTCTCGACACAGTACGGGACGATTTGGGTGTGGCAAGCCGGATGCGCAGACGCTTGGTTGCGCTTTGAACAACACCCGGTCGGCGCTAGGGTGGCCCCGTTATCCAGCCGGGGGGAGCGATCATGCGCGTTTTGCTGAGTGTTTTCGGAGCCATCTTGGCGCTGCTGCTGATCTGGTTTGTCTGGCCAGCGCAGATTGATCCCGCCTATTGGGACGAGCCGGAGCCTCCGGCCCTGACAGGCGTACTGGAACCGCGCGGGCGCCTGGCCGATGCCGTGCCGATTGCCGAGGGGCTGATCACCAACTCCGAAGATGTCGCGATCGGCCCGGACGGAGCGATCTATGCCAGCCAGCACTCCGGCGCCGTGGTGCGCATAACCGGCAGCGAGGGCAATTGGCAGGTCGAGACCGTCGCCCAGCCGACCAACCTGCCCGCACTTGGCCTGATCTGGGATCATGAGGGCCGGCTCATCCTCGCCGCTTCCGATGGCATTTACCGCATCGATGTCGAGACCGGCGCCCATGAAACGCTCGCCACCGAGGCCGGCGGCCGACCGTTTGGTTTTGCCGATGACCTCGATATCGGCCCGGACGGCACGATCTATTTTTCCGAAGCGAGCTGGAAATGGGCCAACCAGCCTGATATCCCGACCTATCTCTTCGATCTTGCGGAGAACCGCCCGTATGGCGCCCTGATCGCGCTTGACCCGGACACCGGCGAGACGGACATCCTGATCGATGACATGTATTTCGCCAATGGCGTCGCCGTAGCCGCGGACGGTCGCTCGGTCTTCGTGCTCGAGACCTTTCGCTACCGGCTGTCACGCTACTGGCTGGAAGGACCGCAAGCCGGCATGGTCGAAATCGTCGCCGACAATCTGCCGGGCAGTCCGGACGGCGTCCTCGGTGACGGCGAAGGCCGGCTCTATATTGCCATGAACACCCAGCGTGTCCCGCTGGTCGCCTACCTGCACCGCAACCCCTTCATCACCCGCATGCTGACCAAGCTGCCGCACTGGGTCTGGGCCCAGGCCGGGCAGCCGACCGCCTTTGTCCTAGTGATGGACGAGGAGGGCAATTATCTCGACAGCTATCACGATCCGGATGGCCGGTTCGGCTTCCTCGCCAATGCTGTGCCGGATGCAAATGGCGATATCTGGCTGGGGTCGCTCACCGAAGGTCTGGTCGGGCGCTACACACCGCCCACCGAGTAAGGCCTAAACCGCGGGGATCTGCTCCGCGAGCTGGCCACCTACGCGGATTGGCTCCGCGCGCACGGCGAGGCCGGTCGCAGGATCCGTCTCGACAAAGACGCCGCACAGCGTCGCTTCGCCGGTCGCCGGTTCGAAACGGGCCGTTCGCATGCGCGTGGTGAAGCGGCGTACCGGCTCTTCCTTGTCCATGCCAATGACACTGTCATAGTCACCGCACATGCCGGCATCGGTCTGATAGGCCGTACCGCCGGGCAGGATGCGGGTATCGGCCGTCGGGATATGCGTGTGGGTGCCGACCACGAGGCTGGCTCGGCCATCACAGAATACGCCCATGGCGTTCTTCTCGCTGGTCGCCTCGGCATGCACGTCGACGATGACGGCATCGGCCACCTCGCCCAGCGGCGCGGCACCCAGTTCGCGTTCGACCGCCGCGAAGGGATCGTCCAGCGTCTCCATGAAGAGATTGCCCATGACATTGATCACCAGCACACGGTGACCGTTCGCGCTTTCATAGAGATTGGCGCCCTTGCCCGGGGTTGAGCCCACCGGATAGTTCGCCGGGCGCAAAAGACGCGGCTCGCGCTCAATAAAGCTCAGCGCCTCGCGCTGGTCCCAGGCATGATTGCCCAGGGTGAGGACATCAGCGCCGATATCGAAGAGCTGGTTGGAGATACGCTCGGTAATCCCGAACCCGGCGGCGGCGTTCTCGGCATTCATGATGACGAGATCGAGCGACAGTCGCTCGCGCAGATCGGCTAGGTGCGCCTCGGCCGCGCGGCGGCCGGTCTTGCCGACAATATCTCCAAAGAATGCGAAACGCATGATGGGCTCCGGGTGCGTAAATCTCCAACGGATATGGCGCATCACCCCCGGCTTGTCCAAGCGGCCGGTCAGTTGACCGCTAGGCCGCCTCGATCTTGGCGCCCGCGACATAGTCCAGCACCGGCGCCAGGGCGCGCTCCGCGTCCTCGACCGTCCAGCCCTTGCGCTCGGCATAATCCTCGACCTGGTCGCGCTGGATCCGGCCGACGGCGAAGTAGTGGCTGTCCGGGTGCGAGAGATAGAGGCCGGAGACCGAGGACGCCGGGGTCATGGCGAAGGAATTGGTCAGGTCCATGCCGACACGCTCGCGCGCTTCGAGCAGTTGGAACAGGGTGCGCTTCTCGCTGTGGTCGGGTTGGGAAGGATAACCGGCGGCCGGGCGGATACCGTCATAGGCCTCGGCGATCAGCTCCTGATTGGAGAAGGCTTCATCGGGCGCATAGCCCCAATACTCACGGCGCACCTTGGCGTGCAGCCATTCCGCCGCCGCTTCGGCGAGACGGTCGGCCAGCGCCTTGAACAGGATGGAGTTATAATCATCCTGTTCGCGTTCGAAGCGTTCCACGATCTCCGGATTGTCACCCGCGGTGACGGCAAAACCGCCAAGCCAGTCCGGCGTGCCTTCGGGGGCAAGGAAATCGAATTGCGAGACGTGTGGATTGTCGCTGTCCTTGGCGGCCTGCTGGCGTAGGCCGAAGAATCGGGCTTTTTCGATCGAGCGTTCTTCGTCTGCGAACAGGACCGCATCATCACCGTCGCGCTGCGCCGGCCAGAAGCCGCACACGCCGCGAGGGCTGAGCCAGTTCTCGGCCACGATCTGTTTCAGCATGGCCTGGGCATCATTGAACAGGGAACGCGCTGCTTCCCCGCGCTTCGGGTCATCGAGAATGGACGGATAGGTGCCCTTGAGCTCCCAGGTGAAGAAGAAGGGTGTCCAGTCGATATAGTTGACCAGCTCAGCCAGCGGGATGTCGAAATGTTGCACGCCGGGCGATTTCGGAGCCGGCGGCGTATAGGCCGACCAGTCGCAATCCCAGCCCTTGGCACGTGCCGCCTCGATGGGGAGACGCTTCTTGGAGGCCCGGGCGGCCAGACGGCGCTCACGGATCTTGCCCAGCTCCTCCTTGACCCCGGCCGCATAGCTGTCGCGGTCATCGGACAGAAGTTTGGATACCACGCCGACGGCGCGGCTAGCGTCGAGCACATGCACCACCGGGGCGACATCAATCACCGGATCAATCTTCACTGCGGTATGGGCCGGTGAGGTCGTCGCGCCCCCGATCAGCAGCGGAATGTCGATATTCTGGCGCTCCATTTCCGCCGCGACGAAAACCATTTCATCCAGCGACGGCGTGATCAGGCCTGACAGGCCGATAATATCGGCCTTCTCGCGCTTGGCGGTTTCCAGGATCACTTCGGCCGGGACCATGACGCCGAGGTCGACGACCTCATAACCGTTGCACTGCAGCACAACGCCAACGATATTCTTGCCGATATCGTGCACATCGCCCTTCACGGTCGCCATGATAACCTTGCCGGCGGAGCGCACCTCTTCACCGGCAGCGGCCTTTTCCTCTTCCATGAAGGGAATGAGATGGGCCACGGCCTGTTTCATCACCCGGGCCGATTTCACCACCTGGGGCAGGAACATCTTCCCGTCCCCGAAGAGATCGCCAACGACATTCATGCCGCACATCAGCGTACCTTCGATCACGTGCAGCGGGCGCTCGACCGATTGGCGCGCCTCCTCGGTATCCTCGACGATGAACTCGTTGATGCCGTGCACCAGCGCGTGCTTGAGGCGTTCACGGACATCGCCCTCGCGCCAGGACATGTCCTTGGTCAGCTCGGCGCCCTTGCCCTGACCTCGATAGCGTTCGGCCGCGGCCAGCAGGCGCTCGGTGGAATCGGACCGGCGATTGAGGATGACGTCCTCGACCAGCTCGCGCAGCTCGTCCTCGATATCATCATAGATGTCGAGCTGTCCGGCATTGACGATGCCCATATCCATGCCGGCCTTGACCGCATGGTAGAGGAAAACCGAGTGCATGGCCCGGCGCACCGGCTCATTGCCGCGGAAGGAGAAGGAGATGTTGGAAAGACCGCCGGAGACATGACAACCCGGCAGTTCCGCACGGATACGCTTGGTCGCCTCGATGAAGGCGACGGCGTAATCGTCATGTTCCTCAATCCCCGTCGCCACGGCGAAGATATTCGGATCGAAGATGATATCTTCCGGCGGGAAACCGACAGTCTCGACCAGCAGGTTATAGGCGCGCTGACAGATCTCGAACTTGCGCTGCGCGGTCTCCGCCTGCCCGGTTTCATCGAAGGCCATGACCACGACGGCGGCACCATAGGCCAGGCATTTGCGCGCCTGCTCGAGGAAAGGCGCCTCGCCTTCCTTGAGCGAGATCGAATTGACGATCGCCTTGCCCTGGACGTTTTTCAGCACGGCCTCGATCACCTCCCATTTGGAACTGTCGATCATCACCGGAACGCGCGCGACATCCGGCTCACCCGCGATCATGCGCAGGAAGACGGTCATCGCCTCGACACTGTCGAGCAGACCCTCATCCATGTTTACATCGATGATCTGGGCGCCGTTCTCCACCTGCTGGCGGGCAACGGAAACAGCGGTGGCATAGTCGCCTTCAGTGATCAGGCGGCGAAAACGCGCCGAGCCCGTCACATTGGTACGCTCGCCAATATTGACGAAAGTCGAGGCAGAATTGGTCATAATGATCCGGACTTAGGCGGTCAGTTCAAACGGTTCGAGACCGGAGAGCCGCATGGCGCGCTCGCGGCGGACCGGGTTACGCGGCTTGGCGCTCTTGGCTGCGCCGGCAATGGCACGGATATGAGCCGGCGTGGTGCCGCAACAACCGCCGAGAATATTGACCAGGCCGGAGGACGCCCATTCGCCCAGATGCCCCGCCGTCTCGTGCGGCTCCTCGTCATACTCACCCATATCATTGGGCAGCCCGGCATTCGGATAAGCGATGACCTTGGTATCGGCAACGCGGGAAATCTCGGCCAGGTAGGGACGCAATTCCTCGGCCCCCAGGGCGCAATTAAGGCCGATCGCCCATGGCTTGGCATGGCGAACGGAATACCAGAAGGCCTCGGCCGTCTGCCCCGACAGCGTGCGCCCGGAACGGTCCGTGATCGTGCCGGAGATCATCACCGGGATATGCTCACCGGTTTCCTCGGCCAGGTCGATCAGCGCCTTGATCGCCGCCTTGGCATTGAGGGTATCAAAGACGGTCTCGACCAGAAGCAGATCGATATAGGGCGCCATGGCCCGCGCCTGCTCCAGATACGCCTGGTGCACGGCATCGAAATCGACATCGCGATAGCCCGGATCATTGACGTCGGGCGAGATCGAGAGGGTTTTGTTGGTCGGCCCAATCGCGCCGGCAACAGCCCGCGGCGTACCGGTCTTTTCAGCCATTTCATCAGCCGCCTCACGCGCCAGACGGGCGCCCTCGGCCGCGATTTCCGTGGCCAGGTCTTCCAGGCCGTAATCGGCCTGGGCGATCGTGGTCGCCGAGAATGTATTGGTCTCGACGATATCGGCACCCGCTTCGAAATAGGCGGTGTGGATCGCCTTTACCGCGTCCGGTGCGGTGAGGTTCAGAAGATCGTTATTGCCTTTGACCGGCTGGCCCCAATCGGCAAACCGGACCCCGCGATAGCCGTCCTCGTCCAGCTTCAACTCCTGGATCTGGGTTCCCATGGCCCCGTCCAGGATGAGAATGCGGTCTTCGGCCAGCGCGTTCAGCGCCTGAATACGGTCTAGGCGGGTCATGCGACTTCTCCTGCAAGGGTGGCCGCCGGCTTGATACCGAGCAGATGACAGGTGGACAGAGATAGTTCGGCCCGGTTCAGCGTGTAGAAATGGAAGCGGTCGACACCGCCCTGATGCAAGGCATCACAGAGTTTGGCAGCCACATGGGCTGTCACAAGCTGGCGCGTCTCGGCATCATCATCGAGACCTTCATAGGCGGCGTGCAGGCTGTCGGGCAGCGAGGCACCGCACAGGCCCGCGATGCGCTTGAGGCCGTTGAAATTGGGCTGGAGCATGATGCCGGGAATGATCGGAATGGTGATACCGGCCTTCTGGGCCCGCTCAAGATAGCGGAAATAGAGATCCGGCTCGAAGAAGAATTGCGTGATCGCGCGGGTCGCGCCGGCGTCGATCTTCGCTTTCAGGAGGTCGAGGTCGTAATCAAAGTCCGGGCTTTCCGGGTGCTTTTCCGGATAGCAGCCGACGGAGATCTCGAAATCCCCGATCTTCCTGATCCCGGCAGCCAGTTCGGCCGCATTGGCGTAACCGCCCGGATGCGGGATGTATGTCTCGCCGACACCTTCAGGCGGATCGCCGCGCAGGGCCACAATATGGCGTACGCCCGCATCCCAGTAGTCAAGGATCACATTATCGACCTCGTCACGCGTGGCGCTGACACAGGTCAGGTGAGCCGCGGGCTTGATCGAGGTTTCCTCGACAATGCGGTGCACGGTCCGGTGCGTCCGGTCGCGCGTGGACCCGCCGGCGCCGTAGGTCACAGAGACGAAATCCGGGTCCAGCGCCTCAAGGCGGGAGATCGAGTTCCACAGCGTGTTTTCCATCGCCTCGGATTTGGGCGGGAAGAATTCGAAGGAAATGATCGGCGTTGACATCGAGCTTACCGGGCGTCCTGCATCCAATGAGTCCGTAATTTATATACACATAAAGATATCTTTATGCGAGTAAGTTTCTACCAGATTAGTGCGAAAGGTTCCAGATGCGGAAGCTCCCTCTTGCATCTCGCTCGCTAATCTGATCTATGCCCGGGACATAAAGCGATCTTTATATGAGGATATCCGCGTGAGCCGTTCGTCTTACATTTTCACGTCCGAAAGCGTCTCTGAAGGCCATCCGGACAAGGTGTGCGACCGCATTTCCGATGCCGTCGTCGATCTTTTCCTGGGCCGCGACCCGGAAGCACGTGTTGCTTGCGAGACCCTGACCACGACCAATCAGATCGTGCTCGCCGGTGAGACCCGTATCAGCAAGGACGTCGCGCCGACGGACGAAGAAATCGAGGCCGTGGCCCGCGATGCGGTCAAGGATATCGGTTACGAGCAGGACGGCTTCCACTGGAAGAACTCCAACTTGCAGAACTTCCTGCACGAGCAGTCCGCCCATATCGCCCAGGGCGTCGATGCCGGTGCCGATAAGGATGAGGGCGCTGGCGACCAGGGCATCATGTTCGGCTACGCCACGAATGAGACCGAAGCGCTGATGCCGGCTCCGATCCAGTTCTCGCACCAGATCCTCCAGCGCATGGCCGAGCTGCGCAAATCCGGCGCCCGTCCGGAATTCGAGCCGGATGCAAAGTCCCAGGTCACCCTGCGCTATGAGAATAGACGTCCGGTCGGTGTCACCTCCGTCGTCGTCTCGACCCAGCACAAGGAGGGCCTGAGCCAGGACGACATCAAGGAGCTGGTCCGCCCGGTCGTTGCGGACGTCCTGCCCGAGGGCTGGTTCCCGCCGGAAGCCGAATTCTACGTCAACCCGACCGGCACCTTTGTCATCGGTGGCCCGGACGGCGACGCTGGCCTGACCGGCCGCAAGATTATCGTCGACACCTATGGCGGCGCTGCGCCGCACGGTGGCGGTGCCTTCTCCGGCAAGGACCCGACCAAGGTCGACCGCTCGGCTGCCTATGCCTGCCGCTGGCTGGCCAAGAACGTCGTCGCCGCGGGTCTCGCTGATCGCTGCACCATCCAGGTCTCCTACGCGATCGGCGTCTCCAAGCCGCTGTCGCTCTATGTCGACCTGCACGGCACCGGCCAGGTTGCCGAAGCCAAGCTGGAAGACGCGCTGATGCAGATCGCTGATCTGTCCCCGCGCGGCATTCGTACGGCTCTGGGCCTGAACAAGCCCATCTATGCCCGCACCGCCGCTTACGGTCACTTTGGCCGCACGCCGGATGCCGATGGCGGCTTCTCCTGGGAAACGACCGGTCTCGTCGACCAGCTCAAATCCCTCGCTTGATCCAAGCACGTTTACAGAGGGCCGGGTGACCGGCCCTCATCTTATTGAGAACTGACTAAAAGAAGGACCTGACGGTCATGACGCAATCCGCGGACAAACCTTACGTCGTCAAGGACATGTCGCTGGCCAAATGGGGCCGCACCGAGCTCGACATGGCCGAGATCGA
>NZ_JASBRW010000056.1 GCF_030149235.1 Maricaulis sp. | reverse complement strand
ATTTTCGAAGAGCTCAACATGACGATTGAGCAGGGTGAATTCATTGCCATCATGGGTCCGTCCGGTTCGGGCAAGACCACTTTGCTCAACCTGCTGGGAGGCATCGACCGCCCCTCCACCGGTTCCGTCGAGTGCGAAGGGATACGGGTCGACAAACTGTCAGAAGGCAATCTGGCCCGTTGGCGCTCGGCCAATGTCGGCTTCATCTTCCAGTTTTACAATCTGATGGAAACGCTCTCGGCGACGCAGAATGTCGAGCTGCCCCTGCTGCTCACAAACCTGCCGGCCAAGGAACGCAAGCGCCGGGTGCGCACCGCCCTTGAGATTGTCGGGATCGAGGACCGCGCCGGTCATCGCCCGGCCCAGCTCTCCGGTGGTCAGCAACAGCGCGTTGGTATCGCCCGTGCCATTGTCGCTGACCCGAAAGTCCTGCTCGCGGACGAGCCGACCGGCGATCTCGACCGCTCCACGGCGGACGAAGTGCTGGAAACGCTTCAGCTTCTGAACAAGGAGATGAACAAGACCATCGTCATGGTCACGCACGACCCGGCCGCGGCCGGCTATGCCAGCAAGGAACTCCACCTCGACAAGGGACGTTTCGTGGCGAAGGAGAACGCCTGATGAACCGGCTCACCCTCGTCCGAAAAAACCTGTTCCGCAAGAAGACCCGCTCGACCCTGCTACTGCTGTCGATCGCGATCGCCTTCCTGCTCTACGGTGCCCTCGGCGCCTTCAATCAATTCTGGGAAGATCCGCCCCAGGCCCCGACTCGCCTGGTGACGCTGAACAAGATCAACTTCACCCAACCCCTGCCCTACGCCTATTACAACCGGCTGCAGAGCGTGGACGGGATTGTCGCCGCCAGCCATGCCAACTGGTTTGGCGGCTATTTCCGCGAGCCGACCAATGTGGTGACGTCCTTCGCGGTCGAACCGGAAAGCTGGTTCACCGTCTATCCCGAATTCGACATGCCCGCTGACCAGCGCGCACGCTTCATTTCCGATCGCACCTGTATGGCGGCCGGCGCACCGATTGCCGAGCAATACGGCTGGTCGGTCGGCGATCGTGTTCCGCTGCAGAGCAATATCTTCACCCGCGCCGACGGCGCCGAAGCCTGGCAACTCGAAGTCTGCGCCATCTACACCTCGACCGCCGACACGGCCGGGGCGGGCGCTGTGTTGCTGCACTATGAGCTGTTCCGGGAAACCGCCAGCTTTGGCGGTAATAGCCTGGGCTGGTTCGTGCTCTTGACCGAAGACGCCGCGCTCAATGAGAGCGTCTCACGCGGCATTGACGACATGTTCGCCAACTCCTCGGCCGAGACAGAAACCTCGACCGAAGCCGCTTTCAACCAGGCCTTTCTGGAACAATTCGGTGACATCGCCACCATTCTCTCCCTCGTGATCGGGGCGGCCTTCGTATCCATCCTGATCATTGTCGGCACAACCATGGTGCTCTCCATTGCCGAGCGGACCAAGGAGATCGGTGTGCTCAAGACGCTGGGTTTCCGCAACAATGCCGTCTTCGGCATGGTGCTGGCGGAATCGGTTTTCCTCTCCTTGCTGGGCGGGTTGATCGGCCTCGGCCTGGCTGCCGGCTTGCTGGCGGCAGCTGAAGCGGGACTCGGTGATGCCTTCCCGCCGATTGTCATGACGGTTGAAATCGTGGGCTCGGCTGTCGCGCTGATGCTGCTCTTCGGTCTGATCACCGGCGTCATCCCGGCAGCCTCGGCCTTGCGGCTGAAGATCATCGACGCGTTCTCGAAGGGATAGGATATGCGCCAGACACTCGCCGTCATCTCCCTCAATCTCAAATCCATCCCGCGCCGGCTGGGCATGTCGACCGCGACAATCGGGGCTGTTGCCCTGGTCGTCGCCGTGCTCCTGGGCTTTCAGGCCATTGGCAATGGCTTCCGCGCCACGGCCGAGCGCAGCGGCGCCGAGGACATTGCCATCATGCTGCGCGAGGGCTCACAGGCTGAACTCAACAGCGGTCTGTCTCGCGACCAGGCCCGCCTGATCGAGGTCGCCGACGGTGTGGCCCGCGATGAAACCGATAACGGGATTATTTCCGCCGAGCTCTACGTCATTGTCGACGGGGTCCTGCGCGGGGCGCAGACCGAAGCCAATCTCGGCTTGCGCGGTCTGGAGGCCAATGGTCCGGGCATGCGTCAGGGCTTCCGCCTGGTCGAGGGGCGGATGTTCAGCCCCGGCGCGGCCGAACTGATCGTCGGCGAAGGGGTGCAACGCGAATTCCTCGGTTTTGAACTGGGCCAGGAAATCCGCCTCGGGACCAATAACTGGACCGTCGTGGGCATTTTCTCGACCGGCGGCACGGTGTTTGACAGTGAGGTCTGGTCCGATCTGGGTGTGCTGCAGAACCTCTATCAGCGTGGTTCCAGCGTGCAGTCCGTGCGCGCACGGCTGACATCTCCGGACGGGCTGGAACGCTTGCAGGCCTATGTCGAAAACGAGCCGCGGCTCAATCTCGACGTCCAGACCGAAGCGGAATTCTTCGCCGGCCAGTCCTCCGGCACCGCCGGCGTCATCTCCAGCCTGGGCTGGCCGCTTTCCATCGTCATGGCGATCGGCGCCCTCGCCGGTGCCTGGAACACGCTCTACTCCTCGGTCGATGCCCGGGCCCGGGAAATTGCAACCTTGCGCGCGATCGGCTTTTCCGGCTTTTCCGCCTTCATCGGCACCATGGCCGAAGCGGTCATGCTGTCCGCCATCGGGGGTGCTGTCGGCACCGGGATCGCGGTTCTCTTCTTCAACGGGCTGAGTTTTCAGGGGCTGGGTGACAGCTTCACCCAGGTCGTGTTCGACCTGTCGGTGACCTGGGATTCGATCGAAACCGGCATCACCCTGGCCATCATGGTCGGCGTATTCGGCGGCATCTTTCCCGCCATCCGCGCCGCCCGCATGCCGATCCTGGCCGTGCACCGGGGGTGATGCACAGGGGCTGATCAGCCGTAATAAGCATCCTCGGCCGCGCGCAGCTTTTCCTCGTCCTTGTGCGGGGGGAGGATTTCCATCTTCACGTGGCGGCGGCGATTGGTCGAAATGACGAAAAAGCGCTTTTCCGGATAATCCAGCTTGGCTTCCAGCATGGCCGAGGTGATCAGGTCGACATTCTTGAGATCATCATCCGACATGCCGAAAGAGTGAGGCAGGTTGCGCCCGAACTTGTCGAGCCCGGCCTCAACACATTTGCGGATCGCCATGCGCTTCAGACCGGCTGTGGTCAGATGCGGGCCCAGCTCGTCCCTGACATCCAGATTGGAGACCGGATAGATGGAAATATAATTCGGTTCCTCCGGCAAATGCCCCGCATCGACGAGCATTTTGATGCCCTCGCGGATGACTTCGCGTGAATGCTGGCGCGCCGTGATGATCGAAACCGGACGGCCCTTGAGCACCGCGTATTTGAAGATTTTCCAGGATGGCCCGCGCCAGTTGGCGGTGTCGAGGGCGCGGCGGATATCGCGCCAGAAATACTCTTCGCCATGACGGTCCTTGCCGTCGGCAAACTCACGATAGGCGCGCGCCGGCGGATCGGCCCAGTCTTCCCACAGGCCCGGCACGCCGAGATAGGAGCGGATCTCCTCATACTCGTGCTGGCGCATGGCCCGCTCCTCACCGGTCACCGTGTTCAGAAGATGAATACGGGTCGGAAGGTGGAGGATGTTTTCGTCGATGTCGAAGAAGTAGAAGCTCTGGCGCTCACTCACCGGGCAATCTCCTGAACGTCCGCTACCTGTCTTCCGGAAGCGCTTCCATGAACTTGACCGGTTCGCCCTGGCTCGGACCGACCAGCTCATCTTCGCGCATCACAATCTTGCCCCGCACGATGGTCGCCATCGGCCAGCCCTTGACGGTACGGCCATGGAACGGCGTCCAGCCGGATTTTGAAGCCGACCATTCATCGGTGATCTCCCGCGAATGGTTCATGTCGACCAGGGTGAAGTCGGCATCCCAGCCCGCCGCCATACGGCCCTTGTGGGCGATGCCGAAAATGCGTTGGGCGCCATGCGAGGTCAGGTCGACAAAGCGTTCCAGCGACAGGCGGCCGGCATTGACGTGGTCAAGCATGATCGGAACCAGGGTCTGCACGCCCGGCATGCCGGACGGGCTCTGCGGATAGGGGCGCGCCTTTTCTTCCAGCGTATGCGGTGCGTGGTCAGAACCGATGACGTCGACAACGCCGCGCTCGATCCCGCGCCACAGCCCCTCAATGTGATGACGCTCGCGCACCGGCGGGTTCATCTGGGCGCGGCCCTTGATCTCTTCGTAGATGCCCGGCGCCTCCAGCGTCAGATGCTGCGGCGTGGCTTCCACGGAGGCGATATCACGGTGATGGGCGAGGAATTCCATCTCTTCGGCGGTAGAGATGTGAAGCACGTGGATGCGCTTGCCGGTCTTGCGCGCCAGGCGCACCAGGCGCTTGGTCGACATCATCGCCGCTTCCGGGTCGCGCACCACCGGGTGGCTGGTCCAGTCGCCCTCAACGGCGAGGCTGCGACGCTCGGCGAGCCGGTATTCGTCCTCGGAGTGGAACGCAGCGCGGCGCTTGATGGCGCGCAGCACGCGCTCGACACCTTCATCGTCAGCGACCAGCAGGGAGCCCGTCGAGGCGCCCATGAACACCTTGACGCCGCAGCAGCCAAGCATGCGCTCCATTTCCGGCAGGATGTTGTAATTCTCATTGGTCGCACCGGCATAGAAGGCGTGATCGCAGTGCATGCGATGATGGGCGCGATTGAGCTTGTCGGTCAGCTTGTCCGGCTCGGTCGTGGTCGGCTCGGTATTGGGCATTTCGAACACGGCGGTGACGCCACCGAGCACCGCACAGCGCGAACCGGATTCCAGATCTTCCTTCCACTCCATGCCCGGCTCGCGGAAATGGACCTGGCTGTCGATTAC
This sequence comes from Maricaulis sp., assembly GCF_030149235.1. Taxonomy (GTDB): domain Bacteria; phylum Pseudomonadota; class Alphaproteobacteria; order Caulobacterales; family Maricaulaceae; genus Maricaulis. The sequence goes on along the minus strand of NZ_JASBRW010000056.1, from coordinate 58,537 downwards.
CCCGGGCAGGACGTGCAGGCCGGTGCAATCAAACACCTCGCCCGCCGAGGCCTGGGAGAGATCGCCGATCTCGACGGTCTTGCCGTCACGGATGCCGACATCGGCGCGGCCGCGACCATCATGGTTCACCACTTCGCCGCCCTTGAGCAGGAGATCGAAGGTCTGGCTCATGACTGGGTCCTTTCGAAAAGATCTATGGCTGCCTGATACGCCGCATCGACCTCGAGGTCGAGCATCAGGCTTTCAGGCTGGAAACGGCGCTTGTCCTTGAAGCGCGCATAATGCTCGGCATAGGAGGTACTGCCGCGCACAACGGACGCCTTTTCGCCCCAGGGGCCGTAGAGGCGGTCATCGGTCGGCCCCATCAGGCCAAGCGTCGGGGTTCCGGCCGCGGCGGCGATGTGCATCAGCCCGCTATCATTGCCGATATAAAGACGCGGACGCTCAAGACAGGCGGTCACCAGGTCGAGCGGCAATTGTCCGGTCAGGTCGACCCAGCGGTCTTCGGCAATCCCCTCACGGATCGGCGCTGCGGCCCCTTCATCGCCCGGACCGCCGAAAATTGCCACCTTGGCACCAGCCATCGGGCCGTCCGGCGCGATCAGGCGATCGATGAGAGCGGCAAACCGATCACCGGGCCAGACCTTGTACGGCGCTGAGGCCGATGGGCAGACGGCAAGCCAGGGCTGAGCGTCATCCAGAATTCCGGCCGCCTCGGCACGGCGCTCTTCAGAGACGAAAAGCACCGGGTCCGGAGCCGGGTCGAGGCCGAGCACGCTGGCGGCCTCGAGCACCTTATTGATCGGGGTCCTGGACTGGCTGAGGATGTGGCGTTCACCCGCATTGAGGAAATAGCCGGTCGCGGAACAGCGGATATCGACCACCAGGTCCCAGCGCTTGCCCACCGTCTGTTTCCACAGATCGATCCAGTGACCGCCGCGCTTCTTCTTGGCCATGACGATGACCTCGTCCAGCCGCGGCACGGCCTTGAACAGCGGCGCCGCCAGGGGCCCGCAGGCAATGGTGAAACGTGCCTCCGGCCGGGTCTCGATCAAATGGTTGAGAAGCCCGGAATTGATGACCGCGTCACCGATCCGCGTTGAGGTTATAAACAGAACCCGTCCCATGCCAGCGGGGCATAACCCGCACCGGCCCTCTTGGCCAGCCATCAAGGCAATGGCATATGCGATGTCATGACCGAAACTCACTTCCGCCTGCCCGCCCGTTCCATAATCACACTGACCGGCCCGGATGCCCGTTCGCTGCTGCAGCGCGTCATCACCGCCGATGTCGACACGCTGGCACCCGGCCAGTGCCGGCCCGGCGCGCTGTTGACGCCGCAGGGCAAGATCATCTCCGACTTCATGATTTTCGGTCGCGAGAACGGGCTCTGGCTGGACGTGCATGAAAGCGCGGCGGAAGCCCTGAAGAAGCGCCTGACGATGTACAAGCTGAAAGCCGACGTGGCGATTGCGCTGGATGAAACGCTGATGGCGGTCTGGAGCGAGGCCCCGTTCGCCGAAGCCGCCACAGATCCGCGCCTGACCGGGGTCTATCGTGCCATCCTGCCGGTGACAGACATCGAAACCCGCTCGCTCGACGAGGTCGAGATCACCCAGGGCGTGCCCGCTTTTGGTCGCGATTACGGCGAAGCCGAGGTCTTCCCCACCGACGTCAATCTTGATGCCTATGACGGCGTCGGCTGGACCAAGGGCTGTTTCATTGGCCAGGAGGTCGTGTCACGCATGAAGCGGCGCGGTACGATCCGCAAGCGCTCGCTCGCGGTTCTCGCTGACGGCCCGATTGAAACCGGAGCATCGATCACTGCAGGATCATCCACGATCGGCGAGATCAGCGCAGCCTCCGGACATAACGCTGTCGGCAGGGTCCGTCTCGACCGCTTGGAAACGGCGGAAGAAATCCTCATGGTCGGCGAGACCGAAGTGCGTATCGACTTGCCCGACGCACTCAAGCCGGAACCGGCGCCACAAAAAGTCTGATCGGACGGACATGACCGAACACCGCTGCGCCTGGGTGACGCCCGGCGACGACCTCTACGCCCATTATCACGACACCGAATGGGGTGTGCCTGAATACGACGCGCAGGCCCTGTGGGAAAAGCTGATGCTGGACGGCTTCCAGGCCGGCCTCGCCTGGATCACCATCCTGCGCAAGCGCGACACCCTGCGCGACGCCTTTGACGGGTTCGAACCGGAGCTGATTGCCCGCTATGACGAGGCCAAGAAGACCGAGCTGCTGGGCAATCCCGGCATTATCCGCTCCGGGACCAAAATCGATGCCGCCATCGGCAATGCCCGCGCCTATCTGGAGATGCGCGATCAGGGTCTCGATTTTTCCGACTATCTCTGGGACTTCGTCGACGGCACGCCAATCCAGAACGAATACAAGCGCCTCAAGGATATCCCAACCAACACCCCGCTCAGCGCCCAGATCTCCAAGGACCTGAAAAAGCGCGGCTTCAAATTCGTCGGGCCAGTGATCGTCTATGCCTTCATGGAGGCGGTCGGCCTGGTCAATGACCATGAGATCACTTGTCCACGTCACCAAGCCGTGCAAGCCTTCGTTCGCTAGCCGGGCTGGGTCAGCGAGGAGACGATATGCGCACGCTTTTGACAGGACTGGCGATCGCGGTGAACGGTCTGGCCATGACCGCCTGCTCGACCTTCGACACGCCCACCGCCGCCGAGATGGGCGCTGCGGTTTGTGAGCCGGCCGGACCGCATGATGCGACGGCGCCGGGCGAATGGATCTGCGAGGGCGAGGATGGCTCCGACCGGGTCCAGCCGCGCCACCGGGTCGAGCACTAGCCGTCCTGCTTTTTCGATCCCGGGCCGCCAAACGCAGCTGACCGGGTGACGTTCAAGGCCAATGCCACTAATTTCCCGCCAGCCCAAACCGAGGGAGTAAGGCGTATGAATGCAGTGATCCGGTCGACCGGACTTTGGCATCCGGAAGAAACGGTCAGCAATGATGAGCTGGTCGAATGCTTCAACGCCTATGTCGAAAAGCACAACGCCGAAAACGCCGACGCCATTGAGCGCGGTGTCGTTGAGCCGCTCAACGCCTCCTCGACCGCCTTCATCGAAAAGGCCTCTGGCATCAAGTCGCGCTATACGGTCGACAAGGCTGGCGTGCTTGATGTGGAGCGCATGCGCCCACGCGTTGCGCCGCGACCGAATGAAGAGATTTCGCTGATGGCCGAGGCCGGCCTCGCGGCAGCCAAGCAGGCGCTGGACAATGCCGGCCGCGACCCGAAGGATGTCGACGCCGTGATCTGCTCGGCCACGTCGATGCAGCGCACCTATCCGTGTATCGCCATCGAGATCCAGCAGGCGCTGGGCATTGAGGGCTTCGGCTATGACATGTCGGTGGCCTGCTCCTCCGGCACGTTCGGCATGATCTCCGCCATCAACATGATCAAGACCGGGATGGCCAAATCGGTTCTGGTCGTGACCCCGGAAATCACCACGCCGCAGCTCAATTTCCGGGATCGCGACAGCCATTTCATCTTCGGCGATGTCGCCGTGGCGGCCCTGATCGAGGCGGAAGACGTCGCCGGTGATGAAGGCTGGAACATCCTCTCCACGCGGATGGTGACCCAGTATTCCAACAATATCCGCTCGAATTTCGGATTCCTGAACGCCTCCGAAGACCCCGAGCCGGTCTTCGAGGAGCGCTATTTCGTGCAGGAAGGCCGCAAGGTCTTCAAGGAAGTCTGCCCGATGGTGATCGAGCTCATCCTGACCGAGCTGGGCAAGATGAAGCTCTCGCCTGCCGACATGAAGCGGATGTGGTTGCACCAGGCGAATATCAACATGAATATGATGATCGCCAAGAAGGTCTATGACCGCGATTTCGAGCCGCATGAGGCTCCGGTCGTGCTTGACGAATTCGCCAATATTGCCGGCGCCGGTTCGCTGGTCGCCTTCCACCGTCACCATGACGGGTTCGAGGCGGGCGATAAGGGCCTGATCTGCTCCTTCGGTGCAGGTTATTCGGCCGGAACGATCTTCCTGGAGAAGCGCTAGGCGCTTCTCCCCGGCGGCCAGGGTGCTGACCTAGCTCCCGACCGATTCCCCATGCAGTTCGGTGTCGAGCCCCTTGCGTTCAGCTTCCTCGCTGACGCGCAGACTCATGAATTTCGACATCACGAACAGGATGATAAAGGTCACCGCACCGCTGTAAACAGCCACCGAGAGCGCGCCCCAGGTCTGAGTCCAGACCTGCAGCAGATTGCCCTCAATCGCCCCGGCCGCTCCGCCGATCGCTTCGACCGCGAACACACCGGTCAGCACCGCCCCGACAAATCCGCCGACCCCGTGCAAGCCGAAGGCATCGAGGCTGTCATCAATCTTGAGCAGGCGTTTCAGCCCCGTCACGCCCCAATAGGCCCCTGCCGCGCCGCCTGCACCAATGATGAATGCTGCCCAGGCGGGCACGAATCCGGCAGCCGGGGTAATCGCCACCAGGCCCGCGACCGCGCCTGACGCGGCGCCCAGCGCGCTGGCCTTGCCGCGCAGGGCCCATTCCAGGATCATCCAGGTCAGCGCTGCGGTCGCAGCTGCAATCTGGGTCGTGACGAAGGCATGGGCCGCAGCCCCGTCGGCCGCCAGGGCCGAGCCGCCATTAAAGCCGAACCAGCCCACCCAGAGCATGCCGGCACCGATCAGGGTGAGGACGAGATTATCCGGGATCAGCGCCCCGCCCGGCCAGCCGCGCCGCGGACCAAGCACCTTGGCCAGGACCAGGCCAGCGACACCGGCATTGATATGGACCACCGCGCCTCCAGCAAAATCGAGCTTGCCGGCATCTCCCAGGAAACCACCGCCCCACACCCAGTGGCACACCGGGGCGTAGACCAGAATCAACCAGAAGGCCGCGAAAATCAGGAAGGCCGAGAACCGGATCCGCTCCACCGCCGCACCGGCGATGATCGCCACGGTGATAATGGCGAAGGTGAGCTGGAACATGAGGAAGAGATTGGCCGGCAGATCGCCATTCATCGTCTCAGGCGCAATCCCCGCCAGGCCGGCATTGGACAGCCCGCCAACAAAGGCATTGACCGGACCGCCATCAGAGAAGGCCAGGGAATAGCCCACCAGCGCCCACAGCACCGTCCCAACCGCCGCCGCGCCAAAGCTATGCATCATCGTGGAAAGTACATTCATGCGCCGCACCATACCGGCATAGAAGAGCGCCAGGCCCGGCAGGGTCATCATCAAGACCAGAGCCGTCGATGTCAGCACCCAGGCATTATTTCCGCTATCCACGACGATCTCCTCCACATCCGCTACTGGCATGTTGCGTCGCAGCAGAGCTAGGAACAGGGCTGCCAGCCTGTCCATGCATTTGCGCGGATATTGTGCGGAAGGGTCGATTGCGCTCGAATTTAGTGCAAACCTGCCTCAAAACCGTGCAGACGCGCAAAAATTTTCGGCTGACAGAAAAAATGGCCCGGCTGCGGTTGAGCAGCCGGGCCAGTTATACGTCTTCAACCGGGGAGGAGTGGTTTCGACGCTAAAAACTCGCTGCAGCGCCTCGAGACAGACTCGATTGCTGCGTCGCAACAATGATTGGTGCAGCGCAGCAGGAGGTCAAGGGGGTCGGTGAAGTTTTCCGCTGAATAACGCTCATACGGAAAGTTTTGGGCGAATTAACCCGGCCTGGAACCGGGAATGCACGTTTGTTTTACGGTGCAGCGCCGCATTGATTAGACGAAATCATCGGCTAGGCTGAATGGCGAGGGAAGAAACGGGCCAATAATCGTGCGCAAAAGCATTATCCGGTCGACGGGGCATTACATCCCGGAAGCCGTTATTACCAATGAGGAACTCGTTGCCAGCTATAATGCCTGGGCCGAGCGCTTCAATTCCGACAATGCCGCCGCCATCGCCTCTGGCGACATGGCCGAGCAGCTTTTGTCGAGTGTCGACTTTATCAAGAATGCCTCCGGCATCGAACGCCGTCATGTCGTTGAGAAGTCGGGAATTCTCAATATCGACACGATGACGCCAAAAATTGCGCCGCGCGCCTTCGAAGAGGTCGCCTTTCAGGCCGAGTTCGCCATGAAGGCAGTCACGCCGGCCCTGGAAAAGGCCGGTGTCTCCGGAGCGGACGTAGATGGCGTCATCGTCGCCTCCTCCGCCCAGCAGCGTAATTTCCCGGGCCTGGCCTGTGAGATCCAGGAGATGATCGGCTCGAACGGGTTTTCCTTTGACCTGACCATGGCCTGCGCCTCGGCCCTATACGGCCTGCATATCGCCAATGGCATGATCCAGTCCGGCCAGGCCAGGCGCATGCTGGTCTGCTCGCCAGAAATCATGACCTGTATCAATGTGCATTCGCGCCGTGATGTGCACTTCATCTTCGGCGATGCCTCAAGCGCCATTCTCGTCGAGGCCGATGAGGGCCAGGATGGCGGCTGGGACGTGGTCGGCACGCATTGTCAGAACAAGTATTCCATCGCCCTGCGCTCTGATTTCGGCTTCATCAACGCGGCCGAGCGCACGGTGCAGCCCGATTATGCGCCAGGTCTCGACCAGGACGGTCACAAGGTCTTCAAGGACGTGGTCGGCTTCGCGCCGACCGTCGCCCGCACGATGATGCAGGATATCGGGCTGGAACCGGCCGATGTGCGCCGGACCTGGCTGCACCAGGCCAATATCCGCATGGTCGACATGATCGCCAAACGCATTCTCGGCCGCGACCGCACCGAGGAAAACGCCCCGGGCATCCTGCACGAATACGGCAATACCTCCTCGTCTTCAGTGGTCATCAATTTCGAGCAGAACTCCGAGGACATGGCTTCGGGCGAACACGGCGTGATGTGCGCCTTCGGCGCGGGCTATGGCGTCGGCGCTGCTGCCGTGCGCAAACGATAGGAACAGATACGATGAAATATCCGGCTTTCGGCATCGCCCTTCTCACCCTCACCGCCTGCTCCGCACCAGACCAGGAAGCGGTCGAGGACGCCCCCGCAGACACGCCGGAAGCCGTCGTTGAAGAGGCTCAGCCCGCGGCAGAAGAGGCCGCGGAGGACGCGACTCCGGCGATGCCGGGCAATGACATCTTCATCTATACGCTGGAATGGGAAGACGGTACGCCGGCACTGGGCGATCGCGTCACCCAGATCGACCGGCCGGGCTATGACAACCAGCCCTTCTTCACGCCCGACGGCACCGCCCTGCTCTACACCGCCGGTGATAATGTAAGCGGTGAGACCGATATCTGGCGCCTCGATATTGCTTCCGGCAACACCCAGCCGGTCACTCGCACTCCGGTGGAAAACGAATACTCGCCGCGTATCGCGCCCAATGGCATGGGACTGACCTATCTGCTGCAGCCGGAAGGCGGCTATGCCGGCAATGCGACGCTGGCCCGTTTCGACAATTCCGAACGCGAGCTGGCCCATGACCTCGCCCCGGCCGGTTATTATGTCTTTTCCGGGGACATGAACCATGTCGCCGTTTTCTATCTCGGTGAGCCGGGCAGCGAAGGGCCCTTCACCCTGCAGCTGATCGATCGCACCACCGAGCCGGAAACCGTCACCCAGATTGCCGAAAATCCCGGCCGGACCCTGTTCCGCGCACCCCGCGGCCAGGCGGCCTATTTCTCCGTGGGGGATGCCGAAACCGGCGCACATACGGTGCATACGCTCGATTTTGCCAGCGGCACTGCCGTGGCCCTGTTCGATCTACCCGGCACCAGCCAGGACTTCGTTTCCATCGGCGCGCCTGATGACACGGTCGACTTCCTGTCCACCCATGGCGACCAGATCGTATGGCGCGATGGCGAGGGCAGCTGGCAGGCCATCTTCGACCTCGCCGGCGCCGGCCATAACGGCGTCACCCGCCTGGCCGTGAGCCCGGACCGGTCGATGCTGGCGCTGGTCGCTGAGGAATAGGTGTGAGCGCCCTCCCCCGCTGACGGAGGAGGGGGCAAGTCACTAAACCGGCTGCGCCTCGGTGATCTTGTAGGTCAGATCATCGCCATCGGCTTCGTGGATGGTGAGGTATTCGCCGACACGCATGACATGCTCACCGAGGCGGAAGACCGGCTCATCCGGGCCTTCATGTTCTTCGTCATAATGGAAGAACCAGTGGCTGCCGCGATGGGTCAGCCAGCCATCTGCCTTTTCAGCCTCATCGGGCGAGAAGCGGTCAACGGTGCATTTGGCGCGTTCGGCCCGCCAGAGCTCGACATCGAGATGCCCGTCCTTGTCCAGCGGTGCGACAACGACATAGCCGTGATTATCATCGCCCTCAGGGTAGCCGGCATCCGGATTACGGCCGAGGCGCATGACGATACGGGTCAAGGACATGGATTTCTCCCTCATTTGTTTGTCATCATATCAACCTGCCCGGGCGGCCGCGTCCAGCACTTCCGGCGCGTCAAACACGCGCAGGGCTGTTGGCAAGGTCAAAGCGCTTCTGCTACACCCCGGCGCCCGCTTGATGAGGAAACGTCCCGCATGTCCAAAGACGCCGCGAAGTCGAAAGCCCCACGCGCCTGGCAGCGCATGATTTCCGGCCGGCGCCTGGACCTTCTCGACCCTTCCCCCTTTGATGTGGAAATCGAGGATATCGCGCACGGCCTGGCCCGTGTGGCGCGCTGGAACGGCCAGACCAAGGGCGATCACGCCTTCTCCGTTGCCGAGCATTCCGTTGTGGTTCTTCAGATTCTCGACAGCCTCTATCCGGGTCTTGATGCGAAACTGCGCCTCGCCGCCCTGCTGCATGATGCACCGGAATACGTCATCGGCGATATGATCAGCCCGTTCAAAGCGGCTCTGGGCGTGGACTACCGCGCCTTTGAAGACCGGCTGGAAGCGGCCGTGCATCTTCGCTTCGGTCTGCCGCCCAAGCTGTCCAAGGAAAACAAGCGCAAGATCAAGCGCGCCGACATGATCTGCGCCTATTTCGAAGCGACCCAGATCGCCGGCTTCACGCATGAGGAATCGGTCAATTTCTTCGGCCGGCCGCCGGCCGGGCTGGAGATCGCCATTCGCCCCCTGCCGGTGAAACAAGCCCAGCTGCTCTTCCTGGAACGGTTTGAAACGGTACTGGCCGAGGTCGAGGCCAAAGGGTAGAAGCGAAGCCATGGCAGCGCTCGACAACAGCCTTATCGTCGGTCTCAACGCGGTGATCCTGTCCGTGGATGCGGACCGGCCGCGCGTCCTGGTCGTGGCTCAGGAAGACGGAGATGTTGCCCTGCCCTTCGGTCCGTTTGACCCGAACGAACACCGCACATTCGAGATCGGCCTGCGCCGCTGGGTGGCCGAGCAGGCCCGCTTCCAGCTCGGCTATGTCGAACAGCTCTACACCTTCGGCGATCGCGGCCGTGAGGCGCCGGTCGCCGCCATGGGCGGCTCGGACGATGCCCGCATCATCTCGGTCGGTTATCTCGCCCTTACTCCGGACACCAAGACCCCGCCCGATGGCGGTGGTATCTGGCAGGACTGGTACAGCTACTTTCCCTGGGAGGACTGGCGCCCGGGCAAGCCGGCGATGATCGACGAGGAAATCCTGCCCCGCCTGTCGGCCTGGGCCGATGAGGCCGCGGTGCCCGGCCGGCGCGCCGCGCGCCACGACCGGCTGAAGCAGACCTTCGGCCTTGGCGGGTCGAGTTGGAATGAGGAACGCGTCCTGGACCGGTTTGAACTCCTCTACGAGGCCGGACTGATCGCCGAGGCAGCGCGGGATGGCCAGGCCGAGCGCGATCCGGGCTGCGACGGCCTCGGACGGGTGATGGCCTCGGATCATCGCCGGATTCTGGCAACTGCCCTCTCCCGCCTGCGCGGCAAGGTGAAATACCGCCCGGTCGTGTTCGAGCTGATGGAAGACCGCTTCACGCTTTCGGACCTGCAGCATGTCGTCGAAGCCATTATCGGCTATCGTCTGCACAAGCAGAATTTCCGGCGCGCGCTCGACCGGGCCGGCTTTGTTGAGGGCACGGGCAAGTTCGAAAGCCAGACCGGCGGTCGACCGGCGGAGCTGTTCCGCTATCGCCGCGAAGCCCTCGCCGGCCTGCCCTCGCTGGGCCTGGCCACGCCGCGGCTAAAGGACGCCTGACGCAACCTCTGGATCAATGCCTGGACTAAAACTACCCCTGGCCGTAGGGTGGCCCTCGAACAGGGGGGTGAAATTGCGTACCATCGTCACAAGCATTGGCATCGCTATCGCCTACGGCATCGCCCTGATTTCAGCGATCAATGGCCTGTGGTGGCTGGCCGGTCTGATCGCTGCGTCTACGACCATCGCCCTGGTGAGCCTGCCCCCTTCGACGACACCGCCCAAGCGGGCCGCTTTCGCGGCGATCATGCTGGCCTGCCTGATCGTCAGCATCTCCCAATAATCCCCGCGGCACGAGCCGGTCTTGCAGGCCGGTTTTTCCACATCCCCGCTTGCGCTTTGCTCAAACTGAGCATATATCGGTTCCGTCATTAGGCTCAGTTCGAGCATAAGGCGGTTCATCCGAGCCGCCGTTTATCGGATCTTGTAAATGCTCATTTAGAGCATAAAGGCGCGGGAAACATCACGTCGCCGAGACTGGGGAGTAATATGATGGATCGTCTGAATTGGGACGGCACGCCGACCAGCACCAATGCGGAAACCGCCCAGGCCTCCAACCCCTATCTCCTGCCCTATACCGACGAGGTCAAGGCGGCGACGGACCACCTCTATGAGCGGGTCAAACATGTCGTCACGCCGATGGAATGGCCGCAGAAGGCTGCGCTCATCCATGCCATCAACACGCTGAAGGCGGAAAAGAACGCGGTCATCCTCGCACACAACTACATGACGGCGGACATCTTCCATTGTGTCGGCGATCTGATGGGTGACAGCCTCGCCCTCGCACGCATGGCCGCGGAAAGCGATGCCGATGTCATCGTCCAGGCCGGCGTGCACTTCATGGCCGAGACCGCCAAGGTTCTCGCGCCGGAAAAGACCGTCCTCATCCCCGACATGGAAGCTGGCTGCTCGCTGGCAAGCTCGATCACCGGTGAGGATGTTCGCCGCATCAAGGCGGCCTATCCGGGCGTGCCGGTCGTGACTTACGTCAACACCTCGGCCGATGTGAAAGCCGAGTGCGATATGTGCTGCACCAGCTCGAATGCCGTGCAGGTCGTCAAGAGCCTCAACAGCGACACCGTCATTCTTCTGCCCGACCAGTATCTGGCAAAGAACGTCGCCGCCCAGACGGATGTGAAAATCCTGACTTGGGCTGGCAGCTGCGAAGTGCACGAACAGTTCACGACGGAAGACGTTCAGGACCTGCGCGATGCCCATCCGGGCGTGGTCATCATCACCCACCCGGAAAGCCCGCTGGAAGTGGTCCAGGCCGCCGACTTCGCCGGCTCGACCGCTGCCATGGCGGACTGGGCCCGCAATAGTGGCGCCAAGAAAGCCGTACTGCTGACGGAATGCTCGATGAGCGACAATGTCGCCGTGGAAGTGCCCGAGATCGAGTTCATCCGACCGTGCAATCTGTGCCCGCACATGAAGAAGATCACGCTGGAAAACATTTACGACGCCCTGCGCTTCGAGCAGCATGAAGTGCATGTCGATGCCGATGTGATCGAAGGCGCCCGCGCCTCGGTACAAGCCATGCTGGATCTGCCCAAGCCGGCCGCTCCGGCCAGTTTCGACCCGGCATGCCAGGAAAAGCCCGTGGATATCGTCACGGTCTAGGAGGACGGTGTGAAACTCGTCAGCCAGGATGGGCGCGAACTCTATGACTTTGGCGATGACCAAGACGGGCAGAACCTACTGAGCCTGCTGATCACCAATGCCAAATTCCAGGACGGACCATCCGACGCGGTGGCCCATAACGACAAGGTCAACGCCCTCTTGCGCGCGATTGACCCATCCAGCCTGGCCGGTTTCGAGCTGCATGCCGACCGGTTTGACGGCGAGGACATGATGAAAATCCGCCGTTCATTGCTGTTCCAGGCCGTGGGCCGGCATCTGGCTGGGCGGTTTTCTGACGCCGAACGCGACCGGCTGATCGAGATCAGCTTCTTTCCGATGAAGCTCAACCGGGCCCAGCATGCCCAGGTCTGCAAGGACCTCAACAAGGCGCTGGACGACTTCGCCGCGGCACGGGAGCGGGGCCGCAATGGCTGATCGAACACTCATCATCGGCGCCGGCATTGCCGGGCTTTGGGCGGCCCTGAAACTGGCACCCAAGCCCGTAACGCTGCTCACCGGCGCGCCGCTGGGTCAGGGCGCGGCCTCGGCCTGGGCCCAGGGCGGGGTATCCGCGGCGCTGGCCGACAATGATAGCCCCGAGCTTCATGCCGCCGATACGGTTCGCGCAGGAGCCGGCCTGGTCGATGCAGATGCGGCCGAGGCGATCGCCGCAGGCGCCGCAGCCGAGGTCGAGGCACTCGCTGCGCTCGGTGCACCGCTCGAGCGCGAAGGCGACAACTGGGCCCTGTCGCGCGAGGCCGCCCACTCCGCTCACCGGGTCGCCCGGGTCAAGGGCGATGGCGCCGGCGCGGCGATCATGGCGACACTGATCGAGGCCGTCCGGAAGGCGGATCATATCGAGCTCAAGGAAGGCTGGAAGGCGGTCCGCCTGCTCGGTGACGCCTCCGGGTGCACCGGAGCCGCGGCCAAGGCTCGGGACGGCCGGATCGAGCGGATCCACGCCGCGCAGACGGTACTCGCAACGGGCGGAGCCGGTGGCCTGTTCGCCCTGACGACAACGCCGGCCGGTGCACAGGGCCAGGCCATGGCGATGGCCGCCCGCCTCGGCGCCAGGATCCAGGACCCGGAATTCATCCAGTTCCACCCGACCGCCCTCAATGCTGATCTGGATCCTGCGCCGTTGTGTACAGAGGCCTTGCGCGGGGACGGCGCGGTGTTGATCGACAAGTCCGGCAAGCGTTTCATGAAGACGGTCCATGACGACGCGGAACTGGCCCCGCGCGATGTCGTGGCCCGCGCTGTTCATCGACAGAATACGAGCGGTCAGGGCGCCTATCTGGATTGCTGCGAGGCCATTGGCGACAGCTTCCCCGACCGTTTCCCGGCCGTTTTCGCCGCATGCCGGCGAGCCGGGATCGATCCGCGCCGTGAACCCATCCCGGTCGCGCCAACGGCGCACTACCATATGGGCGGTGTCATGACGGACATTGATGGGCGCACCAGGATTGCCGGCTTGTGGGCGATTGGCGAATGCGCCTCGTCCGGCCTGCATGGAGCCAACCGGCTGGCGTCGAACTCGCTCGCCGAGGGCCTGGTTGCCGCTGCGCGCTGTGCTCAGGCCATCGAAGCGGCTGCGCTGACCGTTGCTCGCGTGCCGGTATCAGACCCACCTGGTGATGCGGCCGCGCCATTGGTTGCTCTGCCGCCGCTCGCCCTGACCCGCCTGCGCCAGGCCATGTCGCGTCATTGCGGTGTCGAACGGACCGGGCGTGGGCTGCGGGAACTCCTCGCCCTGATCGACGCATTGCAGACCCGCTATGGCGATGCGGATACCCTACTGGCCGCCCGTCTGATCGTCACAGGGGCGCTGCAGCGAGAAGAAAGCCGCGGCGGGCATTTCCGTGTCGATTTCCCGGAGACACAGAAGCAGGCGCGCCATACCTGCCTGACGCTCGCGGCGCTGACATCTGCCCAAACCAACCAGCACCCCAACGCCCTCCCGGCTGAATAGGACACGCCATGACCGTCAATCCCATCCCGCCGCACATCCTGCGTGACGCAGTTACCCGGGCCCTCGCCGAGGATCAGGGCGGCCGGGGCGATATCACGGCGCTGGCCTGTATTCCGGTGACGGCAAACGCCAAATTCTTCTTCAAGGCGCGCGAGGACGGCGTCATCTGTGGCCTGCAGCCAGCTCTGGAAGCGATCTGGCAAATGGACCCCGAAGCCCTGGTCAAAACCCAGGTCGAGGACGGCGAAACCGTTGAAACCGGCGACGTAATTGCCAGCGTACTCGGCAAGGCCCGGGCGCTCCTTTCAGCAGAGCGTATCGCATTGAATTTCATGGGCCGGATGAGCGGTATTGCCAGCTTCACCCAGCGCTATGTCGCCGCCGTCGAGGGAACGGGTGTCCGAATAGCTCATACGCGAAAGACCACGCCCGGCCTGCGCGCCTTCGAACTGCAAGCCGTCCAGGCCGGAGGCGGAGCACTGCACCGTTTCGGGCTCGATGACGCCATCCTGATCAAGGATAATCATGTCGCCGTCTGTGGCGGCGTAGCGGAGGCGGTGAAGGCCGCCAAATCCAATGCCGGGCACATGACCCGTATTGCCGTCGAGGTGGACCGTCTGGATCAATTGCCGGCGGCGATCGAAGCCGGTGCCGAAAGCGTGCTGCTGGACAATTTCTCGCTCGAGGACCTGCGCGCCGCCGTAGCCGAAACCAACGGCCAGGTCATTCTGGAAGCCTCGGGCGGGGTCAATCTGAAGACGGTGCGCGGCATCGCCGAGACCGGGGTGGATGTCATATCCGTGGGCGCCCTGACCCACTCAGCGCCGAATTTCGATATCGGGCTGGACGAAGCCTAGGCGACCTTCGCCAGCAATTCCGCCAGCGTGCGCGCTCCGGACACCGGCTCCGGCAATACCCGCTCGCCGAAAGTGGTGCCCGCACGGAACTCCTCAGCCAGGCTGTCATACCAGATCAGGTCGCCTTCATGGCGGGCAATGACCCAGAACCCAACGCCATGTTCGGCTCCGTCCGCGGGTGACCAGACTTCCGGCTCGATGCGGATATCCGCCCAGAGCTCGGCCTGCTCAACGTCCAGCTGGCCCTCAGCAACCAGCACCATGCCACGGATCTGGGCCTCGGTGACCAGGCTCATTCTGTGTCTGACAGCGGCGCGGCGACGCCCTTGGCCGCTACCTCTTCCGGGCTGAGACCGCACAGCTCGTGCGGGAAGACGAGCCAGTCATCGCATTCATGGACATAGAAGTCCGGGGTCAGCTCCGTCGTGTTGCGCGCCGGCTTGTAATAGACCGTCGCGATACGGGTATCGATGGGATAATTGCGCCGCAGTTTGGACTTCAGCACGCGCAGGATCGCCTTGATCGACCGGCCGCTGTCAAACACATCATCGACGATCAGCACCCGGTCATTGGCGTCGAGCGTGTCGACCAGATAGCCCTCGCCATAAACCTTCACCTCGCGCGATTGCTGGTCGATCCCGGTGTAGGACGAGGTCCTCAAGGCGATATGGTCGGTCTTGATCCCCTTGTATTCGAGGAGTTCCTGCACCGCGATACCGACCGGCGCGCCGCCGCGCCAGACGCCGACAATATGGGTGGGAGAGAACCCGCGCTCCATGACCTGGGCGCCCAGCCTGAAACTGTCGCGCAAAAGCGCGTCAGCGGAGATGTAAGTCTTGGCAATGCTCATGCTGCAACTTGACCCGACTTGGCGCTGATCTCAAGCGCTTGCCTCGCCCCGTCGCATGACTAGGCTGGCGGCAAATCGCGAGAGGTTCCCATGCGCCGAAACAATGACATTCCTGCCGGTACCGTCACATCCATCACCGTTACCAGCCGAGCCATCGCCAACAACATGCTGGGCGACAGCCTCGAGCGCCGGGTCGATGTGTATGTGCCAGCTGGACATGACGGCAAGGACTTGCCGCTCCTGGTCGACCTGGTCGGGTTCACGGCCGGTGGGCCCAAGCATACGAACTGGCAGAATTTCGGCGAGAATGTCCCCGAACGTGCGGACCGGCTGATCGCAGACGGCAAGATGGCGCCCTGCGTGATCGCCTTTCCGGACTGTTTCACCCGGCTCGGCGGCAATCAGTACATCAACTCCTCGGCCATGGGGAATTGGGCGGATTTCCTGATCGAGGAATGCGTTCCAGCCATCGAGCAGCAATTCGGCTGCGGCGGAGACGGCAAGCGCGGTGTCTTCGGCAAGAGCTCGGGCGGGTATGGCTCCATGGTCCACGCCCTGCTTTATCCCGACTTCTGGGCTGCCGCGGCCTGTCATGCCGGCGATATGGGCTTCGAGCTCGGCTACGCGCCCGATTTCCCGCACACGCTGCGCCGCATCGCCAAAGGCGGCGGCACCATCGAGCGCTTTATCGAGAGCTTTGAAAACGCCGTGAAGCTGTCAGGTGACGACCTGCATGCGCTGATGATCCTGGCCATGGCGGCGACCTATGACCCCGACCCGGACAGCTATCTGGGCATCCGCCTGCCGGTGACGATGGACACGTGCGAGATCATTCCCGAACGCTGGGCACAATGGAAACGCTGGGATCCGCTGGAACTGGCCGATACGCATGGCGAGGGCCTGAAACCGCTCAAGGCGCTCTATATCGATTGCGGCGATGTCGACCAGTACAATCTGGTCTATGGCGCGCGTCGCATGACGCGCAAGCTCGCTGCCCTGGGCGTCGAGCATGTCTATGAGGAATTCCCCGACAACCATTCCTCGGTCGACTACCGGATGGATGTCTCCCTGCCCTATCTGGTCGAGGCGCTCAGCGCCTAGGCTGGGGCGACGATCCGGGGCTTGTTGCCACCCATGGCCGAACTCACGCTGGTCGCGACCACGGCGATACCCAGGCGCGCCACAATGGTGAAGAACAGCAGCAGGATCTTCTCGTCGGAGATGATGTAGCGAATACCTGCCGTCCAACGCCCCGGCAGCGGCAATTGTGCCAGCATGTCCTCAACATAATCGGCCGCATCCAGCATGGCGTGCAGCACGCCCTCCGCGGTCAGCGCCAGGGTCGACAGCATCAGGATCGCCAGGACGAAAGACAGCATCAGTGTCGAGATCATCGAGGCGGTCGAGGAAATCAAGCCCGGCGCGGCGACGTGATAGCGATCGCGCTGGGTGAAGCGGGTGAAGAGATTGCCGATAATGCCGAGCATGATGCGGGCAATGATTGTGAACAGGAGCAGGACGATCTTGTCGTCACTGGCATAGATGCGAACGAGATTGTTGTAGCGCTCCGGCACCGGGATCGAGACGATGGCGTCCTCGATCAGGTCGGCGCCGTCCTGAACCCAACCGAGCCATTGCGGCAGGTAGAACCAGAGCGAAACCAGCATGAACATGGCCAGAACCATGGACACAAACAGCGTCACCGAAATTCCTGTCAGACGGCCCATGGCCCCGCTCCCTTTATCCCCGCATCCTTCATAGCCCGCCTAAACGCCGGACACATGACAATACTCTTCGCAGGGGAATCCGGCGGGAAAACGGCAGACTAGTCGATCGGTTCCAGATCGGCGTCCGACTGTCCCGGCGCTTCGACGATCTGCACCCAGTATTCGCCGATCGAGTTGATCACACGCATCAGCCGGTCCAGCGAGATCGGTTTGACGATGTAGGAGGATGCACCCAGCCCATAACTCGACAGGATATCGTCTTCGCTCTTCGAGGTGGTCAGAATGATGATCGGGATATCACGCAGTTCGGGGTCGGCTTTGACCTCCTCCAGCGCTTCACGCCCATCCTTCAGCGGCATGTTCAGATCGAGCAGGATAATGCCCGGAAACGGCTCGCCCTTGAGATGAGCGTAATTGCCCTGACGCTTGAGATAATCGAGCAATTGCTCACCATTCTCGAGGAATTCGAGCGGATTCTTTAGGCGAACTTCCTCGCACGCCTCTTTGAATAGGAGGCGATCATCCGGGTCGTCATCCACCATCAAGATCGTGAAAAGCGCGTCTTCAGTGCTCATATGCCCGCCTCTTTGCTTGCACCAACCCGTAGCCCCCGCACCGGTTTTTTTCAACCTTTACCGCTGAGCCGGCAGAGCGAGGGTGAAGGTTGCGCCCTGCCCCGGCTGCGAGCTCGCGCGAAGCGAGCCCTTGTGGCGCTGGGCAATTTTCAAACACGTGGCGAGACCAATCCCAGCACCATCGTATTCACTGCGAGAATGCAGCCGTTCGAACATGGAGAAGATGCGCTCGGAATATTTCGGATCGAAGCCGATACCATTATCGGCGACGGAGATCTCCACATACGCCCTCCCGGCATGCTCGACCTTTGCCGCCGTGATCGTGATTTCCGGCGCTTGGCCCGCCGGCTGGTATTTCAAAGCATTACCCAGAAGATTTTGTAACACAATCCGTATCTGGCCCGCATCCCCATAAACGGTAGGCAGACCCTCGGCCGTGATCACCGCCTTGGACCGTTTGATCCGTTCCGACAGGGCATCGCGCACGAAGTCGACAAGCTGGTTCATATCGACCGTGTCAAAGCGAATATCGCGCTGGCTGGCGCGGGAGAACTCCAGCAGCGAATCGATAAGGTGCCGCATCCGGCTGGCGGCGTCAGTCATGCGTGCGAGATAATGCTGCCCGTCTTCACCCAGCTGATCATTATAGCGATCCGTCAGGCGCTGGCCGAAGCTCTCAACCTTGCGCAGCGGCTCCTGCAAGTCATGCGAGGCCGCCGAGGCGAAAACTTTCAGGTCCTCATTGATCCGGCCCAGCTCCTCGACGCGTTCAGCCGTTTGCCGGCGCTCACGCTCAGCCTCGGTCAGGCGGCTGGTCAGATACAGCGCCGACCCTAGCCCCGCCCCCGTCACGGCAATCACGGCCAAGGAAGCCAGCGCCCGCGCATCAGGCGGCAGCCCGGGCATGACCAGGGCTATAACAGCGCCAGCCGCCACAATCACCGGCAGAATGCCGATCAGCATATCGGCGCGAAACCCCGGTTCTTGCACGCCTGCTGTTGGACGTTTCGGGCGATTGCGGTCCGCGCTCATATCCCACCCCCTTGCCGGATCGGCAGGGTCAGCGTGAATACGGCGCCGGCATCAGGCTCGCCCCAGGCGGTCAGCTCGCCGGAATGGCGCTCGGCAATCTTGCGGCAAGTGGCCAGCCCCACCCCGGTACCGTCATATTCCTCG
The DNA here is from genome assembly GCF_030149235.1 of Maricaulis sp. Lineage (GTDB taxonomy): Bacteria > Pseudomonadota > Alphaproteobacteria > Caulobacterales > Maricaulaceae > Maricaulis. Next base: position 39,669 of record NZ_JASBRW010000056.1, on the reverse strand, counting down.
CGCCCGTGCAACCGTTCGAACATGCCGAAAATGCGCTCGGCATGGCGCGGTTCGAAGCCGATACCGTTGTCGGCAACGGCGATCCGCGCAACCGCCCCGGCATCGCCGACCTCCACCGAGCCTTCAATAGAGATAGAGGGCTGAATACCAGACCGCCGGAATTTGAGCGCATTGGCGATCAGATTGATGAAAAGCTGGTGCATCTGGCCGGGATCGGCCTCGATCGCCGGAAGTTCCCCGACCCGAATCTTGGCGCCCTCAGAGGCGATGCGCGGTTCCAGATCAGACACCACATCCGCGACCACGGCAGACAGTTCCACCGGCAGGAAGGACGTCGTCTTCGAATTGACCCGCGAATAGCTGAGAAGATCATCGATCAACTGCCGCATCCGCCCGGCCGCGTCGACCATACGCTCGAGATAATGCCGGCCGGTATCGTCAAATTCTGCACCATACTTGTTCGACAGGCGATCACCGAAGGCCTGGATCTTGCGCAACGGCTCCTGCAGGTCGTGCGAAGCCGCATAGGCGAATTCCTGCAACTCCGCATTCGAGCGCTTGAGCTCCTGGGCATAGCGGCGCAGGGCCTGCTCGTCCTGGCGGCGTTTGGTGATATCCCGGAAAGTCACCACGGCTCCGGCCGACACATCGTCTGTCTTGATGGCCGTGGTCGAATATTCGATCGGGATCGGCTGCCCACTCTTGGTCCAGAAGACTTCCTTGTCGTTGTCGATGATCGGCACGCCGGCGGTATGCACCGGGCACTCCTGAAGGGGATAGATTGATCCGTCGCGATTCGAATGGTGGATCGTGGCGTGCGCCGGGCGACCAACCAGCTCATCCTCGCTGTAGCCGAGCATTTCGCAGGCACTGCGATTGATGAAGCTGATCTTGCCATCACCATCAATGCCGTAAATACCCTCGCCCGCCGACATCAGGATCTGGCTCAGGCGCTGCCGCGCTTCATGGGTGGCGGCGGCGCGCTGGCGGCTGATATTGCGGTGCGCGCTGAACAGAACGGCGAGTAGGATGAAGGACAGGGCCATGGCAACGGCAAAGACGCGCAGCACGGCCTGGGCCTGGCTGGCGCCGGCCAGCGCCTCGGAGAGTTCGATCTCGGTAATGACACCGAAATCGCGCTCATCGCTCCACTGCCAGGCCCCCATGACCAGAACGCCGCGAGGATCGCGATAGCCGTCAAGATTCTGCCCGGCATTGCCGGCGGTCACATCGCGAGCGGCATAAGTCAGCGGCCACTCGCTGTAAGGACGCACGCTGGAAGAGACCGAGCGCAGCGTCATACCCGGATCTCGGGCATCAAGGTGAAGCATGGAGGGGTGTCCCTCCGACAACAGGCCGGCTTCGACGAATTGCGCGTCATAGCGCGAATTGCTGAGCAGGCGGCCGTCACGATTGACAACATAGGTGTCCCCGGACACACCGGTCCGGCCGACTTGGAAAGTCGAGGTATATTCGCGCATCGGGTCGACCTCGAAGATCAGGTACCCGACAAGACCGCTCGGCTCGCGCAATGGAATCACAAGACCGATGACACTGATTTCACTGTGCTCTTCACCCGATTGATCGGAAACCGGCCCATCCAGAATACGCGGGGCGGTCAGGCGGATCCCGTCGGGCTGTGCCCCGGCGGTGTTCAGCGCCTCGCTTAGCTGGCCGAGGCGTCCGATTTCCATGGCGGACAACACGCGACCACCCGCGTCAACCAACTCATAGCCGCGATAGCCATATTCAGCGACGCGGGTATCCAGGCGCATGCGGATATCCGTCTGCATTTGCGCGTCCGCCAGCGCCTCCGGGCTGTCCAGGCCCTCAAGCCCGCGAATAGTCGCAATCAGATCGGGATGATCGAGCCAGATACTGGCATGATCTTCCTGGTGCCCCGCCCAGGCTTCGAAGCGTTGAATGGTGTTGGACAGAACCGACTGCAGGGTGGAGGCGTTGGTCTGGCGCGCCGAATTCATCAAAGCCCGTTCACCGGCCGCCACCGCCAGGGCGACGATGATAACAAAGGCCACCGCCAGAATCCCGGGCAAAACCTGGGAAATCCAGGTTTCCGAGTCAGAGGCGTCCTGCCAGCTGGTGCTGTCATCACCCCGCCTCGGCTCGACTATCCTGTCTGGCCCTTGTTCCGACATATGCGTCTCAGCGAATCGATCCCAGTGTCAGTCTAGGCGTAACGCAACAAAGAAAGGACTAATAAAACACGCCATTGGCTGGCAAACACGGCAAAACTGAGCCGACGCCAGTCAGGCACGGTTCACGCAGACCGGAATAGAACATCACCGTGCGCCCCGCGGTGTGCCGGCCTTTCAGTCAGTTTTACCCTCGCATGGACGCTGATCGGCCGGCGCACCGCAACTTTTCGCCCCCCTGCGACGGGGCATTACCACGCCTCTGAGACCTTCCGGCCCCGGTAGTATTCGGCCAGGCGACGTTGCGTGCCCGGCGATGTGTCCGGTGGCAAGGCATCTGGCGCAAACCATCCCGTCTCCTCAATCTCACCGACACTATCGGGCTCACAGGTCTCGAACACGCTGGTGTGGAAGAGCAGGATGTGATCGCCCTTGAACACGGCATGGTTGGAGAATACGCCGACCAATCGCAGCGGAGTGATCGCCCGTAGGCCGGCTTCCTCTTCCAGTTCACGCATCGCCGAAAGGGCCGCCGATTCGCCTGTCTCGACGCCACCGCCGGGTAAATGCCATCCGCCGATATAGGTATGGCGCACCAGGACCACCTCGCCGGCCTTGTTTTCCGCGATAATGCGCACCCCCAGCGTGGTGCCGCGACGCAGGCGCCACCAGAGCTGAAACAGTGGTCTTACATAGGGTTCTACCCGCTGACGCCAGTTCATGGCACCAACATCGCTGGCCAGCGGCCACCAGCCGCGCTATGTACCCGCTCGAACCATATCTGTTGGGGAAATACCATGTTTGCTTTGTACGCTATTGGTGGCGTTGCTGCCGTGTTTGCTCTGCTCAATCTCATCGAATACCGCCGCGTCGATTAATTCAACGTCACAGCGGCGAGTAGTTTGATGTCGGCACCTGAGTTTATCGGCCTGATTCTCGGTGGAATTGTCGTCCTCCTATTCGGGGGCGACTTCCTCGTCCGCGGCAGTGCCGCCCTGGCTCGCCGCTGGAAACTGCCGCCGCTCTTTGTCGGCCTGACCATTATCGCCTTCGGCACTTCGGCGCCGGAACTTGTGGTCTCCGTACAATCCGCCCTGATGGGCGCGCCGGGCCTGGCGCTTGGCAATATTGTTGGCTCCAACATCGCCAACTTCCTGCTGGTGCTCGGCCTTCCGGCTGTCATCGGCACGATCCACACCACCACTCCCGGCCTGCGCCGCAATGCCATGATCGCCCTCGCGGCGGCTGTGGCCCTGATTGTGGTCGGCTGGGACCGCCAGATCGACATGCTGGAAGCCTCGATCCTAACGATCACCATCGTGCTCTATGTTGCCATTCTCGGCATTCTGGCCCGCAGCGACAGCGATGACCCGACCTTGGCCGAACTCACCGATGTCGATGGCATTGACGGACTTCCGGGAACCTGGCGCGGGATCTTTATCGCCATCATCGGTGGCCTGATCGCCTTGCCGGTCGGGGCACAGATGATCGTCATAGGTGGCACGGAAGCGGCCCGCGCGCTGAATGTGGACGAGTCGATTATCGGACTTACCGCTCTCGCTTTCGGTACCTCGCTGCCGGAACTGGCTACGGTCGTTATGGCTTCGCTGCGTCGTCAGGCTGATCTGGCGATTGGCAATATTCTCGGCTCGAATATCTTCAACGTCTTTGCCGTGGGCGGCGCGACAGGTCTCGCGGCGGGCGCTGCTGGCCTGACCCTGCCGATGCCGGAAAGCTTCTTCAGCCTGGACCTCTGGGTCATGCTGGGCGCCAGCCTGATCATCGCCGCCATTGTTCTGGTCCGACACCCGATCAACCGCCTGACCGGCGCCCTGCTTTTCGCCGGCTATGTCACCTATATTGCGGTGCTAGCCCGGACGGTACTCGGCTAAGACCTAGCCCTTCCGCCGGAAGCGCGTCAGACCGACCGCCTCGGCATCCTTGTAGGCGTCGGTCTTGCGCGTGGTGACCTGCGCCGCCCTGACCGCCTCTGCGCTCAGGGCAATGTCGAGAATCTCGCCACACAGGGTTTCCTGCAGATCAAACTGACGCTCCTCCAGCGCCTTGATGCCGTTCAGGAGGTAGTCGTAATCGACCACGGTGCCGATATCGTCCGCACCGGACCAGTTCTTGGAAACGACGGTCACGACATCGACCAGGACTTGCTGGCGCACACCGCGCTCATAGTCGTGAATGCCGATTTCGATCGACATTTTCACGCCCTCGAGACGGTAGATGAAGACATCCTCGCCGGTCGTGTTGGCGAGGGCGTTTTCGATGACCTGGTCGAGTCTCATGCCTTTTCCTCCGGCACGCCGGCCGCATACATCACGTCACCATTGCGGGCGTCGAGATGCTGGCCGCCATCAATGATCATCGTCTCGCCCGTCATCGCATCGGTCGCAAGGATGAAACGCACAGCGCGGATGATGTCATCAGGCGTGGAGCCCCCCTGCATCGGGTTCAGGCGATGGGCGCGCTCGAATTCTTCCTGGTTCTGACCGCCCGACGGCAAGGTGATCCCCGGAGCGATAGCATTGACCCGGACACGCGGCGCAAAGGCCATGGCCATGGTCGTCGTCGCCCCCAGCAGGGCGTGCTTGGACAGGGTGTAGGAAAAGAAATCCGGGTTCAGATTGAAGAGTTTCTGATCGAGGATGTTGATCACGCAACCGGACGCACGCGCGCTATGCTTTTCCGCCATGGCCGAGGCCAGCAAGACCGGAGCCATGAGATTGACCCGCATAGCCTCGTCGAGCATGTCCGGCGTAACGTCTTCAGGCCGGTCCATCTCGAAGATTGACGCAGAATTGATCAGGGCATCGACCCGCTTGAGAGAGGACACGAACTCGCTCACACCGTGAACATCACCCAGGTCGAACTGCGCCGTTGAAGCCGAACCGCCCGCCTCTTGGATCGTCGCCTCGACCGCACGCGCGGCCGTGCCGGAGGAATTGTAGTGGATGATGACATGCCAGCCATCCTCGGCCAGCGCGGTGGCGATTTTAGCACCCAGGCGCTTGCCGCCGCCCGTTACCAGCGCGATCTTGTGATCCATGAGTCCCTCAAAACAATCTTCGTCTGCGATAGATGACCCGTCCGCCGCGCCGGCGCAATCGCTGACGGGCCCCAAGCTCATCGCTGAATACGTCAAACGCCTGCCGTCCCGGCCGGGCGTTTATCGCATGTTCGGCGAAGATGGAGCGGTGCTCTATGTCGGCAAGGCGCGCAATCTGAAAAACCGCGTCTCCAACTATGCCTCAGGCCGCGGTCACTCCAACCGCATCGCGCTGATGATCGCGCTGACGCGGTCGATGGAATTCGTCGTCACCGAAACCGAAACCGAAGCCCTGCTACTCGAAGCCAATCTGATCAAGACGCTGAAGCCGCGATTCAACATCCTGCTGCGCGACGATAAGAGCTTTCCCTACATCCTGATCCGCAAGGACCATGCGGCGCCGCAATTGCTCAAGCATCGCGGGGCGCGCAAGATCAAGGGTGATTATTTCGGCCCCTTCGCTTCTGTCGGCGCGGTCAATCACACCCTCAACACGCTGCAGAAAGCCTTCATGATCCGGACCTGCTCCGACAGCGTCTATGAAGGCCGCACCCGCCCCTGCATGCTGTATCAGATCAAGCGTTGCGCTGGCCCCTGCGTCGACCTGGTCAAGCCGGACGCCTATGACGAGCTGGTCTCGCAGGCGACCGCCTTCCTGCGCGGCAAGTCCAACGCGCTGCGCGCAGATCTGCAGCAGCGCATGCAGGCCGCATCGGATGATCTCGACTTCGAGAGCGCCGCGCGCCTGCGCGACCGGATCCGGGCCATTGCTGCGGTGACGACAGACCAGGGCATCAACCCGACCGGGGTCGAAGAAGCCGATGTCATCGCCGTGGCTCAGGATGGCGGGCGCTCCTGCGTCCAGGTCTTCTTCTTTCGTGCCGGCCAGAACTGGGGCAACCAGTCCTTCTTCCCGCGTCATGATGAAGAGGCTGAACCGGCAGATGTCCTCGCCGCTTTCATGGCGCAGTTCTATGACGACAAGCCCGCACCGGGTTTGATTCTCCTGTCGCACGAAATCGAGGATGCGCCGCTGCTGTCCGAAGCGCTCAGCCTGCGTGCGGACCGCAAGGTCAAACTGCTTGCCCCGCAGCGGGGCGAAAAGCGCAAGCTGGTCAGCCAGACCGAGACCAATGCCCGCGAGGCCCTCGCCCGCCGGCTGTCGGAAAGCGTGACCCAGGCCCAGCTGCTGAGCGGCGTGCAGCGCGTCTTCAAGCTGGATGACCTGCCCCAGCGGATCGAAGTCTATGACAACTCCCACATCCAAGGCACCAATGCGCTGGGCGCGATGATCGTCGCCGGTCCGGAAGGCTTTGAGAAGAATCACTATCGCCGTTTCAACATGAAGGGCGATGATGCCGCGACGAATGATGATTTCGCCATGATGGCGGCGATGTTGCGGCGGCGCTTCTCGCGCTTGATCAGGGAACGCGATGACGGCGCCCCTGTCCCCGATCTGGTGCTGATCGATGGCGGCAAGGGCCAGCTTTCAAGCGTGCTCGAGGTGATGGAGGAGCTGGGTGTCGCCGAGATACCGGTCGCCGCGATCGCCAAGGGTCCGGAGCGCGATGCCGGCCGCGAAGCCTTCTACCTGCCCGGCCAGGCCCCGTTCAAACTGCCGCAAAAAGACCCGGTCCTGTATTACCTGCAACGGCTTCGCGACGAAGCGCACCGCTTCGCTATCGGCGGGCACCGGGCCAAGCGCAAGAAGGCCATCACGGACAATCCGCTCGACGGCATTCCCGGCGTCGGACCCTCACGGAAAAAAGCGCTGCTGGCGCATTTCGGCTCGGCCAAATCCGTCCGCAATGCCGCTCTCGCGGACCTGGAAGCGGTTGACGGCGTGTCCAAAGCCATGGCCAAACGTATCCATGACTGGTTCCAGAAATAGAGATCGCCCTTGCGCTCCCACATTCCCAACATTCTGACATCGCTGCGTATCCTGCTCGCGATCACCGGTGCGCTCGCGCTCTACACCTCGTTCGGCCTGGAAAACGGACACACCGTGTTCGGACTGACGTTGGAGCCGGGCTCGCGCCTGGCGCTGGATCTCAGCCGATTTGCCTTTGCCGCCTTCTTCATCTCCGCTGCCACCGACTGGCTCGATGGCCATCTGGCGCGGCGCTGGCAGGTGGAAAGCGGCCTGGGGTCCGTGCTCGACCCGATCGCCGACAAGCTGCTCGTCGATCTTTACCTGCTGGTCTACACCCTGATGCTGGCCGCACCGCCGGAAGTCTATGTCCCGGTCTTCGCCATCATCCTGCGCGATGCGGCGATCACGGTGCGTCGACTGATGTCGAGATCACCGGCCGAAACCGCCCCAGTCAGCCTGACCGCCAAGCTCAAGACAGCGCTCGCCATGGGTGTCGCCGGCTTGCCGCTGATCGCCCTGCCACTGGGCTGGCTGGCCTATGAAGCCGTATTGCTGATCTGGATTGGCGGTCTCTGGCTCGTTGCGGCCTTGGCGCTTCAGACCGGACTGAGCTATTTTCGCGCCAACGGGAGCGCCAATGACTGATATCGCCGCAGACGAGGCCCATATCCTCGTCGTCGATGACGACGACCGCATCCGGGCGCTGTTGAAGCGTTTTCTGCAGGAACGCGGCTATCGTGTCTCCACCGCAGAGAATGCCAGCCGAGCCCTCGCAACCATGAAGGCCCTGGAATTCGATCTCCTGGTACTCGACGTTATGATGCCGGGCATGGACGGGTTCGAGATGACAGAGGCGGTGCGGGGCCAGTCGGAAACTCCGATCATGCTGCTGACGGCACGGGGAGAAGCGGAAGACCGCATCAAGGGGCTCAGCCTCGGTGCTGATGACTATCTCTCCAAGCCCTTCGAGCCGGAAGAACTCATCCTGCGCATCAATGCCATCCTGCGCCGGACCAAGCCGGCCCAGGCAGCGATCAAGCGCGTCGAATTCGGTGACTGGAGTTTTGATATCGACCGCGAACAACTCTCACGCTCCGGCGAACCGGTGCGGCTGACCGGAGGAGAAAGCGCCCTGCTGGCCGCCCTCGCGGCCAGCGCCGGCCAGCCGGTCTCGCGTCTCGCCCTGTCGGAGCGAACAGGCAGCGGTGAGCGCGCGGTTGATGTCCAGGTGACGCGCTTGCGGCGCAAGCTGGAGAACGACCCCAAGGAGCCGTTGCATTTGCAAACCGTGCGCGGTGAAGGCTATCGCCTGGCTGCCGACCCGGTTTTCGAGGACTAGGCGGTGCGATGAGTCTTCTGCGTCGCATCACGCCCAAAGGCCTGTTCGGCCGCACCCTGCTGATCATTGTCATGCCGGTGGCCCTAATGCAGGTGGCCGTCGCCTGGTCCTTCTTCGAGGAACACTGGGAGACGGTGACGAGCCGGCTGTCGGAAGGCGTGGCCGGCGATATCGCCATGATGACGGCGCTCTACGAGCAAGACGATCCGGGCAATCCCCAGTTCGACCGTCTCGCCGACACAGCCTATGCGACGATGCGGCTGTCGGTGGATTTCCGGGAAGGCGAAACCCTGCCCACGGCGCGCCGCTCGTCATTTTTCCGAACGCTGGATCGCACGCTGCGCTCCGCGCTTTCGGCCCAGATCAGCAATGAATTCTGGTTCGATACCACGCGCTATCCCAGCTATGTCGATGTCCGCGTCGAGGTCGATGGCGGCGTTTTGCGCTTCATCGCCCTGCGCGAGCGGGTTTTTGCCACAACCGGGCATATCTTCCTGTTGTGGATCATCGGGGCCTCGACCCTTCTGACCGCGGTCTCCATTGTCTTCATCCGAAACCAGGTCAAACCGATCCGCCGCCTCGCCGACGCAGCCGAGCAATTCGGCCGCGGCCAGGATGTGGCGCATTTTCGGCCCGCCGGGGCGACCGAGGTTCGCCAGGCCGCCCACGCCTTCCTGGAGATGCGCGCCCGCATCAAACGCCATCTCGAACAGCGCACCGCCATCCTGGCCGGGGTGAGCCATGATCTGCGCACGCCATTGACGCGGCTGCGCCTGCAGCTGGCCCTGATGCCGGAAAGCCCCGAGCGGGAGGACGCCAAGCGCGATCTTGCCGCAATGGAAGAAATGCTCGACGAGTATCTCGATTTTGCACGCGGGCAGATGTCGGACGAGACCGAGCCGACCGATCTCGGCGCCCTGGCCGAGGAAGTCACCAGCGACATGGCCCATACCGGCACGCCCATCGATGTCCATTATGACGGCGACCTCATTGCCGATGTCCGCGTCAGCACGGTGCGCCGGGCGATCGCCAATCTGGTCTCCAACGCCGCCGGCTTCGGCGAGCATGTCGCCGTCAGCGTGCGCCGCAATGGTGGCCGGATTGAAATCATTATCGATGATGACGGGCCAGGCATTCCCAAGGACCAGATCGAGGAAGCTCTCAAACCCTTCTCGCGCCTGGATGAAAGCCGCAACCAGAACCGCAAGGGCGTCGGCCTCGGCCTCGCCATCACCCGCGATGTCGCGCGCAATCATGGCGGCGAGCTACGCCTGGGCGAAAGTCCGATGGGGGGATTGCGGGCCGTATTGAGCCTGCCGGGTTAGGTCCAGGCGCTAGCGGTTTTCCGGCTCGGCACCGAGCGCGCGGGACCGTCGCTCCGCCGCGTTGACGGCCATGCGCACCAGTTCCGGCAAACCACCGCCCGAGCCCATCAGCACATCGAGTGCGGCCTGCGTAGTGCCGTTCGGCGAGGTCACTGCACGGCGCAAGTCCTGCGGAGACTTGTCCGACGCAGCGAGCAGCGCACCTGCGCCGACAATCGTTTGCCGCGCCAGCTTGTCGGCCAGCTCCCGAGGCAAGCCTTCAGCGAAGCCGGCACCGGCGAGCGCCTCGGCGAGCAGGAAAACATAGGCCGGGCCGGACCCGGATACGGCTGTGACGGCACCGAGCAGGCGCTCATCGCGCACCCATTCGACATCGCCGCCGACCTTGAGAAGCTTGGTGGCCTGGTTCTCGAAATGCTCACCGGCCGGGTTGGAAACGCAGACCGAGATGCCGGAACCAACAGCCGTCGGCGTATTGGGCATGGCACGCACGATCGGGCGGTCACCGAAGACATTTTCCAGGCGCTTGATCGTGATCCCCGCCATGATCGACAGGATGGCGGTCTCCTTGGTCAGGAGCGGCGACAGGCTTTCTGCCAGGCTGTCGAGCACCTGCGGTTTCACGGCCAGCACAACAGTGCCGATCTGTGTCGAGGCTGTCAGGCTTAAACGATCAATATGTTCAAGTCCGTGATCCTCGATCAGCGCCTCGACCACCTCGCTTGGCGAGGGGTCAACGATGAGAATGTCTTCAGCCTTGATCCCGGTTCGCTTGTTCCGCAGCCATCCGGCCGCCAGCGCACCGCCCATATGACCGGCCCCGATAAGGGCAATCTTTCCAGCTTGGCTCATAAGTGTGATCAGGCCTCGCCCGCGGTTTCGAACATCGCGGCTGTGGTTGCTTCTTCCGGCGTCTTGCCGCCCCAGATGAGGAAGTGGAAGGCCGGATAGAAACGTTCACCTGCTTCGCGCGCCGCGGCAATCATTACCGCCGCCTGAGCTGCAGTCACCGGCGTGTCGCCCGGCAGGGACATGGCGTGGCGATAGACGATGGAGCCATCTTCGGCCCAGACGTCGAAATGACCGATCCAGAGCTTTTCATTCAGGCGCGCGACCAGTTCGCAAACATCGCGGTAGCGGTTCGCCGGCACTTTCAGGTCGAGGCTGGCGCAGACATGCAGCGCCTCCAGGTCCGGCCGCCAGGCGAACCAGATCTGATGATCCCGCCAGGCACCGGGCGTGCTGATATGCAGCTCGCCACTCTCGTCGCGGTCGTAAGGATATTGTTCGGCGATCACCGCCTGCTCGACCGCATCGAGCGGGTCGGTCGCAGTCAGGGTGACATCATCAGAGAGCAGGTCCATGGAGCCATCTTCTTCGTCTGCGCGGCGACTCACACCGTGCAAGGACGGTATGACCGCGCCACGACAGGCGCAATAAAAAGCGCTTTGCGCGCTGGGGTCAGTCTGTGGATTTCGCTGCAGCAGCTTTGGCCCGAGCCTTGCGCTTGCGCGTTACCGGTTTCTTTTCGCTGGCTTTTTCGAGCGCCTCAACCCGCGCCTCGAGGGCCGCGATGATAGCAACCGCATCGGCCAGATTGGCTTTCACCGCGTCGTATTCCTCGCGCGATACCAGGTCCATATCGGCAATGATTCGATCCGCGCGGGCACGGAACATGGCCTGCGCTTCTTCACCCACAGCCTGGGCGGCACCGAAAGCGTCGGTCATCAAATCTGCGAAATCATTGAGAAGCGGGTTGCGCGTTTGCATCAAAGAAAGCCATTAGAGTGTCGGGGAAGCCCTATATGCGGTGCGGGGTGCCAAAGCGCAACGTGCCGAAGCGTCACATCTGCACCTGAAGTACGTGCGTATCGGCAAGAAGCGCAGCGGTAATAGCGAGATATCATGCAAATCTGCCCGGCCAGTTTCGACCTGATTGACCCGATCCTATTTTCGATCGGTCCCGATGGTTTCCACTTCGGCACCCATGAACCGGCCTGGTTTGCCCTACGCTGGTATGCGATCGCCTATATTGCCGGGCTAATCCTGGGCTGGCGCTACATGGTCGCGCTGAGCCGTCGGGCGCATGTCTGGCATCCGGCCGGTACCAAGACGCCCAAAGCCCCCTTCAACGAGCCACAGGTCGATGACCTCCTGTTCTGGGCGACACTCGGCGTGATCGCAGGCGGCCGTCTCGGCTATGTGTTGTTCTACTACCCGGAAATGATCTGGCAGCGGCCGCAGGACATCGTCCTGGGGATTACCGATGGCGGCATGGCCTTTCATGGCGGCCTGATCGGTGTCTCCCTGGCACTGTGGTACTTCGCCCGCAGCAACAAGCTGGATCTCTGGCGTATCGCGGATGCGGCCGCCGTGGTCACACCGATCGGCCTGTTCTTCGGGCGCATGGCGAACTTCATCAATGGCGAGCTCTGGGGGCGCCCCTGGGACGGCCCCTGGGCGATGCGCTTTGCCAATGACCCGCTCTGCCTGACCCGGCATCCGAGCCAGCTTTACCAGGCCGCCCTCGAAGGCCTCGCCCTGTTCGCCATCATCAACATCGCCACGTGGAAATTCCGCTCCCTGTCCAAACCGGGGCTGAATGCGGGCCTGTTCCTGCTCTTCTACGGCCTGTTCCGTGCCTTGATGGAGACCGTCCGTGAGCCGGATAATCACATGATCCCGGCGCTGCAGGGCATCATCACCATGGGCATGCTCTTGTCCCTGCCAATGATTGCGCTGGGCGGCTGGCTGATCTGGCGCGCCGTGAAAACCGATCAACCCGGCAAGGCGGCCGCATGATCGCAGACCGCCTGAAGGCGCGGATCCGCGAACAGGGCCCGCTTTCCATTGCCAATTTCATGACCGAGGCCCTGTTCGACCCGGTCGAGGGTTTCTACGCCACCAAAGACCCGATCGGCGCCGGTTCGGACTTCATCACCGCGCCGGAGATCAGCCAGATATTCGGCGAGCTGGTGGGGCTGTTCGTGCTTCAGAGCTGGGTCGATCTCGGCCGCCCTGATCAGGTTCGCCTGATCGAGCTTGGCCCCGGCCGCGGCACGATGATGTCGGACGTGTTGCGCACTGCGCGCGCCCTGCCCGGCTTTCTCGACTCCGCCCGGATCACCCTGATCGAAGCGAGCGCCGCCCTGAAATCGGTCCAGGCCCAGACCCTGGGGCCCAGCGGTGCCCAGATCGGCTGGGCTGACCGGCTTGAGGCCGTCGCCCCCGGCCCGTCCATCATCCTGGGCAATGAGTTTCTCGACTGCCTGCCCCTGCGCCAGGCCATCCGGCATCGCGGCAACTGGCATGAACGCATGGTGGCGCTGGGTGACGACAATGAGTTCGTCTTTGCACTCGGCCCCGATCTCGGCCCGGATACGGATCTGATTCCGCCGCGTCTGCGTGACCTGCCCGACGGCCAATTGGCGGAATTCCGTCCCGGCGACCTGCAAGTCGTCGAAGCTCTGGCGGCCCGGTTCAAAGACGCTCCCGGCCGCGCCCTGTTCATCGATTATGGCCCGGCCACCAGCGAGGCCGGCGATACGCTGCAAGCGATCCGGGCGCATGAAAAGGTTGAAGTGCTCGATGAACCCGGCACAGCCGATCTGACCGCCCGGGTGAATTTTGAGGCTCTGAGCGCCGCGGCCCGGGCACAGGGTCTGGACAGCCAGGGCCCGCTGGGTCAGGGCGCATTCCTCAACCGGATGGGCCTTGAGGCCCGCGCAGCGGCCCTGAGTCAGTCCGCCCCGGAAAAGCGCGCCCTGATCGCACGCCAGGTCTTCCGCCTGACCGACCCCGATCAGATGGGGGATCTGTTCAAGGCCATCGCGCTACAATCACCCGGCCTGCCCGCCCCCCCGGCTTTCTCTGCAGACTGATATTTTTAACAACCGCTTTTGGCGCTTTTTCGGGTTCATTCTTTTGCGCCCCTCTGTTAAGCAGCGCGCTAATTTCACACGCGCGGGGCGAGCACCATGAAACTGATGTCGGGCACTTCCAACGAGCCTCTGGCTCGGGCTATCGCGGACTATCTCGATGCCCCCCTGACCGCGACCGAGATCGAACGCTTCGCCGATGGCGAGATTTTCGTCCGCATCGACGAGAATGTGCGCGGCGAGGACGTCTTCATCATCCAGTCGACCTCCAGCCCGGCCAATGACCACCTTATGGAGCTGTTGATCTGTATCGACGCCCTGGTCCGCGCCTCGGCCCGCCGGATCACCGCAGTGGTGCCCTATTTCGGCTATGCCCGCCAGGATCGCAAAACCGGCGGCCGCACGCCGATCTCGGCCAAACTGGTCGCCAATATCATCGCCAAGGCCGGCGCCGACCGGGTTCTGACCATCGACCTGCATGCCGGCCAGATCCAGGGCTTTTTCGACATCCCGACCGACAACCTCTTCGCCACCAAGGTGATCGAGGACGATATCCGCCGCAAATATTCCGAGAAGGACGACCTTCTCATCGTCTCCCCCGATGTCGGCGGTGTGGTGCGCGCCCGGGCGCTGGCCAAGCTGCTCGATGCGGAGATCGCCATTGTCGACAAGCGCCGCCCCAAGGCCGGCCAGTCGGAAGTGATGAATATCATCGGTGAAGTCGAAGGCCGCCGCTGCATCCTGTTCGACGATATGTGTGATAGCGGCGGCACGCTGTGCAATGCCGCAGCGGCGCTGAAGGAAAAGGGGGCCATCGACGTCTCCGCCTATGTCACCCATGGCGTTCTATCCAATGACGCGCCGGGCCGTATCGCCAAGTCGGAACTGAATGAGCTGGTCGTGACCGACAGCATCATCCCGGATCCGACCGCAACGGTGACCGACAAGGTCCGCCGCCTGCCGGTCGCCCCGCTGCTGGGCGAAGCGATCCGCCGCATCGCCAATGACGAGTCGGTGTCGAAACTGTTCGACTAGATCGGCTATCGACCGCACCCAGGTCTGAGCCTACACTCCCATCAGAATTGAACCCGCGCGGGGGCGCGGGCCATTGGGGGTATTGCCATGAAACGTATTCTCACGAGTGCTGTCGCGGGTCTGTTTGCGCTGGGCGCAGCGGCCTTTGCGCAGGATGAAGCCGGACCGGACTCGCCGGCTGAGGTGACGGCAACGGAAACACCGGTTGCGATCGACTGGCCGGTTCCCTCGGTCGAACCCTATGTCTGCCCCTTCAGCTTCGACTATAAAGTCGGCGAAATGAGCTGCGGCTTCATCGCGGTGCCGGAAAACCGCGGCAATCCCGACAGCCGCATGATCCGCATCAATTACGTCAAGATCGCCTCCACCGCCGAGGACGAAGCCGATGTGCGCGAGGATCCGGCCATTTATTTGACCGGCGGTCCGGGCGTGGCTCTGGAAGGTTATGCCGAGCGCCTGCGTGAACATGACATTCTGCAACAACGTGATCTCTACATCCTGGAACAGCGCGGCATCGCCAATTCCGGTGAGTTCTGCCCCTTCTATGATGCGGTACGCCGCGATCTTGCCTGGGCCGACACGCCGCTGCAGGCCTCGGTCAATGGTGCCGAACGCATGCGCGAATGCTTCCGCACGGCGCGCGAGGCCGGTGTCGACCTGACCGGTTACAACACGGTTGAAAATGCCCGCGATGTCCGCGCCCTGCGCCAGGCGCTGGGTTTTGAGAACTGGAATGTCTGGGGCATTTCCTACGGCTCCGTGCTCGGCCAGATGGTGCTGCAGGAAGACCCCGAAGGCACCCGCGCCATGGTCATCGACGCCATCGTGCCCAATGACCTCATCGGGCTCGGCCGCATCGGCCGCTGGGTCACGCGCGTTCTGGACAATGTATATTCCACCTGCACCGATGCAGCGGTCTGCGAGGATCTGGAAGCGCGGGTTACGGCTGCGATGGAAGCGCTCAAGGCCGAGCGTATCGTGGTCGAGGTCGACAATACCGAGATCAATCCGGAAGGCCGGGTCAGCTTCGGGGCCGAGATCGTCGTCTTCGCCCCCTTCATGATGATGTATGAGCAGGACGAACACCCCGCCGTCCCCGGCGTCATGGACACGATGCTGACCGCGATCGAAACCGGCGACATGTCGCTTTTCGAATTGCTCGCCAGCGATGACGATCTGGGCGGCATTGCGGTCTCCCAGGGCATGTCCAGCGCCATTCGCTGCAATGACGGCTATTACGCCGCCAGCGCGGCCGTGGCTGACGAGGACGTCGCTGAAAACCCGATCCTCGAAGGCCTCGGCTTTGCCGAAGGGGCCGCCTATCAGGCCCAGGTCTGCGTCGAAGAAGGCCTGGCCCCGCGTCAACAGCACCCGGACGCCTACGGCCTCATCTCTACCGATATTCCGGTCCTCGTCGTCAATGGCGCCTGGGACCCGGTCACGCCGCCGCCGCTGGCCGAGCGCATCATGCCGGGCCTTTCCAACAGCCGCTATGTCGAAGTGCCCTTCGCCGGCCATGGCCCGACCCGCTCGCTGGCGCAATGTGCCGGCCCGGTGATGAATGCCTTCTTCGACAATCCCGACCCGCAGGCGCTTGACGCGACCTGCCTGGAAGAGGGCGTCAACCAGCCGGACTATGTCGACTTCTTCACCTCCAGCGCCGTCATCCGCGCCGGCACGATGGCATCGGATGATCCCAAGACGCTGGCCCCGGCGGCGATCTGGTTCGGTCTGCCGCTGTTGATGCTGATCTTCTCGGCCATCATCTACCCGCTGGCCTGGCTCGCCCGCCGCATCAGCCTCAATTCCGCCGAGGCCCTTTCCGCCGATACCGGTGGCGCGCGCTGGCTGGCCTGGTTTGCCGCGCTGTCCGGCATCGCCTTCCCGGTCATGGTCGGGCTCGGCGCCTATGAGGCCAGCGAGATTTCGCAATTCGCCATCATCGCCGGCATGACCAGCACCGCCTCGACGGGTGCCTGGATGGCGCTGCTGGCCGGCGTGTTCGGCTTCCTCGCCCTGGTCCAGCTCTGGCGCGCCCGCGCGGCGGGTTCGGTGCGGATCGGCTCGCTGATCGGCATTGCCATCACCGGCCTGTCAGCGGTCGCGCTGGCGGCGTTCGCTGTCAGCTGGGACCTGGCACCCTTCTAGGAAACGCTGTCTCCCCCCTCTCCCAGGGGAGAGGGGGACCGGCGCTCGCCGCCGGTCCGGAGCGGGCCGGGAGTGAGGGGGCGTCTCAGCTCCTGATCCTGACGCAAGTCAGGACCTTGAGGGGCCGAGCTCGACGGCGTCGAGGTCCCGGATCAAGCCCGGGATGAGGGAAAATAATCCTCGGTCGGTGGCGCTCGGCGATAATCCCCCCAGCTCCCGGGATGAGAGGCGATGTACACGTCGACATCGCCCGGGGACCAGCGGAGCCTGTCCGCGGTGGGTGCGGTGACGCGTATCCACCTCCGGCAGGGCGTCGAGGGAGGTCGCAGCGGCACTAGACGACCGACCGCTCCTACTTCCCCGATTGGACACGGTCCGGCGACGGTCCGGGAAAGCTCCGCGTGCGGGATGCCAGGTCATGCCACACAAACAAATACTAGAGATCCGGCACGGCCGGCATCCCGCACATCCTCTCCTCTCGGCCGGCGCCAAGCTGGCCGGGCGAGAACCCTTGTCTGGATGGTTGCGGAATGGAGATTTTCAATGAAACGCCATCGCTGGATGAACCCCACGGCACGTGAGCCGACGCGGGGCTGATCCAAACCACGCTCCCCTCATCCCGGACTCGATCCGGAATGAGGGGTTCAACCCGGTCGTTCAGGCCGCATCCCCGCTACCCTCACCGCAACAAATGCAGTAAAAGCGCCCTGCGGCTGTTACTTCCCCGCCCATGCGGTTGCGCAGCTCGCGGGGATCGGCTATAGCCCGCCGCTCGAAAGATTACTGTGGCGCGATGCCAGATAAAGTCGCCGCCCGCCAAGTGAGGCGGCGCTTGCATTTAAGGATCAGGACCGATGAGCAACATCGTTCTCACTGTTGACGTTCGTGAAGGTATTGGCAAGGGCGCCGCACGCGCTGCCCGCCGTGATGACCTGGTGCCGGGCGTTCTCTATGGCGGCAAGCTGGATCCGGTCGCAATCAACCTGCGCGGCAATGAAGTCCGCAAGGCCCTGCTGACCGGCAATTTCCTCTCCAACATGATGGAGCTGGATCACGAAGGTAAGCGCCAGTCGGTCATCGCTCGCGACATCCAGTTCCACCCGATCTCTGACAAGGTCATGCATGTCGACCTGTTCCGCGTTGACGAAGACTCCAAGATCAACATGGAAATCCCGGTCCGCTTCATCAATGAAGCCGCCTCTCCGGGCATGAAGCGCGGCGGCGTCCTCAACATCGTCCGCCACGATGTCGAATTGCTGGTTCCGGCCGGCAATATCCCGGACTTCATCGAAGCTGATCTGACCGGCCTCGACATCGGCGATTCGGTGCACATCTCCGCCATCAAACTGCCGGAAGGTGCGACCCCGACGATCTCCGATCGTGACTTCACCGTCGCCACGCTGCAGGGCTCGCGCGCTGTGCTCACGGCTGCTGATGAAGCAGGCGCTGAAGGCGAAGCTGCTGAAGGCGAAGCTGAAGGCGGCGACGAGGCATAAGCCCTCGCGCCCTGCTCCATCGCCGGAGCGGACACGCTGTTTCAAAGGCCGCGACTCGCAAGGGTTCGCGGCCTTTTGCTGAGAGGAGCCGGGTCGCGACATGATGATCCTTGCCGGGCTCGGCAATCCCGAGCCGAAATACCTCAAGAACCGTCACAATGTGGGCTTCATGGCGCTCGACGTCATGGCGCAGGCCTGGTCCTGCGGGCCGTGGCGCAAGCGCTTCCAGGGCCTGGCCACCGAGCTGACCATCGGCTCGGAAAAACTGCTCCTGCTCAAGCCACAGACTTTCTACAATAATTCCGGCCATGCCATTGGCGAGGCCGCGAAATTCTTCAAGGTTCCGCCGGAGAAGGTCGTGGTCTTTCACGATGAGCTCGACCTGGCGCCGGGCAAGTTCCGGCTCAAACTGGGCGGCGGGGCGGCCGGCAATAACGGCATCAAGTCGACCACCAGCCAGCTCGGCCCGGATTTCCGCCGCGGCCGCATCGGCGTCGGCCATCCCGGCGACCGCAACAAGGTCACAGGTTATGTGCTGTCGGATTTTTCCAAGGCGGAAGAGGCCTGGCTGATCGACCTGCTCGACGCTATCGCCGGCTCCGTTGACCTTCTGTCCAAGGGCGAATTTGACGCTTTCCAGACCCAGGTCACGCACAAGGCGCCGGCGCCAGAGCCGGTCAAACGCGGCAAGCCGGACACGGACTAGGCCGGCAACAGCACAGATTATCGATTTCCGCCGCAAGAGCGCTTATAAGCCGCGGCGAGACAGGCAAGGACGAGGACATTATGGGTTTCAAATGCGGCATTGTGGGTCTTCCGAACGTCGGCAAGTCCACCCTCTTCAACGCCCTGACGCAAACTGCGGCAGCGCAGGCGGCGAACTACCCTTTCTGCACCATTGAGCCCAATGTCGGTGATGTGGCGGTGCCGGAACCGCGCCTCGCCAAGTTGGCCGAGATTGCCCAGTCGAAGGAAGTCCTGCCGGCGCGGATGAATTTCGTTGATATTGCCGGCCTGGTGGCCGGTGCCTCCAAGGGTGAAGGGCTGGGCAATCAATTCCTCGCCAATATCCGCGAAACCGACGCCATCGCCTATGTGCTGCGCTGTTTCGATGATGATGACGTCACCCATGTCGCCAACAAGATCGACCCGCTGGCCGACCTGGAAACCGTTGAGACCGAGCTGATGCTGGCGGATCTGGAAAGCCTAGAGAAGCGCCGCACCAATTTGGACAAGAAAGCCAAGTCCGGTGACAAGGAGGCCAAGGCCACCCTCGCCCTGGTCGATATCGCCCTGGAACAGCTCAATACCGGCAAGCCGGCGCGCTTTGCCGAGATTTCCAAGGATGATGAAAAAGCCTGGCGCGGCCTGCAATTGCTGACCACGAAGCCGGTCCTCTTCATCGCCAATGTCGATGAAGCCTCAGCGGCCGATGGCAATGCCTATTCTGAAATCGTCATCAAGCGCGCCGAGGAAGAAGGCGCCCAGGCTGTGGTGATCTCGGCCAAGATCGAGAGCGAGCTGGCCCTGCTCGAGGACGAGGAAGAACGTGCGGAATACCTGGAAACGATCGGCCTGACCGAGCCGGGTCTCGATCGCCTCATCCATACCGGCTACTCCCTGCTTGGCCTGCAGACCTATTTCACGGCCGGCCCGAAAGAAGCCCGCGCCTGGACCATTCATGAAGGCTGGACCGCACCGCAGGCCGCCGGCGTCATCCATGGGGATTTCGAGAAGGGCTTCATCCGCGCCGAGACCATCGCTTTCGAAGATTATGTCGAATGCGGCGGTGAAAGCGCGGCCAAGGAAGCCGGCAAGATGCGCGCGGAAGGCAAGGACTACATCGTCAAGGACGGCGATGTGATGCACTTCCGTTTCAACGTCTAGCCGCTCGCCGCGACCCGGTCGAACACGCTCACATCCTGCAGGCTCTGCGCCATGATCATGGCGCCTTCCAGCCGGGCCACGAGTTCCAGCGCGGCCACCTCGCGGGCCTTGGCATCGCCCAGTGCGGGGTCGGTCTCCAGCGCTTCCAGGAGCCAGTCACGGGTCCGCTCGAAAAATCCCCGCGCCGCCGCGGCAACGGGCTGGGGCAGGCTGGCGCTTTCCGCACCGAGCACGCCGCACAGGCACATGAGGTTTTCCTCGACCAGGGCGGCGCGGAAGCCGGCGATAAAGGCCTGCCGTTTCTCGGCCACGGAACGGCTGTCGCGGGGGTCGCCCAGACTGTCGAGGAAGCGGTCATTATAGCGCTGCGTCATGGCCACGCCGAGCGCTTCCTTGGTCGGGAAATGATAGTGCACGCTGGCTGACTTGATGCCGACCGCGCTGGCCAGGTCGCGAAAGCTGAAACCGCCATAGCCGCCATGTCGCGCCAGGCTTTCGGCCACGTCGAGGATTTTTTCCGCTGTTCCTGCCCGGTCCATAAGACGTGCTCCCGGCGCTCCTATCATGTGATAGATAGGTGTAGACGGGTGCCCACGCAATATTGCCGGCGAGCGAAGGGACAACACGCTTGCGGTCCGGAGCGCAGCGGCTCACAGTCGCGCGTTCCATGACCCCATCTTCCCCGACCCCAATCGCCACGCGATCCGGAGACAACTCCGACCTGCCGCTTCCCTTGTGGGAGCTGGTGGCGTTGATGGTGGCCATTACCGGTCTGGTCGCCCTGTCGATCGACATGATGCTGCCCGCGCTGGACGATATCGCCGCCGATCTCGACGTTGCCCGGGCGAATAGCCAGCAGAATGTGATTTCGGCCTACCTGCTCGGCTTTGCCGTGGCCCAGATCATCTACGGCCCGCTCTCCGACCGGTTCGGGCGCAAGCCGGTGATGATGGGCGCGATCGGGGTTTATCTCATCGTGACGCTGATCTGCGCGATGACACCCAGCTTCACCCTCCTGCTGACCGCACGGTTCGCCCAGGGCGCGGCCGCGGCAGCCAGCCGGGTCATTACCGTGGCGATTGCCCGCGACCTGACCTCCGGCCGGCGCATGGCCGAGATCATGTCGCTGGTGATGACCGCCTTCATGGCCGTGCCGGTCCTGGCACCGGCGATGGGGCAGCTGATCATGGTCGTGGCCGACTGGCGCTGGATCTTTGGCGCCCTCTTCCTCTTCGGCATTGCGCTCCTGGCCTGGATCCATATCCGCCTGCCCGAAACCCTGCATCCGGAATACCGCGTACCGCTCAAGGTCAGCACGACGGTTGCGACCTTCGCGGAAGCCCTGCGCAACCGGCAGCTTCTCGGCTACACGCTTGCAGCGATGGCATTCTTCGGAGGGCTCTACGCCTTCCTCAACTCCTCGCAACAGGTCTTCATCAGCACCTATGGGCTGGGCGATAACCAGTTTCCGCTGGCCTTCGCCATTATTGCGACCGGCATGGGGGCGATGAGCTTTATCAATTCGCGCCTGGTGCAAAGGCTGGGACAAAGACGCCTGGCTCATACCGCCCTGATCGTCTTCACCGCGGTCAGCCTGGTCCATACCGCCAGCCTGCTCGCGGGCGTGCACAGTGCGGCAGCTTTCCTGGGACTGCTCGCCATTGCCCTGGCCGCACTCGGCCTGATCGCGGCCAATTTTTCCTCCATAGCCATGGAGCCCATGGGTCATATCGCGGGCACGGCCTCGGCGGCCTACGGCATGATCAGCGGTGTCGGCGGGACGTTTGTGGGCTGGGCCATCGGCCAGCTGTACGACGGCACCGCCATTCCGCTGATCGCCGGGCAGGCGCTGATGGGCGCGGCGGCGATTGCGATTGTGCTTGTCACCGAGCGCGGGCGCCTATTCGGTACCGGGGATGAAACCCATCATTAAAAGGGGACAGACATGACGTTCGAAACGATCCGCTACGAGGTCGAGGACGCGATCGCGACCATCACCATGCACCGACCGCACCGGCTCAACGCGTTCACCTATGAAATGGGCGACGAGATCATGGCGGCGTTCGACGCCGCCGATGCCGATGACGCGGTCAAGGCCATCATTGTCACCGGTTCACCACCCGCTTTCTGTGCCGGTGCGGATCTGTCGACCGGGGTTGAGACCTTCGACATGGTTGCCCAAACCCAGCATAACGGCACATTTGATCCCAAGGATCCCAAATGGCGTGACCGCGGCGGTGTTCTCAACCTGCGAATCTGGAACGCCCTGAAGCCGGTCATCGCAGCCATCAATGGCGCCTCAGTCGGGATTGGCGCGACGATGATCCTGCCGATGGATATCCGCCTGGCTTCGGTCGATGCCAAATTTGCCTACCCCTTCGCGCGCCGCGGCATCATCTGGGACGGCTGCGCGAGCTGGTTCCTGCCCCGTGTCGTGGGCATTTCAACAGCTATGGACTGGGGCCTGACGGGACGGACTTTCCCGGCAGCCGAGGCCTTCGAGGCGGGTCTTGTCGCCCGGGTCCTGCCCGCCGAAGACCTGATGGCGGAAGCCCGTGACCGGGCGCGCCAGATCGCTGAACGATGCTCGCCCGTATCGCTGGCCATGATGCGCCGGATGGCGTGGCGCATGCAGGGCGCGGCTCATCCGATGGAGGCCCATCGCCTGGAATCGATCGGCATTCTGGAAGCCGGAATGGGCGACGACGCCAAGGAGGGCGTCATGTCCTTCCTGGAAAAACGCCCGCCGGAATTCCCCGGCAAGGTCTCCAGCGATCTGCCGTCCGGGCATCCCTGGTGGGATGAGGCAGGGGACAACTACTAGCACATTCCCGTCGCGCGCCTTCCAAGCCCTCGATAGTCTCAGGCCATCAATAATGGTCCGTCGGGGGACAGACATGACCGCAACCACACTCGCCTCGCCCAATCCTTCGCGCCTCGGGCTCTATCTTGGCATTTTGCTGCTGGGTCCGTTTAGCTATCTCGCCCATGAGTTCGGCCACTGGGCCGCCGGGGAGATGCTCGGCGTGGAAATGTGGATGACGCTGAACAAGGCGGGACCGGCATCGGGCTCCTATGGCTCGCAAACCTACGCCCTGATTGTGTCGCTCGCAGGCCCTGCCGTCACCGTGGCCCTCGGCGTTCTCGCGTACTTGTGGGCTCGGGCGACCGGATCGTTTCTCGCTTACGGGCTGCTATTTTTCCAGTTCATGCTGCGCTTAATTGCGGGAGGGATCACCATGACCGGCCCTTACCCGAATGATGAAGCCCTGGCCGGTATCATCCTGGGCATGGGCCCCTATCCGATCACCATCGGCGTCGCGGCCCTCCTTCTGGCTCTGACATGGGATGCTGCGCGACGCCTGCGTCCGCACTGGGCGCATAATATCGGCGCCTACGCCGTCAGCAGCCTGCTGATCACGACGATCGTTTTCTCCGACCGTTTTCTGCGGGATATGAATATCCAGCTGCTCTAATCGTCAGCCAGATCTTCCAGGTCCTCGTCGGTAAAGGCGCCGTCAACGCGCCAGCCATAGCCATCGCCCTGTGCCAGGGTGTCAGCCAGCCAGGGCATGGCGCCGACGAGTTGCTCCTCCAGCGTCCAGGGCGGATTGACGATCACCACCCCGGCTCCGGCGAGCTTGCCTTCACTGGCCAGGTCACGCACCCAGAGATCAGCCCGCAGGATTTTCTCGGGATCAATGCCCTGCTCGGTAATCAACCAGTGCGCAAGCCCGGCATCGAACCGGTCGGCAGCCCAGAGGTTCTTGAGCGAACGCCAGAACACATAGGTCCCGGTTGGCCATTTGCCGATCGCGCCCATGACCGCTTCGGCCATGTGGGCGAGTTCATCCCGGTCCTCGAACGGCGGGTCCACAAGCACCAGGCCGCGCTTTTCCGGCGGCGGGACAAGCGCCTCGATCGCCTTGTAGCCATCGCGCTTTTCAACTTTCACGCGCTTGTCGCGCTTATAGCGATCGTCCAGCGTCACTGAGTCGGCGGCATGCAGCTCGCACAGATGCATGCGGTCATTCTCACGCAGCAGACGCGCCGCGATTTCCGGCGACCCCGGATAGGATTTCAACCCATCCGGGTTCATCTCACGGATCAAGTTGAGATACGGCTCGAGCGCCGGGCGGGCCTCCTCGGGAATATCCGCGTTCAGCAGCTTGCCGACACCGTCTTTCCATTCCGGAGAGCGCTCAGCTTCATCTGATGCCAGGTCGTAAGCGCCGATACCGGAATGGCTGTCGATGTAGCGCACCGGCTTGGGCTTGGCCTTGAGGTGCTCAAGGCAAAGGGTGAGGACGAGATGTTTGAGAATGTCGGCAAAATTGCCGGCATGAAAAGCGTGTCGATAATTCATGGGTCTGCCCTACCCCAACTTGGCTTTTGCCCCAAGTCTTGGCTTGCAGGCCGGTCACTTCACGCCAGCCCTGGTGCTGACTAGACTGCCGCCAAATCATTGGGGAGACCATTCATGATCCGTACCCTCACTGCCGCGCTTGCCGCGGCGACGCTGAGCATTGTGCCATCATTGGCGCAGGAAAACGCCGAGACGCCGGAACCGCGCGTCTATGAAAGCCGCGGTCAGGTGACCATTGGCGAACAGCGCATCCGTTATTCCGTCACCGCCGGCGAAACCTTCCTGCACGACAGCGATGGCAATCCGACCGCGTCGATCTTCACCACCGCTTACATCGCCGACAATATGGGCGATCCGCGTACCCGCCCGGTGGCCTTCGTGTTCAATGGCGGTCCGGGCTCGGCGAGCTTGTGGCTGCATATGGGCGTATTTGGCCCGCAGCGCCTGGCGCTGCCCAACGCAGTCGATGACGGAGCTGCGCCCTATGATGTCGTCGAGAATGTCCACTCCATCCTCGACGTGGCCGATCTCGTGTTCGTCGACCCGGTCGGCACCGGCTGGAGCCGGGCCCTGGGCGAGACGGAGCCGTCGGAATTCTGGGGCGTCAATGAAGATGCCGAGAGCCTCGCCGCCTTCATCCGCCTCTGGCTGAGCGAGAACCGGCGCTGGAATTCGCCGAAATACCTGCTCGGTGAGAGTTATGGCACGCTGCGGATCGGCGCCCTGCTGAACGAGCTGGAAGGGGGATATACAGATGTCGCCATCAACGGTGTGGCCCTGATCTCCACCGTCCTCGATTTCCGCTATGACGACACGTCGCCGGGTAATGATATCGGCTATGTCGGCCTGATGCCCGGCTTTGCCGCGACGGCCTGGTATCACAACAAGGTCGACCGTTCGGCCTGGAACAATGATATCGAGGCCTTCCTTGCCGATGCCCGCGAGTTCGCCATCGAGGAATACATGCCGGCCCTGATGTATGGCGTCACGCTTGATGCCAATCGCCAGGCCAGTGTCATCTCGGGTCTAGCCAGCTTTACCGGCTTGTCGGAAGACTTCCTCGAGCGCGCCAATATGCGGGTCTCCCTGCGTCGCTTCCAGCGCGAGCTGCGCCGCGATGAAGGCCTGTCGGTCGGCCGCCTGGACAGCCGTTTCACCGGTGTCGAGATTGATGGCGTCGGTGAAGGCCCGGAAACCGATCCGAGCTTCTACGGCATCGACGCAAGCTTTACGGCCTCCATGCTGGACTACTTCACCCGCACGCTGGGCGTGGAGATCACGGAATACTATTCCACCATTGGCGGCGTTCGTGGCTGGAACTGGGATACCGGCCAGTCCGGCGGCAATGAGTACATCAATGTTGTGCCGTGGGTGTCGCGTGCCATGCGCCAGAACTCCGATCTCGAAGTCCTCGTAGCCCAGGGCTATTATGACCTGGCGACGCCCTTCTTCTCGGCGGAGCTGATGTTCAACCAGCCCGGTTTCGACCAGGATCGCGTGACCTTCACCTATTATGAAGCGGGTCACATGATGTACATCCACGAGCCGTCCCTCGAGACCTTCGCCCAGGATGTTCGGGATCTGATTGCAGACTGATCCGTCGGATGGACTTGAGAATGAGCCGCCCACCGTTCGCGGTGCGGCGGCTTATTCGCCCTCGTAGGAGACCAGCGAGGATACCGGCACGCCCAGCGCCTCGATGCGCTTGGCGCCACCCAGATCCGGCAGGTCGATCACGAAGGCCGCGCCGACCACCGTCGCACCGGCGCGCTGCAGCAGCTTGATGGACGCCTCGGCGGTTCCGCCAGTGGCGATCAGGTCATCCACCAGCAGAATACGGTCGCCCTCATGGACGGCATCGACATGGATCTCGATCGCGTCGACCCCGTATTCCAGCTCGTATTCTTCGATCAGCGTCCGATGCGGCAGCTTGCCCTTCTTGCGAACCGGCGTGAAGCCGACCGAGAGCTGATGCGCCACGGCGCCGCCGAGGATGAAGCCTCGCGCCTCGGTACCGGCAACCCGGTCAATCTTGGTCCCGGCCCAGGGATGAACCATCAGGTCGACGGCGATACGAAAGGCCCGCGCATCACCGATCAGCGTGGTGACGTCACGGAACATGATGCCCGGCTTGGGATAGTCGGGAATGGTGCGGATCGCGGATTTGAGGTCCATGGCGTTTGTCCCTGAGCGCGCTAGATCGGGTTTTCGTACGGGTTTGGAAAGTCTTCCTCAAGCGCCCCGGCTTCCCAGGCGAGAAAATCCTCATCCGCCAGCAGCTGGTCGCAATAAGCCTGGGCCTCGCTGTGCAGGTCAACCGCATAGGTTCTGAAACGGGTCGCGGCCGGGGTGAAGAAGGCATCTGCAATCGACCATTCGCCGAACAGGTAGGGGCCGGGTCGGGTCGCGACATCATGCCAGAGCGCCTGCATCAGAGCGATGTCCATGCGGGTGGCATCGTTCAGCTCGATC
Source organism: Maricaulis sp. (assembly GCF_030149235.1). GTDB lineage: Bacteria > Pseudomonadota > Alphaproteobacteria > Caulobacterales > Maricaulaceae > Maricaulis. The sequence continues at coordinate 12,639 of NZ_JASBRW010000056.1, read as the reverse complement.
GCGGCCGGTTCCCGGCCGAGGTCCATCGGGCAGTGCTGGCGCAGCGCGAAAAAACCGGCATGCATGGCACTGGCTGCCGAACGGGCCCGGTGACGCAGCGGTGCCGAAGCGGGCCAGAGCGAAGGCACTTGTTCTGCGGCCCACTCGCAGATCGCCAGGGAATCCCAGATCACACCGTCTTCGGTATGCAGGGCCGGAACGGTGCCGCCGGGTGAAATCTCCGAGATCGTGGACCGCGTATCGACATCATCGAGCGGGACCAGCACCTCTTCGAAATCCAGCCCGGATTTCCTGAGCACCTGCCAGGCCCGCAGAGACCAGCTCGAAAAACGGCGATTGCCGATGAAAAGCCTGGGCTTGGACACGTCAGGCCTCGCTCAGCTCGGTCGTGCGGGCGCGGGTCAGGGCAATCTGGCAATCAAGGACAACATCACGGCGAGAATCCTCGCTCAGGATCATCAGAGCACCCCGGCGCGCGCACTCGGCATCACGATAGGCCGCCCAGGCGCTCTGAGCAGCCTCCAGAGCCGCAGACGCGCCAAACATGCCCCCAGTGTCCAGATCAGCAAGCTCGGCCTCCTCAGCCGCTCCTGCCGCGGCGGCAGCCATCGCAGCCTCCGCCTCCTGCAACAAATCACCGAGGCAATCATGCCGGGCTCGCGGATTGGTCAGGTGGGCGGCGCACTCAACGGCGGGACGAGGCAGGACAACCGGCTGCTGCAGCGCCAGCATGACTGTGGAACCCAGAACCAAACTCAGCATGACATCCCCCGATACACATGCGGCGCAACACTACGCGCCGGGCCGTCTTTATGGACGACCGTTGGCAGCGGCAAAAGACCCGGCCGGGAGAATTCACTCAATCCGCTGCAAAAACGCGCGGAATCAGGCTGGCGAGACGCTCCACGGCCGCGCCAAGGCGATGGCTCGGCGGAGTCACGATCGACGTGTCCAGACAGGTTTCGATCCCATCCGGCGATGCCGTCCGCTCTGTAGCGGACAGGGTGGTTGCCAGCTGAGCCAGCATGGCCTTCGCCTTCTTGGTATTGCCCTGCATGACTTCAAGCACGCCGGCGACATCGACGCTGTCCTCACCCTCGTGCCAGCAGTCGTAATCGGTGACCATGGCCACAGCCGCATAGGGCAGCTCGGCTTCGCGCGCGAGCCGGGCCTCGGGCATGTTGGTCATGCCGATCACGTCCAGCCCCCAGCTGCGGTAGAGCTCACTCTCCGCACGGGTTGAAAATTGCGGGCCTTCCATCACCAGATAGGCCCCGCCCATGGTCGCACCGATGCCGGAAGCCTGAGCCGCGTCAAAGGCCATCTGGCTGAGCCGAGAACACACCGGGTCAGCCATCGGCACATGGGCGATACAGCCCTCGCCGAAAAAGCTCATCGGGCGTTGTCGGGTGCGGTCGACATACTGGTCGACAAAAACGAAATGGCCCGGCGCATACTCTTCGCGCAGAGAGCCGCAGGCGGAGACAGCCAGGATATCGGTACAACCGGCCTGCTTCAGCGCTGCGATATTGGCCTTGTAGGGCAATTCTGACGGGGAGAGGGTGTGCCCGGAACCATGGCGCGGCAGGAAGACGAAATTGACACCATTGAGCTCACCGAAGGTCAGCTCGGCGGACGGGAACCCCCAGGCGGTTTCCCAGGCCTGGGTGCGGACATTCTCCAGCCCCTCCAGGGCGTAGAGGCCGGAACCGCCGATTACGCCAATAGTCCACTTGCTCATCATCTTGCTCCGTCGTCTCCACGAAAAAGGCCGCGGACGAGCGCCGCGGCCTTAGTCAGCTCAGTGCTCAGCCCAGCCTAGTGCTTCACATTCGCCCAGATCTGGCGATAGGCCAGATAGACCAGAATGGTCAGGACGAACAAGAAGAGCAGGACCATGAGGCCGGTCTGCTTGCGAATATCCTGGTGCGGATCCGCGGCCCAGGTGAGGAAAACGGCGATATCTTCCGCCATCTGCTCCTGGGTTGCCTCGGTTCCGTCGGCGTATTCGATCAGGCCGTCAACCAGCTGCGGCGCCATGGAAATCGGCCCGAAATACTCGTTGTAGTACTGGCCCGGCCCCATTTCGACGCCTTCCGGAGCGTCGGTGTAGCCCAGCATCAGCGAGCGGACATAATCCGTGCCGTGATGGCGGGCGCGGGTCATGACCGAAAGATCCGGCGGCAGGGCGCCATTATTGGAACCGCGAGCAATCTGCTCATTCTCATACGGTGCCGGGAAGGTGTCAGCCGGGATACCCGGGCGGATGCGCGGATCACCGGCATCATCGACTTCACCATCCCACTGACGCGTGTAGGACGCAGCCAGCTGCATGACGAGCGGGTTGTCATTGGCGTTCGGGAAGCGCTCGTCCTCGAAGGGACCACCACGCTCACCGAGATTACGGAAGCTCAGCAGGTCCATCGAGTGGCACGAGGCGCAGACTTCGACATAGATCTGATAGCCACGCTGGACCGCAGCACGGTCATACGTGCCGAACGGGCCGGAGTGGTGCCAGTGATGGTGTTCCGGCGCCTTGTAATCGCCCGGAGCAGCACCAGCAGCGGCAGACAGTCCAAGCGCGGCCAGACCGGCTGCAATAAGACGGGTCATTTTCATGATCTTGATCCTTATTCCGCCGGCTGGGCGTTGGTGTTGTTGCCCAGGACCGCTGCCTCGATCGACGCAGGACGTTCCTTCGGCTTCTCGACAATGCCCATAACCGGGAGCACGACGAGGAAGTAGGCGAAGTAGTACAACGTCAGGAACTGGCCGAAGTAGAGGAATTTGAAGCCCTCGATGCCGAGCACGTAATCATCCGGGTTCTTCGCACCGCACCAGCCCAGGCCGAAGCAGGCCAGGACGAAGAAGATGAAGAACCAGCGCGTCAGCGGACGATAGCGCATGGAGCGAACCTTGGACGTGTCCAGCCAGGGCAGGACAAACAGGATCGCGATAGCGCCGAACATCAGCAGCACGCCGCCCAGCTTCGCATCGATCGGGCCGATGTCGAAGGTAATGGCACGCAGGATCGCGTAGAAGGGCAGGAAATACCATTCCGGAACGATGTGAGCCGGGGTCGAGAGCGGGTTGGCTTCGATGAAGTTGTCCGCGTGACCCAGAACGGTCGGCAGGAAGAAGACGAAGACGCAGAATACCATCAGGTAGACCAGGATCGCGAAGCCGTCCTTGACCGTGTAGTACGGGTGGAAGGGCAGCGTATCCTTCTTGCCGTCATCACCGCCACGCACGTCGAGACCAACGGGGTTGCCATTGCCCGGAACGTGCAGCGCCCAGATATGCAGACCGACCACGCCGGCGATCACGAAGGGCAGCAGGTAGTGCAGCGAGAAGAAGCGGTTCAGCGTGGCCTGACCGACCGAGAAACCGCCCCACAGCCATTCACGGATCGCATCGCCGACGAAGGGCAGCGCACCGATCAGGTTGGTGATCACGATGGCGCCCCAGTAGGACATCTGGCCCCACGGCAGGACGTAGCCCATGAAGGCCGTGGCCATCATCAACAGGTAGATCACGACGCCCAAGATCCACAACACCTCACGCGGCGCCTTGTAGGAACCGTAATAGAGGCCGCGGAACATGTGCAGATAGACGGCGACAAAGAAGAAGGCCGCGCCATTGGCGTGCATGGACTGGATCATCCAGCCGAAATTCACGTCACGGCGGATACGCTCGACACTGTCGAAGGCATAGGCTTCATGCGGCACGTAGTGCATCGCCAGGACAATACCGGTGACGATCTGGATCATCAGGAAGATCGCGAGGATCCCGCCGAAGGTCCACCAGTAGTTCAGGTTACGCGGCGTCGGGAAGTCGACAAAGCTGTCCCAGCCGAGGCGGATGATCGGCAGGCGCGAGTCGAGCCATTTGGTAAAGCCGGTTTTCGGTTCGTAGGTCGAAGGTCCACTCATGCTACAGCCCACCCAGAGTTAGCGCGTTCTTCATCGTTCAGACCAATTTTCACGGTCGTCTCGCTCTCGAAGAAGTAGTCCGGTACCGGCAGGTTTTCAGGAGCCGGGCCGCGACGGATGCGCGCAGACTTGTCGTAGTGAGAACCGTGGCACGGGCAGTACCAGGCATTGTATTCGCCGCCCGCATTGGTCTCCTGGCTCGTCGGCACGCAACCCAGGTGGGTGCAGTTGCCTTTGACGATCAGGAATTCCGGTCGAAGCACACGGTTGGCGTCGAGCGCCGGCGTGCCGTCGGGCAGGTTTTCGTTACGGGCGTCCTCGTCGGGCAGAGCCGACAATTCCACATCGCGGGCCTCTGCCACCTCGTCTTCCGTGCGGTGACGGATGAAGACCGGCGCACCGCGCCACATCACCGTCATTTCCGAGCCCGGAAGGAGCTGGGAAATATCGACCCGGATGGACCCCAGGGCCAGCGTGTCCGCTGCCGGGTTCATCTGATCGATGAATGGCCAAATCACAAGACCGCCACCAACAGCGGTCGCGCCGCCTGCAGCGATATAAATGAAGTCGCGGCGGGAGGGTTCTTCCCCGTGTCCGTCAAGCGCGCCGTTTTCTTCCGTCACGAGCCGACCTCTTCTCTTATATCTTGGGGAGCCGGACGGCATCCCCTGCCCCAGAAAATCGACACCAAATCCGGGGTCCGGGCTTGACGTCGCATAACCGATCGTCGATGGGCGTGTCGCAGCGCCACAGAGCGTGGCGTACACTTCCCAAATTTCGACGTGAGCGCGGCTTAGAATGCGTATCGTTTTTTTTCAACCTGATATTCCGCAAAACCTTGGGGCGGCCATGCGCGTCGCGGCCTGTTTCGGGGCTGGTATGGACATCATCGAGCCATGCGCTTTTCCCCTTACAGCAAAGGGGATTAGGAAGGCTGCGATGGACTATCAGGCAGCCATTTCGCCCCTCCGGCACGCCTCCTGGGGCCACTACACATCAAGTGCAGACGCGGCAATTGGTCGCCTCGTTCTGTTTACGACCAAAGCCGCTGACAACCTTTGGGATTTCTCCTTCAGGCCTGATGACCGGTTATTATTTGGCCGCGAAAGCGCCGGTGTGCCGGATGAAGTCCACCATTCAGCGGACGCTCGGGTGGTGATACCGATTCGCCCTGAAACCCGCTCGCTCAATGTGGTGGTCAGCGCCGGCATTGCGCTGGCGGAGGCGCAGCGGCAGCTTGGTCCGGCCTAGCTCATCCCCGCATCTTCGAACCGGTGTTTCATTTGTGCATAGGCCACCAGATCGGCCGCCATCAACACACCGGCGAGGCGGTCGCCATCGACGACATAGAGCCGGTCGAGATGGTGATGCTGCATCCGGCGGAGCGCTGTGTCGCCCTTGGCAAGCGCGTCAATGACCTGCCCCGCCAGCGGTTTGACCGCGATTTCGCCGACGCGCCGGAGCAGCCTGTCCTCGCGCGGCACGGCCTCGGCTTCCAACACGCCCGCACCGCCGATCAACCGGCCCTGATCAACAACCGGACACCAGTCCCGATGATGGAAGACGAGTTTCTCGCGAATGAAATCCTCGACGCTTGCTCGCGCATCGACCGTCTCAAGTCCGGGCCGGATAAGATCGGCAACGCGCAGTTCGCGCAGGGCGAGTCGCGTTTCGAGCTGCAGCCGGGCCGAACGGGCCGCCGATCGCAGGAAGAAACCGATCAGTATCCACCACAAGCCTGCAGCGGAAACGGCCAGCAGCAGGACCAGAACGCCATTGACCATCAAAAAGACGGCAAAGACCTCGCCCGCGAGGCTCGCAATCCGGGTCGCCTGCCGCTGGCTGGCCCCGAACATCCACAAGATGGCGCGCAGGACCCGGCCACCGTCGAGCGGAAAGGCCGGCACCATGTTGAACAGAGCCAGGATCAGGTTGATCAGGCCGAGATAACTCAGCACCAATGCCAGCGGCTGCCAGCTCTCCTGCAGGCCCGGCCAGCCCGCCGCCGAGGAGAATATCAGCGCCAGAAACAGGCTCATCACCGGACCGGCCAATGCCATTACCAGCTCGACCAGCGGCCGGTCGGGCTCCTCCTCAAGCTCTGCGGCGCCACCGAAAAGGAACAGGGTTACGTGATGGATGGGCAGACCAAAGGCCCGCCCGACGAAAGTGTGGGACAACTCGTGGGCGACAATCGAAAAAGTCAGCCCCGCCACCGCCAGAATGGCCATGGCGATATAGGTCTGCGTGCTCAGGCCCGCTTCGGCATCTGGAAAGAAGCCGACAGCCAAGGACCAGGCGACCAGCAGCACCAGAAACAGCCAGGACGGTTCAGCGCGAACGACCACGCCTCGGATTTTCACCGAAAAGATGTAAGGCCTCATAATGCGAGTTTAGCCTTATATCCTGCAGTGAGGCCAGTATTGCTGGAGTTTCACCGCGGCGGCTTGGTCACAAAACCAATCCAGCGCTTGCTTTTGCTTTCACTTAGGCCCATATCAAGCTCAACACGCCGCGCGTAGGCCTTCTTCAGAGGAAGTTCGCGGCCCTACAGGATCTTTTCAGCGATCCACCGCGCCTTGATGCGCCTCGCCGGACGGCTGATCTACGCTCATTTCGTTCATTTGATTTTCGCGCACCCAGCCTCGCTGGACGCGCTTTTATGGTATTGTTTTTTGACTCTTTTTTCTGACTTGGGACTGGCACAGCCGGTCCAGACAGCCGTCGATGAAGCCGGCTATACCCAACCCACACCGATCCAGGCCAAGGCCATTCCGGTTCTGCTGCAAGGCCGTGACCTTGTCGGTATTGCTCAGACCGGTACCGGCAAGACTGCCGCATTCGTTCTGCCCCTCCTCACCCGCCTCGCAGCCAGTGATGAACGCGCGGGACCGCGCGGCTGCCGCGCTTTGATCCTGGCTCCAACCCGCGAACTCGCCGCCCAGATCGGCGACAGTATCGAGACCTATTCCAAACACCTCAAACTCAGCCACACCGTGATCGTCGGCGGCGTGAAGCCGCGTCCTCAGATCAAGCGCCTGGAGCCCGGTGTCGACATTCTCGTCGCCACGCCCGGCCGCCTGCTCGATCATGCCGGTAGCGGCGTGCTGCGCCTGGACAAGATCAAGACCGTCGTGCTGGACGAGGCCGATCAGATGATGGACCTCGGCTTCATGCCCGCCATCCGTCAGATCATGAGCAAGCTGCGGAAGACGCGTCAGACCCTGCTTTTCTCCGCCACCATGCCCAAGCCGATCCGGCAATTGGCCAATCAGTTCCTGACCGATCCTGTCGAGATCGCCGTTACCCCGCAATCCAAGCCGGTCGAGCGTATCGAGCAAAAAGTCCTGCTGGTCGAGCGCGCGGACAAGCGCGATGCCCTGCGCGATATCCTGGCGGCGCGGGAAGTCGAGCGCGCCATCGTGTTCTCTCGCACCAAGCACGGCGCAAACCGGATTGTGCAGAATCTTGGCAAGGATGGCCTCGAGGCCGTCGCCATTCACGGCAATAAGAGCCAGAATCAGCGCGAGAAAGCGCTGGAAGCCTTCAAGTCGGGCGATGTGAAGATCATGGTCGCCACCGATATCGCCGCCCGTGGTATCGATATTGATAACGTGTCCCATGTGGTGAATTTCGACCTCCCCAATGTGCCGGAGGTCTATGTCCACCGCATCGGACGTACCGCGCGGGCCGGCACAGACGGTGTCGCTATCTCACTCGTTGAGATGGATGACCGCATCTTGCTGCGCGATATCGAGAAAACGATTGGCTTTCATCTCACCGATGAAGGGGCAGACCTGCATTGCCCCAAGCCGGCCAAGAAACCCCAGCGTGGTCGCGGCGGCGGGCAAGGCCGTTCAGGCGGCGGACAACGTCGTTCGGCAAATGGACCGGGCAAGCCCAAGGCGCAACGGGGAGAGCCGCGTAAGGCGGCCAAGCCCGCCGAAGCGTCTGGCAATGCACAAAAGAAGCGCCGGCCGCGTCGCCGGCCGTCCAATTCCAGCGGTGCTGCGGCGGCCTAGGCCGCGCGCAGCTTGCTAAGGAAGGCGGTGATGTTTTCGCGCATCGCCTTGGACTGGGCCTGCAAATCATCCACCTCACCGGCGACGGCGCGGCAGGCTTCATAAGCTGAGCGCGCGCCCTCACCGACCCGCGAGACAAGCTTATCGAGCTCGGCGGCGGCACCGGCCGTCATTTCGGCACTGCGGGAAATCTCACCCGTGGCCGCGTTCTGTTCTTCCACCGCGGCACTGATCGAAGCACCGGTCGCGCTGACATCCTCGATCGAGGCGCTGACGGTATCGATTTCGCGCACGGCGCGGCTGACCGTTTCCTGCATGCCGGCAATCTGGTGAGAGATATCCTCAGTCGCCTTGCCGGTCTGGCTGGCGAGCGCCTTGACCTCGGAGGCCACCACTGCGAAGCCCTTGCCGGCCTCCCCGGCCCGCGCCGCCTCGATGGTGGCATTCAGCGCCAGCAGGTTGGTCTGTTCCGCAACTCCTTCGATCAGGGTAACGATCTCACCAATCTTTTCAGCGGCGCCGGCCAGCTGGGACATGGTCTCGACTGTGACCTGGGCCGACTGGGACGCCGAACTGCTCTGCGTGGCGGTGTCACTGGCTTGGCGCGCGATCTCCGCGATAGAGGCCGTCATTTCCGTGGTCGAGGCGGCAGCGCTCTCGGCCGATTTGCGTACATCGGTTGACCGCATCGAGGCCTGATTCATCTCCTCCCCGCTGCTGCGGGCATTCTCGGCAATTGAATCGGTGGCTTGTTTCACACTGGTCGCGGCGGAGAGGACTTGGTCGGCGATGGCGATGACCTGCTGCTCGAACTCCGCCGTGAGCGCTTCGATGCGGGCCTTGTCCTCATCAGCCTTGCGGCTCTCGCTATAGACCTCGAGCGCCAGGTCCATGTCGAGCATCGCAACGCGGGTGAAAGCGGCGACACGCTCGGCCGTTTCGGCGCTGCGATTATGCAGGCGGCTGTAGCCGTCCTCGATGATCGCAGCCTGGATTCGCGCCATGACAAAGGAATACCCGCCCATATAGAGGGTCGGTGAGAGACCGATCCGGTTGTGAACCTGACCGATGGTGCGCGCGGAGTGGATATAGGCCTCGTCGAACTGGGCATCGAGCATGCGACCCCAATGTTCGCTTTGCTTTTGCTTGGCGTGTGCCACCCGGGACGGATCGGAGAAAAAGCCGCTGCTGTCATCATGCTGGGCAATATGCGCATAGAAGGCATTGAGCACGTCCGGCATTTCCCGCTCGATCAGAGGTCTGATCTCGCGCAGGGACTGGCGGGTGGCGTCGTCGAGTTCGAGAAAGGCCAGGCGGTTAGCTAGGTCCAACGTGCTCATGATTGAAATCCTTCGGGTATTCCACATTCCAATTGGGCTCATTGATGCCGCTACGAAGGTAAACGCGGATTAACCGAAACCGCCCAACTACCTATTCCCCCGCTCATTTCTTATGCGCATAGACTTATGCGCCGCCGGGCACAAAAGTCGCGCTTTGAACCCTTGCACCGGCGGACAAAGGGCGTATCCATGTCGCCATGACGACGACCTCTGCCAGCGACACGCTCGACATCGACCTCGCCCGCGCCACTGCCCGGGCCTGGTTCGAGGACCTACGCGACAAGATCTGCCACGCCTTCGAAGCGCTCGAGGACGAAGCGCCGGCCCAGCTCTACGGGCCGGACGCCGGCCGGTTCGAGTTCGAGGACTGGAGCCGCGGCCAGGACCAGGGCGGCGGCCGCATGGGCATTATGCGCGGTCGGCTGTTCGAGAAGGTAGGCGTTCACGTCTCGACCGTGCATGGAGAGTTCTCCGAACAATTCCGCGCGCAAATCCCCGGCGCTGCCGAAGATCCGCGCTTCTGGGCATCCGGTATCTCCCTGATCGCCCACATGTGGAACCCGCATGTTCCGGCCGTGCATATGAACACACGCTTCATCACCACCACGAAGTGGTGGTTCGGGGGCGGGATGGACCTGACACCGGTGCTCGATCGCGCCCGGACCCAGGACCATGATGACGCCAAGGACTTCCACGCCGCCTGCAAGACGGCCTGTGACAAGCATGACGATGACTTCCACGCCCGTTTCAAGAAATGGTGTGACGAGTATTTCTACCTGCCCCATCGCGACGAACCGCGTGGCATTGGCGGGATCTTCTACGACCGCCACAATACCGGCGACTGGGATGGCGATTTCGCTTTCACCCGCGATGTCGGCCTGGCCTTCCTCGATGTCTACCCGCAACTCGTCCGGCGGCGCATGCAAACGCCCTGGACCCCGGATGACCGTGAGGAACAACTTGTTCGCCGCGGCCGCTATGCCGAGTTCAACCTGCTCTATGACCGCGGAACCAAGTTCGGCCTGGAAACGGGCGGCAATGTGAAGTCGATCCTGTCCTCGATGCCGCCCGAGGCGAAATGGCCCTAGGCAGAGCGTGGATTATCTGGCGGCCAATCCCGCTTCATTTCACCATTGACCCCGTCTAAGCCTGTTCCCGGATAATGGGGCACAGGCATGGGCATGCACGTAAACGGGCGAGTGACCACGGCGGCAGGGCCGCATAAACGCTTTGAAGCTGCGTTTAGCGGGAAGGCCTTCGCTCCGCATCGGCACGACACCTATACATTCGCACTGACACTCCAAGGCGTTCAGAGTTTCGATTATCGCGGCGCCTGCCGGCACTCCCTGCCGGGTGAGCTGGTCGTGCTGCATCCCGATGAGCTGCATGACGGGCAAGCCGGCACCGAAGACGGGTTTTGCTATCGCGGCATCAATATCGCGCCGACAGACTTGCTTGACCCGCTCAATGGGCGCGCCCTCCCCTTCATTCAGGGCGGCCGGACCCGGGACAAAGAACTGATCACCCTTGTCGTCGACCTTGTGCGGGACCTGTCCACACCCCTCGACCCCTTGCACTGGCAAAACGCACTTGCGGACCTGACAGAAGCCCTGTGCGCGCTGGATAGCGGGGGAAACCTGACCCGCCAGCCGGACGCAGCAGCCGTGGTCGCGGCCCGAGACTATATCGAGGCCCATTTGATTGACCCAATTCAGATGGAAGATCTGGAGCAGGTTACCGGCGTGTCGCGCTGGCAGCTCTCGCGCGATTTCCGCGCCGTGCTCGGCACCAGCCCCTATCGCTACGTCACCCTGCGCCGCCTCGACCGGGCCAAGGCGTGCATCTTCCGCGGCCTGAGCTTGGCCGAGACCGCCTACGCCTGCGGCTTTTCCGACCAGGCTCACCTCACACGGCAGTTCAAGGCCACACTCGGTCTCACGCCAAAGGCCTGGTGGAAGATCATCGACACCCGCACCCACGGCACGATCATTCAATAAGCCCGCCACGCAAACACCTAGAAAGGGACCAGGCCCGCAAAGGGCACCTCCCTTAAGTGAAAGCGTGTGCATGACCGAACAGACCCATTCCCGCCTACGCGCCGCGATCGAATTGACCGCCGGCGTTACCATCGCCTTCGGCACCAAGGCGCTTCTCGATCCCTATATCTGGAAATTCTCCGGCCCCATCTCGCTCGCCGTCGTCCTGACCTTGGCGACGCTCTACCTGCATTCGCGCGGTGAGACATGGGCTCAGCTCGGCCTGCGCAACCCGGGCCGATGGAAGTCCTGGGCCCTGCTCCTTCCACAAATCGTGCTGGGCGTCGTGGTCATCCTGGGGGTCGGAGCCGGCACAGCCTTTCTCGGCGACACGCTGGGACTGTGGCAGACCGGAGCCCTTCCTGACGGTGTCGAAGACCGCTGGGGCAATATCCGAGGCAATCTGCCAGTCTATCTGCTGTGGCTGGCGCTGGCCTGGATCTCGGCCGGATTTGGCGAGGAGCTGTTCTTCCGTGGCTTCATGGTCAGTCGCGCCGAGCGGGTCACAAAGGGCCTGCCCTTCGCGCTCTTCCTCGCCGTGCTGATCCCGGCTGCAATCTTCGGCATTGCCCACTTTTACTATCAGGGCCTGCGTGGCCTGATCGTGACCGGGCTCATCGGCCTGTCGCTCGGCACGCTCTACCTGCTCTACAAGCGCAATCTCTGGCCATTGATCGTCGCCCATGGCCTTGTCGACACGCTCGGCTTCACCGCGCTCTATCTCGACGCGGACTGGTAAATCCAAAACAGAAAAAGCCCCAGCCAGCTGGCCGGGGCTTTTTGCTTGAACAGGTGCTCGCTCTAGTGCTTGAGCCGCGCCAGGAGCTCATCCTTGCAGGGCTCGAAGCGTTCAGAAATCCAGTGCGCCTTGAGCTCGTCGAGCGCATCGCCGAGCATCGGGCCGGGCTCATACCCCATCAGGATGAGATCGCCACCGGAGACCGGGAAATCCGGCTCTTTCCATTCCGCGGCAAACTGGGCCAGGAGGCGCCAGTCGCGCGGCGGCGGAGCCGTCTGGCCAGCGGCCGCAAGACGCGCCTGGTCTTCAAAAGCACGCGCCCCAAGCACCATGATGGCGCGCTCGGCAGCAGCACGGTCGGTGAACGCGTCGTGGACATCGCCCCGGGCCGACGGATCGACGGCACCCTGGAGGCGTTGGGTTTCGGCATTGGACATTTTGAGTTTCGCAGCCATGGTCCTGATCCTTTCCGGTCCGCCATCGGCCAGCGCCACAAACCGCAACAGCGAATCGGGCGCTAATCCGTATTCTACATCTTGATCAATGATTGCGGTCAGGACTCTTAAGGAT
>NZ_JASBRW010000044.1 GCF_030149235.1 Maricaulis sp. | reverse complement strand
CCTGCGGCTTTTCCTTGGCGGTGTCAGGGATGATGATCCCGCCTTTGGTCGTGGACTCTTCTTCGACGCGCTTTACCAGCACACGGTCGTGCAGAGGACGAAAGGTCATCTTGGCTTTTCTCCAACAAGAGGACTGATATCTATCGCGACGACCGGGATGAGCGCATTGGCACTCACCCCAGCCGACTGCTAACAGCGGGCGACTTAGGGGATGCAGGCCAGAGCGTCAAGAGGTGGGACATGATTCCGGATGAGCATTTTTTCACTGGGCCTGCGGCGGAAATCGGCTCAGCCTGCGTTCATCAAGGCAGCGCTAAGCCGTCGCATGGAACGCTTGTCACAAGACAGGCTATACTCCAAGCGAGGCGAGTTTTTTTGGAGGTGAGAGCGATGAAACTGCGTTTAGCAATTGTGGGCTTTGCCGCCCTGGCCATGACGGCCTGTACCACCACCGATCCTGTGACGGGCGAAACCCGTCCCAATTACACCGGGCGTGGTGTCCTGCTGGGTGCCGCTGCCGGTGCTGTGCTGGGCTATATGACGAATACCTCCGACAGCGAGGAAGGCCGGACCAATGCGCTTATCGGCGCGGGCCTGGGTGCGCTCGCGGGCGGGGCCATCGGTCACTACATGGATGAGCAGGAAGCCGCGATGCGTGCCGCGCTCAGTGATACCGGTGTTGGTGTGCGCCGTGAGGGCAATAACCTGATGCTGATCATGCCGGGCGATGTAACCTTCGCGACGGATTCTTCGGACATCAATGCGCGCTTCTATTCCATTCTCAACGATGTCAGCGACGTGCTGAACCGTTACCCGCGCACCTATATCGACGTGGTCGGACATACTGATTCTACCGGACCGTACGAGTATAACCAGCGCCTGTCCGAACAGCGCGCACTCTCGGTTGGCAACTATCTCATCGCCCAGCGCGTGATGCGCGAGCGGCTTTATATTGCCGGCATGGGCGAGCGGGCCCTGCTGATCGATCCGGAGACGTCGTCGTATGACCGACAGCAAAACCGCCGGGTGGAGATTCTGATCCGTCCGCACGTCGCCTAGGCGGCATTCATAAGACATGCAGAATGTGCGGCCCGGCCTTGCCGGGCCGTATTTTTTTGTGATTTCCGCGGGCCCCGCAGGGGCTATGGTTTACCTTCGTTAACCAATCGAAAACCCGGCCCGGAACAGATTAACGTTCGGCGAGAAACGCCGATTCGTTGCGACGAGAAGGATCGCCCTGATGGCGAAAGCGACAGATATCCTCATCCTGCTGACCTATATCATGGTCGCTGTGGTGGCCGCGCTCGGCTTTGATTATCTCGGCCTGATGTCGACGGCCTCGGCCTGGATGATGGGCGCGATTGTCTTCATCGTGGCCGGTATGGCGCATTCCGCAGCCGCTCGCGCGCAGGAACGCAGCGCGATGGAAACCGAAATTCAGCACCTGAAGGCGGCCAATCTGGCCCTCGCTGAAGAATTCGAGGTGGCCCAGCGCCGCATCGATGAGATCACGGATGAGCTGCGTGCCGAGTCTGTCGAGCGTGACAATGCGCTCGTACACGAAGTCAAAGTGCTGGAGGACTTGGTGCGCCGTGTCGGCGAGGGGCCGGATCTGATGCCGGCCGCGAGCGCCGCTGCGTCCACAATGACATCGGTTGATATCGATACCGTGCGAGAGGCTCTGCAGGAAAATCGCGTCGATCTTTATGTGCAGCCGGTTGTGACCTTGCCGCAGCGCCGCGTGGCCTTCTATGAGAGTTTCACGCGTCTGCGCGATGCAACCGGCCGTATCCTCGCTCCGGGAGCCTTTATCAAAGCCGCTGAGCGCGCTGGTCTGATGACGGAAGTCGATAATCTCCTGCTGTTCCGTTGTGTTCAGATCGTGCGCAAACTGACGGGTCAGGATCGCAAGATAGCGATCTTCTGCAATATCTCGCTCAACTCGCTGTCGGACGAGACCTTTTTCCCGACCTTCCTCGACTTCATCCGTCAGCACAACGATCTCTCGGGGTCGCTGATTTTCGAGATTTCACAGCGCGCTTTCGAAGAGCGCGATGCTGTCGCGGCCCGCAACATGGCACGCATGGCTGACTTCGGCTTTCGTTTCTCGGTCGATCGCGCTGTCGATCTGGACATGGATCTCGACGAGATGCAGCGGGCTGGTATTCGCTTTGTCAAAGTGGGCGGTGCCCGACTGCTTGAGGCGATCGACGGCTATGAGCGTATCGCGGGTGTGGATGCTGGTGACATCGCCCATCAGGACATCGCCAGCCTGTTCGCCCGCCGCGGTATCGAGCTGATCGCCGACCGGGTGGAAGAAGAGGGCACGGTTGTTGAAGTGCTGGAGCTCGATGTTGCCTACGGTCAGGGGCACCTCTTCGGCGAGCCGCGCCAGGTCAACGAGGAAATGCTCTCTCCCGCCGACGACACAATTGCTCTGGCGGGTTGACGATTGACCGCGCGGGCCGGGGCTGCTTCAAGCGGCTTCATGATCTCCCGCGCAACGCTTTCCGACCTTGCTCCGCACTACTCCGCCATTTTCTGTGACGTCTGGGGGGTGATCCGTGATGGACATGCCTTGATCCCAGACGCCGTGAAAGCGTTGCAGCGCTATCGGGCGGAAGGCGGAACGGTTTGCCTGGTCTCGAACTCACCACGGCGCGCGCCGAGCTTGTTGCATTCCCTTGAGGAAATGGGCCTGCCGGATGATGCGACCGATACGGTCGTGACGTCGGGCGATGCCATCTACGCCGAGCTGGTGGCCCGCGCGCCGGGCAAGGCCTTGCGTATCGGACCTGACTGGGATGATGCGCTTTATGCCGGCCTGGGACTGGAATTCGTTTCGGTCGAAGAGGCGCAGTTCATCACCTGCACCGGGCCCGATGATTACTGGGACGGCAAGCCGGAGGACTATGATGCGGTTCTCAGGACTGCTCTGGAGCGCAATCTCGACCTGGTCTGCGCCAATCCTGACATTGTCGTACAGGCCGGTGATCGCCTGATCTACTGCGCGGGTGCGATCGCCCGGCATTATCGCGCTATGGGTGGCACCAGCATCGTCGCCGGCAAACCGCACAGGCCCATTTATGGCTTGGCGTTCGAGGCGCTCAAGCGTGTGGGGTGGTCGGGCAGCGCGGAACAGGTCCTTGCGATCGGCGATGGCCCGGAGACCGATATCGCCGGCGCTGACCGGGCCGGCATTGATGCCCTGTTTATAGCGGACGGAATACTCGGTGCCGAAATGCAAGACGACGGCTTCGATCCCGAAGCCGTCGCGCTTAGCCTGTCAGCCTATGGCGTTGCCGCGCGCTGGGGCGCACGGCAACTGGTCTGGTCCGACTAGGAGACTTAGTCGAACAGAGAGTCGATGGACCCTTGGTCTAGCGCTCCCGCGTCTTCTTCACCGGAGAAGAAAGCGTCGATGTCGTCCTGGCTCGTTTCCGGGCCATTCAGGGCCGGGCCGTTGAGCAATTGCTCCCGGGCACGTTTTTCTTCGTCGGTCTCCTGAACCGTCGTGTCGGCGTCGTGTACACCCATGACTTCTGCGAAGCGGGCGACGCGGCTTTCGACATGGCGCAGGGAATTGACCACTTTGGAGACGCGCTGGCCGGCCAGGTCCTGGAAGCTGCAATTCTCGATGATTTCCATCATCTTGGCTTCCACTTTGGCGCGGTAGGCGTCGTAATCCGCTTCCTCGTCACAAAGGACGCTTTCGGCGGCGGACATGATCGTTTCCGTGGCCTTCTCGGTATCGGTGACGACCGCTTCCAGCTCGGCGCCTGCCGATGGAATGCGCTCGGACTTGATATCGTTCGGGCGTAGCGCGGCGATCTCGTCCCGGGTGCGGGAGATGTAGTCCGCGATATAATGAAACTCTTGGCAGATCGACTGGTCCAGCGAGCTGAAGAACAGCTTCATGGTGTCGGTCAGCTGGTGTGCCAGCTTCAAGACCTCCATGATCTGTGCATCCTGCAGATCACTGGCTTTTAACGTC
>NZ_JASBRW010000042.1 GCF_030149235.1 Maricaulis sp. | reverse complement strand
GCTTGCTCGCGTTGCGGCCCGGTTGGGGATCCTCGATGAACGCCTGCGCCGGGGTCCGGCTGGCTGGCGGCAGCGGCTTGCCCTGATCGAAGCCGCGGATCTTAGCTGGCTCACGCAGGACCGGATCGGCCTCGACCGGTTGTCGCTCTACATGGCGCTGCGGGTTTCGACCGTAACGGATGATGCGCAAGCGCTGTACCGGATCGGCTGGACCGTGCGGCGGCTGACCGGCGGACCCGCGCCGTTGGCGCGTCGGTCATGTGTGGGCGACCTCGAAACCTTCCTTGATCGGCGCGCCCGTCCGGGGCAGGGGGAGCGTCTCGACGAGGCTAGGGCTCCCTCGCGCATGGTCGAGATGGCAGAGCGGGAAGCCTTCGAGGACCGGGCTGCCGGATGGCTTGCGATGATGGATCAGGCCGAAGACCTCCACCCCGTAGCGCGGGCCTGCATGGGTTTTCATCTCTGGCATGTCGCGGAGCTCTCGCCGATCGACGATCCGCTCGAGGCCGCGGTGACGGCGTCGCGTGTTGCGATCACCGAACTCGCACCGTCAGGGAGCATGCCCGGCGCGATCTTCGCACCGATCGCGATGGGCGGGGGAGGGGGCTTCCGCGCGATCGGGGACCCGCCCGCCCGGCTAGCGCGCTGGCTGAACGCGATGGAGAGCGCAACATTCGCAGCCCTGCGCAGGCTCGAGGAGATCGAGGCTTGGGCTGCTGCCGCGGAACGAACGATGGCGCCGCTTTCGGGCAAGACGCCGCCGATGCTGCGCGAGCTTTTCACAAGCTGGCCGCTGGTCTCGGTCCAAATGGCCCAGAAACTGACAGGCACGCATCGGGCAACGGTTCAGCGCAACATCGATTGGATGGTAGAGCAGGGCCTTATCCGGGAGGTAACAGGGCAGGGGCGATACCGGATGTGGCGGGCGGCGGCGTGAACATCACGGAAAATCGACGATCTTAGGGCCGGCTCCCCCGCCTTCGCAACGATGCGCAGCCTCGCCATGCGGTTCTATGGCATCATTCGCGGTCGCCAGGCAGACCCGCTCCCTGCATGGATCGACGATGCGATCGAAACCAACCTGGCGTCACGGCTTTGTCAGGTTGCTGACGTCGCGGCGTCCGGGTAGTTCAGCTCCATGTTGAACATCGAAGATTTTTCGCGGATCAAAGGCTTCCGGTTTCCGAAGAGTGTCATCTGATACGCCGTCTGGGCCTACCACCGGTTTGCTTTGAGCCTGCGCGACGTGGAGGATCTTCTGGCGGAACGGGGTGTCACGGTTTCCTACGAGACAATCCGCAACTGGGTGAACCGCTTCGGCCACGGGTTCGCCGCCAAGATCCGGCGTGATCGACCAGCGCCGGCCGACAAATGGCATCTCGACGAGGTTGTAATCCGGATCAAAGGCGAGACACATTGGCTGTGGCGGGCGGTCGATGCGAACGGTGATGTGCTCGACATTCTCATCCAATCTCGGCGAAACAAGGCCGCCGCCAGGCGGTTTCTGCTCAAGCTTCTGAAACGTTGGAGCGCGCCGCGTGTTATGGTGACGGACAAGCTTCGCTCTTATGGAGCCGCTAAAGTGGAGATTGCACCCGGCCTGGAGCATCGCCAGCACAAAGGTCTGAACAACAGGAGCGAAGCGTCGCACCGACACACCCGACGGCGAGAAAAAATAATGGGGCGCTTCAAATCCCCGAGGCACGCGCAACGATTCCTGTCCGCTCATGACCAGATTGCCTGTCTGTTCCGCCCAAAACGCCACCGCCTGTCCGCCAAAGCGTACTGCCACGCGAGAAACGATGCTTTCGACTTGTGGGCTGGCTATGCAGCGGAATTGGCCGCCTGAGTGGCAACGTTCGCGCCAAACTGAGTCTGGGCGGCAACAACCTGACAAAGCCTTCTCGGGCGTGTCCGGGGAACAAGGCGCCTGCAGCCCTCCCGCGCCCCTGCACGGGTGGATCGCGTGCAGAGGCTGGGCTACTGCAGAGCAGCTTCGTGGCGCTTGTCAGTGTACGCCACGCACGGGGCCGCCGCGCCTAGCGCCTCGGCACTAGCGCCAGGCCGCCGAAACCCGAGGCGAAGATCACGCCAAGGCCGAGCAGGGTCAACGGCTCCGGCCAGTCGCCGAAGACGAGGAACCCGATCACGGTGGCGGCGATCAACTGGAAATAGATGAGGGGCGCCGAGACCGTCGCCGGCGTCGTCCGGTTCACAACCACCAGCAGATAGTTGCCGAAGGCAGAGGCAAGCGAACTGACGATCACAAGCACCCAGACCCGCAGGTCGGTGCTTGCCGGAATGCTGGCAAGGCCCGCAGGCAGCAGCAGCACCGCCCCGATCAGCAGTTGCGAGCCGAGCAGGAAGGGCGGCGGATAGAAGGCGGTCAGCCAGCGCGTCGCGGCAAGATACGAGCCGTAGAGCGTGCCGGCCAGCACCGCGAAAATCATGCCGGTCCCCATCTCGCCGCCGGGCCGGACGACCAGCAGCACGCCGGCAAATCCCAGCCCCAGCATCACCGTGCGCGCCCAGGACACGCGCTCGCCCAGCAGCAGGGCCGACAGCACATAGGCCACGATCGGGCCGATGAAGAAGGCGCCGAAGACATTCGCGATGGGCTCGGTCCGAAGCGCGGTCAGGATCGAGGCGATGGCGCCGACGATCAGGGCCGCCCGCAGGATCAGCCGCCAGTCCAGCAGGCGCCCCAGGCCGGCCGGCCCCAGGCCCAGCACCCAGAACAGCAGCAGGGCCGCCAGCGCGAAGCGCGACCAGGCCACGAACAGCGGCTGCACCCCCGCCCCCGTCAGCAGCTTGCCGGCCGTGTCGCCGCAGACGATCGCCGTGGTGGCAAGGGCGACAAGGCCAAGAACCGTCAGGGGCGCAGGGGTCTGCATCGGCATTTCCTTCAGTCTGCATCGGCACGCTATCCGGCAGCGCGCAAGGCCGGATCGGACCCCCCCGCATCCCCGGCTGATGCAAGCCTGCCAAATCCCGCAGACGCAGGGGTCTGATGCCGGAGGGGGCAGAATCCTACGCTAAGGTGTAGTTTTGGCCGAATTTCGCTGTAGCGTCCTGTAAACGGTCGGTCTGGAGATGGAGAAGAGCTCAGCGAGATCGCTGATGGAGTAGTCGCCGGAGGCGTGCATCCGGTTCAGCTCTTTTTGTTGTTTTTCAGAGAGTTTTGGCTGCTTTCCCCGGAGTTTGCCCTTTGCGCGGGCGATGGCCATTCCCTCCCGGGTGCGCATGCGGATGAGGTCAGCCTCGAACTCGGCGAAGGTGGCCAGGATGTTGAAGAACATCCTTCCCATCGGGTCGGTCGGATCATAGACCGAAGCGCCGAGGGCGAGCCTCACGCCTTTCTTTTGCAACTGATCTGCGATCGCCCGGGCGTCCGGGACCGAGCGCGCGAGGCGGTCGAGTTTCGGCACGACCAGCACGTCGCCTGCGCGCACGGCGGCCAGAGCCTGGTCGAGGCCGGGCCGGGCGCGGTTCGTGCCCGTCAGGCCGTGGTCTGTGTAGATGCACTCTTCGGCGACCCCAAGCTCTGCAAGGGCAGCACGTTGCGCCGTCAGATCCTGACGGTCGGTGGAGCAGCGGGCATAGCCAATCTTGGTCGCGGTCATGCAGCGAGTGTACGGATAAGGGGCCACATGTGCGAATCAAATCGTACCATCTATACGAGCCATGGCGAGGCGCGGTTTCCTTGCCGTTCTCTGCCACCTCGACCCATGTCCGCTGATCGGTCCCCTTACGGACGGTCGTCCATCACGATTTCCTGAAAGATCGCCATGCCAAGACGCAGCATTCTCACCGACCGCCAACGGGCGGCATTGTTCGACCTGCCGACTGATGACGCGTCGATGCTGCGCCATTACACCCTGGCGGACGACGATCTGGAGATCATCCATGCCCGCCGCCGTCCGCACAATCGCTTCGGCTTTGCCCTGCAACTCTGCGCGCTGCGGTATCCCGGGCGGCTGCTGGTGCCGGGCGAGGTCATTCCACTGGCAGTCACGCGCTTTCTGGCAGCGCAGCTTGGGATAAGGCCTGATGACCTGGCCGGATATGCCGCGCGCGAGGAGACCCGGCATGAGCACCTGGCCACCTTGCGCGAAATCTATGGTTACAAGATGTTCGCGGGCCGTGGGGCGCGCGATCTGAAAATCTGGCTTGAAGGTGCGGCCGAAACCGCCCGGTCGAACGAGGATCTGGCACGGCGCTTCGTCGAGCAATGCCGGGCGGCCCAGACCGTCCTGCCCGGAATCACGGTCATCGAGCGGCTTTGCGCGGATGCGCTCGTCGCGGCTGAACGGCGGGTCGACGCCCGGATCGCCAGTCGGCTGGACGATGACATGCGAACGCAGCTCGATGCCCTTCTGACCGAAGATGCGGGCGGCTCGGTTACGCGGTTCGTCTGGCTGCGTCAGTTCGAGATCGGGCGGAACTCGGCTGATATGAACCGCCTGCTGGACCGCCTGGAATACTTGCAGGCTTTGGAATTGGACCGGGGCACTCTGGCGAATGTACCGCCGCACCGGGTTACCCGCCTTCGCCGGCAGGGCGAGCGATACTTCGCGGGCGATCTGCGGGATATCTCGGGTGACCGCCGTCTCGCCATTCTTGCGGTCTGTGCTCTGGAATGGCGCAGCGCCATTGCCGACGCCGTGGTCGAGACCCACGATCGGATCGTCGGCAAGACCTGGCGCGAGGCGAAATCGCGATGTGACGCCCGGATGGACGATGCCAAATCGGCGCTGAAGGACACCCTGCAATCCTTCGCCACCCTCGGTTCCGCCCTCCTGGAAGCGCATGAGGACCGGGCCTCCCTCGAAGAGGCCGTCGGCAATGCCGGAGGTTGGCTATCGCTCAAGGGGCTTGTCGCCACGGCGACCCAGCTCACAGACACCCTGGCCGCCGATCCGCTGGCGCATGTCGGTCACGGTTATCATCGGTTCCGGCGCTACGCGCCGCGCATGTTGCGGGCGCTCGACATTTGCGCCGCGCCCGTGGCGGAACCGCTGCTGGCGGCGAGCGCGATCATCGCGGGCACGGCGACGGCGACGGTCCTGCCACTGACATTCCTTCGTCGAGGCTCGAAATGGTTGCGGCATCTGAACGCGGATGCTGACGAGGCAAGCAGACTCTGGGAGGTCGCGGTCCTGTTCCATCTGCGCGAAGCCTTCCGTTCTGGCGATATCTGGCTCGGGCATTCGCGCAGATTTGGCGATCTGAAGGAAGCGCTGGTCCCGGTCGAGGTCGCACGCGACACGCCAAGGCTGGCCATGCCCTTCGAACCTGAGGCCTGGCTGGCGGATCGTAAGCTGCGCATGTCCGATGCCATATGCCGACTGGCGCGCGCGGCAAAGGCCGGGGCGATCCCCGGCGGCTCCATCGAGGACGGCACCTTGAAAATCGACCGGCTGACCGCCGCGGTTCCCGAGGAAGCCGATGCGCTGGTTCTCGATCTCTATCGCCGCCTGCCGGAAGTCAGGGTCACCGATCTTCTGTTGGAGGTGGACGATGAGATTGGCTTCACCGAGGCCTTTACCCATCTGCGCACCGGCGTGCCCTGCAAGGACAGGATCGGCCTGCTGAACGTGTTGCTTTCCGAGGGGCTGAATCTCGGCCTCAGCAAGATGGCCGGGGCCACGAACACGCACGACTTTTTCCAACTCTCACGCCTGTCGCGATGGCACGTCGAAAGCGAAGCAATGGCGCGCGCCCTGGCCACGGTGATCGAAGGGCAGTCGAGGTTGCCGATGGCGCGGTTCTGGGGCGGCGGGCAGAGCGCTTCGAGCGACGGCCAGTTCTTCTCGACGACACGTCAGGGCGAGGCGATGAACCTGATCAACGCCAAGTACGGCCATGAACCCGGGCTGAAAGCCTACACCCACGTCTCCGACCAGTTCGGACCCTTCGCCACACAGACCATTCCGGCTACCGTGAACGAAGCGCCCTACATCCTTGACGGCCTGCTGATGACCCGCGCCGGCCAGAAGATCCGCGAGCAGTATGCCGATACCGGCGGCTTCACGGACCACGTCTTCGCTGTCACCGCCCTGCTCGGATTCCAGTTCATCCCCCGAATCCGCGACCTGCCATCCAAGCGCCTCTACCTCTTCGATCCGGCCGCTTGCCCGAAAGAGCTGAAGGGGCTGATCGGCGGCAAGATCAGAGACCGTCTCATCGCCGCGA
>NZ_JASBRW010000033.1 GCF_030149235.1 Maricaulis sp. | reverse complement strand
ATGGATTTCGACACATCCCGCAGTTTGCAGGGCCTCAGACTGGGGCAGGGGGGTTTGATCCTCAGTGGAAACGCGGGCGTAGCCGATCAGGGGCATGAAAACGGGCCGTTTGCAATTTTAGGTGTCACTACTAAACCACCGAATGAGCGTGCGATCAGAGACCGGCTGCTTTGGTTAGGTTCACCCGGAACCGGTCGCGACGGCGCTGGTAGCGGCGGGTCATCTCGGCCGAGGCGTGTCCGAGCTGTTTCTGGACAAAGCGCTCATCGACTTCGGCCGAACTTGCGAGACCGGCGCGCAACGAGTGACCGGAGAACAGCGCAAGGCGCTCGTTTTCGGGCAGCTCGGCTCGGATGCCGGATTTCAGCACCGTCTTCTTGATGAGGCGCGCGACATGCTTGTCGTTGAGCCGCTCGTCCATCGCCCGCTTCCCGTCCCTCGACGTGCGGGTGAACACGGGGCCGAAATCGATCTTGGCGAAATGCAGCCATTGCTCGAGCGCATGCACAGGACAGGTCTGTTCTGAGGATCCGCGTCCGATTTCCACCTCGCGCCAGCCTGTCTTTGCGTTCAATGTCAAAACCGCGCCATCTTCGAAGACGTCAATCCATCCGCTACTGTCAGGCGTGTCGTCTTTGCTGACGTCCAGGCTGACGACTTCGGAGCGGCGCAGACCGCCTGCAAAGCCGATCAGCAAGATCGCCCGATCCCGCAGGCCGCGCAGATCGAAGGGCAGGGTGGCCACCATGGCGAGAATGTCCTCGGGCAGGATCGCTTCCTTTTGCACAGGCGGGCGCGCGTGCCTGCGTTTGATCCCAGCGAGGACGTTGGCGATATGGCGGTCCTTGCGATCGAGCGAGAAGCCGCGTTGCGCATAGTTCCAGGCCAGGCCGGACAGGCGGCGCTCGATCGTAGAGACGGAGAGGGCAGGGGTGCCTTTCGCCGGCGCTGCCAAATCGGTCAGGTAGAGCCCGATCATTTCGGGAGACGGGGGGAGGGGATCCGTTCCCTTCAATCTGCACCAACGCGCGAAGTGCTTCCAGTCGGCGGCATAAGCTTTGTTGGTGTTCTCGGCGGTCGAGGCCCTGGCGTAATCACGGGCGGTGTCGACAAGCCGGTCGAGCGTGCCGGACCCGGCCACATGGGCCGGTAGGGCGATGGGGTCGGTGCTGACTTGGTCTCTCTCGTCGCGCTGAGCTTGATTGTTCGAATCGGAGGGCGCTGAGGTCGATTTCTCGGCGTCTGTGTCGGTCTGCCGGAATTCTTGAGACTGCGGTCCATTTGTTTTCAATGCTTTGCCGGTTTTTCATTTCGAGATTGAGTCGGAATTCATGAGACTGTATATGGACGTGAGTCACTATTCGTAAGACTACACAGCATCCGTGCGTCGTTCAAGTCATGTCCGATAATCCCGTGCCTGACCAAGACTGGGAAGAAGCCGAGTTTCGCGCAAGAGTGCTTGCCGAACTGCCGGAACAGCTCACCGAAGGTGACGTTTCTTGGGCGATGCGGCGGTTGGATGTCAGCCGGGCGACGGTCTATCGTTTGGCAAAGCAGTTCCGGGAGGATGCGCGGACCAGCGCGCTTCTGCCGAATACATCCGGCCCAAAGCCAGGCATGCAGCCAATGGACCCTGCGGTCGAGGCGATCGTGGCCCACCATTTCAAGGAATTCTACGCCACCCGCCGCAAACCGACCAAGACCCGGTTCTGGCGGGAGGTTGCAGCCGACTGCAAGGCGAAAGGGCTGGCACCACCCTCGATCCGGCGCCTGGGCCGTTGGCTGGATCTGAAGGATCAGGCAAAACTTATGGCCAGGCGGGAGGGGAAGGACAAGGCGGAGCGCCGCCACCTTGCCACGCCCGGAACGCTCACCGCGGCCCGCCCGCTCGACATCGTCCAGATCGATCATACCAAGGCTGATGTGACGGTCGTCGATCCAGTAACCCGGCGCCCGCTTGGCCGGCCGACGCTGACCGTGGCGATCGACGTGAATACCCGCATGGTTCTGGGGTTTCACCTGTCTCTGGAACCGCCCTCGCTTCTTTCCGTTGCGCTTTGCCTGACCCATGCGGTGATGGACAAGTCGCATTGGCTCGCGGCGCGTGGGATCAACACAGATTGGCCCGTTCATGGCATGCCAAGGGCGATCTACGTTGACAATGGCGCGGAATTCCATGCCCGCGCCTTCGGGCTCGCCTGCGCCGAGTACCAGATCGACCTTCGGTACCGCCCTCCAGGCACACCGCGCTACGGCGGCCATATCGAGCGCCTGATCGGCACGATGATGGGGGCGGTTCACCTGCTGCCGGGCTCGCATTTCTCGAACATCTTCGAGCGTGGCGATCTCGACGCGGAGGCCGAAGCGGTGATGACTCTGCAGGAGCTGGAAACCTGGCTCGCGTTGGAAATCACCGGCTCCTACCACGCGCGCATCCACAGCGCGTTAGAAACTACGCCCTCTGCGGCCTGGGGGCTGACTGCAGGCCAATCTAGGCTCCGCATGCCCGCAGATCTCCGGCAATTCCTGGTGGATTTTCTGCCCTCTGAACAGCGGGTCTTGCAGCGTGACGGCTTTCATCTCTTTCACATCCGCTACTGGGCGGACGAGTTGCGCTGGCTGATGGCCCGGGAAAGTCGCAAATACACCCTCAAATACGACCCACGCGATCTCTCGCGCATCTTCGTGCTGACCGAGGATGGCATTATCGAGGCGCGGCCGGCCGATTTGACCCGTCCCGCGATCACGCTCTGGGAACACCGCGCGGCGCGGCGCGCCTTGCGGGAGGCCGGGCGCCGGTCGGTGGATGAGGAACTCATCTTTCGGACGATCGAGGCGCAGCGCGACCTCGTTGATAGCGCCGCGCGGCAGACCAAGGCGATACGGCGCCACCAGGCCCGGCGGGCGCATCTGGACCCACGCCCGATGCGCGATGTGACGCCTGGGCCAAATGCGCCCGAAGCGCTTCCCGCCTCGGAAAACAAGAGCAATGCGCTGAAAGACCACCCGGGCTTCTATGTCGAGGAATGGTACGATGACGACTGAGTTTCCGCATCTCTATCCGAACGCCAGCAGAATTGCCGCCCTCAGCGCCGAGGAGCGGATCCTGCGCATCCGTGCCGACCGATGGGTGTCCTATCCCCGAGCGGAGGCGGCGCTCGCCAAGTTGGAAACCCTGCTATCCTTTCCGGAACGTGCCCGGATGCCGAACCTGCTCCTGGTCGGCGAAAGTGGCATGGGCAAGACCATGATCATCGAGAAATTCACGCGCGATCACCCCTCGAGTTTTGATGACACCACTGGTCGGTTGCACATGCCGGTCGTCGCGGTGCAGATGGTTTCAGGCCCCGATGAGACAAGGTTCTACCGCCGGATTCTGGCTGCAATCGGTGCCCCGGAACCTCCCCGCGCAACGCTTGCTGTCCTTGAAAGCCTGGCCCTGCGGCTGCTCACCGAGTTGCGCCCTCATATGCTGGTGATCGACGAAATCCACAGCCTGCAGGCGGGCACGATACGCGAGCAGGCACGGTTCCTGAACATGCTGCGATTTCTGGGCAACGAGCTGCGCGTTCCTCTCGTTTGTGTCGGCACCGCCCAGGCCCGTAATGCGCTGCGCACCGATGACCAGCTGGTACGCCGTTTTGAGGCGTTCGGCCTGCCGCCCTGGCAGGACGGGGCCGATTTCACCGGGCTGATGAGCACGCTCATGCGCAGCCTGCCGCTAAGGCGGGAAAGCGAGATCGACGAGAAGGCGCTGTCGCGGATGATCAAGGTGACCGGCGGCATCACCTCGGGGATATTTTCCATCATGTCTCAGCTGGCAATCGCCGCCATCGAAAGCGGCGAGGAACGCATCCTCTCGCGCGATATTCTGAGCGGCGACCGGTTGCAGGCGGTTCTGGGAGAGCCAGTGTGATCGGGCAGGGCCTCCTGCCGGTGGTGTTCCCACCCGAGGCTGACGAACGCCTGTCCTCCTGGATCGCCCGCATGGCGCCGTTCTACGCGATGACCGTCCCGGAGTTCCTGGCCGAGTTGGGGTTCTCGGGCCGCGACGTCTTCGATCTGGAATGGCGTCTTTCGGAAGGGGAGGGGGCCCTGATCGCTGCCCGGACCGGGCTCTCGGACGAGGCAGTTCACGCGATGACTTTCGGGGAGCAAATCCCCGAGGCCCGTGTGATGATCCGCCGGAACCGGCACCACTGCCTGCAATGCCCCGCCGACGTGCAGAACAAGTCCGCGGCTCTTCCGTGGGTTTTTCGGTGTCCTGTCCATGGTTCAGATTATCAGGATACGACAGGCGAGACGCTGCCTGTGGTGCTGGGTGCAAAACGGATGGCGACAGCGGACGCGCCTGCAAAGGTCGGGGCTGCTGTTCTCGATGCGTGGGTTCAGGGACTCGGTCTGGGGGATCTGGGGCCAGTCGAGATATTGGCCCTTCTGACAACACGACACCGCCGAGCCTCGCCCCCATCTCTTTCCGAGCAGCCGCGCATGTCGCTCGAGACGCGCCGCGACTACCACGAGTTTCTCACCACGCCGATCATCCGCCAGGCGCTGACGGTTGTCGTCCCAGAATACGATGAGGTCGCGCCGGTCCTGACCAAACCAGTGCGCCCCGGCTTGTTTGGCCTCGCACAGGGCTCGTTGTTACAAGCACTCGCATTGACGGTGGGGATAGGTCGGGTCGTCGATAACCCGGTCGATCAGGCGATATCCATCTTGCTGAAGAGCGACGTGGTCGGGCAGGTGCGGGTTCGCGAGGCGCTGGCGACATGGCCTCTCTCGTTGAGGAGACGCATCTCAGCCCGGCTCTGGCGTGCTCAGCGCGACGAGAGAGAGCGTCAGAGCGCTGCAAAGCCCAAGAAACGTCGCCAGTCTCACGAATTCCGGCGCGTCCAGTCTCATGAATACCGCTCCAGAATCTCATGAACCCCGGTTCGTTTTTCAGGGAAGTGTTTGAATCTCATGAATTCCGGTCATCCGACACCGTTATTCGTGAGATTGCCCATGTTTTGGGGCATATCATTTTTATGTCCGATAACGCAAGGTTATTGGACGTGTTATGAATCGACAGAGTTAGGCGGTTTCTGTGCTAATTTGTGGTAAAAAGCGCCGCGCCAGTATAGTGCTGGGGCATGACCTATGCCCGTCACGATCCCGCGGACGACTTCGACACAATATCCAGGATACCCTCCTGGGTCACCTCAGCACGCGCTGAAACTATTGAAGATGTTGCCTTTTTATCGGGTGCGGCGCTGAACCACCTGCATGTTGTGTTGCGGCGCGAGGACCTCCCCCAAGCCTTGTTGCGCGATCGACTGGCGCTGCGCGCGGCCGAGGCTTGTGTAACGTTTTCGGGGGGGGCCGAAAGGGCAGGCGAGTTGCGCGACGCGGTGCATCTGCTGCGGCCCGGCGACCTGCCCGGCCCGGCGGGAGAGGCCTATCTGTCTTGGCGGCGCGCGGTGGAACGGCCGGTGTCGGTCAAGGCTCTGGCCCGAGCTTTGCCGATCCTCGAGCCGGGCCAGATCGCCACTTGGCTCGACGCGGGAAATGGGGCACCGGTGACCCGTTCCGCGGCGGTGCTGGAGGCAGTGCTGACGGAGGAACCGCGTGCAGAAGTGTCGGCGCTCGTCCTCGCTGACGCCGCCCTCGCCCAGGAACTCGACTGGGATCATCTCGTGCCTCTGCTGGCGGCGGGACTGAAACGCGCCGACCTGCGCAAGCGAGGCGAAGACCTAAGCTTGGCCTGTCATCGGGCGTTAGCAGCCTCGGTGATCGAAGCCGTCCGTTTGGCTGCCGACCTCGCGCGTCAGGCTGGGCATCTCAAAGCGGTTGCACCAAAGCTTCGGGCGAAGGGGGCCGGGGAGGCGGTCGAGATATTCCTGACACAGGACGCGGTGGCACCCGGTGCCTTGCCCTTGCCGGACCGCGCCGCGCGGCGGCTCTGTGACCGGTTGGTCGATCTCGGCGCGGTGCGCGAGCTGACCGGCCGCGATACCTTCAGGCTCTATGGAGTGTAGGAATGGCGAAGGACCGACCTGAGCCGGACCTGGACCGCGAGTTGCCCGACCTGCCGTCCGAGCTGCGCTGGCGCGAATGGATGCGGCGGATCGAGGCGGTGCTGTTTGCGTCGGCCTCGCCGGTGCCGCGCGAAGATCTGGCCCGTGTCGTGGGGCAGGGAGCGTCGGTCGATCTGCTTGTAGAGGACCTTGCCGCCGATCTGGAGGGGCGGTCGTTCGAGGTGGGACGCGTCTCGGGCGGATGGATGCTGCGCACCCGCCCCGCCTATTCCCCGGCGATACGGGCGGCGGCGGATGTGGGCGATCAGGATCTGAACCTGACCGAGTTCGACGTCGCGGTGCTGGCCGCCATCGCCTATCACCAGCCGATTACCCGCGACGGGCTGAAAGACATCTTCGGCAAGGAAATCAGTCGTGACCTAATCGGGCGGTTGCATGCCCGCGATCTCATCGCCACCGGCCCCCGCAGTCCACGTCGTGGCGCACCCTATACCTTCGTCACCACCGAGCAATTCCTGGTGGCCTTTGGACTCGAGACGTTGCGCGACCTGCCAGACCCGGAACAGCTGGGTGACGCCGGGCTGGCGGCGCGCCCCTGAAACCCGCCGGGAATTCTCACAGCGCTTGCCGCTTCTGATGGAGCCGCGCGGCCGCTTGAACGAGATCTGCCAAATTCGGGCCAGCGGTGGTAGAGCAAGGCCCAGCTTTGGGCCGAGGCAGGACGGCATCGCTGAATGATGTGACCAGTCCGCTCCAAGCTGGCGCAGCCTGAGCGACACGTTTCCAACAAGAGATCGCGGGACTTCTTCTCTTTCCGAAAGGTGTCGATTGCCCTTTCGTCATTTGTCGAAACTGCTGATAGCGATCCCGATGGGAGAGGCGCGCGATGGACATGCGCTTTCCACCAAATTGAAAGCAGGCGGCGCCGAGCAGATCAGGCAGTGATCTCTTGCTTCCTGACCGATGCCCTGCCGCGTGCAGGGCAAGCAGGTCATCGATCAGCCGTTCAAGGCGACGGACGCCATGGGCGGCAGGAGCGGTGGGTTTGCCGAGCTCTGCGCCACACAGGGCGCAAAACTGGTGCGGCACAAGGCGGTTCTGTCTGAACGGGGCGAGCCCGCCCTCGCAGGCAGGGCATCGGTCCCGAAATCGGCACCCATGCCGAAAGCAGGAAACCCGCGTTGCCAGGGTCCAACCGCGCCGAAAATAGGGTGTCTCGTCTTCAACCAGACAGGCCGGGCAAAACTGCAACCAGTTTGCCTGCGACCCCGATACGCAGCTTCCCCCCCCTTCCGGGCCGCAAGGGCAAGCGCAGCCGGGCAAGGGGATCGGGCGCGACGGCCAAACCCGCAATGTCTTCCAGAGGTACCCGGGTATGCTCAACGAGCAGGCGGAGGACGCGTTCGGGCAGCCTCCGGTCAAGTCGTGCCGACCAGTTCTCGCCCGCGGCCCCGAGAAACCCGCCGAAGTAGCGGCGCGGAACGCCATTGGCATGGGCGAGGCGATGCAACCAGCTTGACAGGAGCTCGCCTGGAGCCGGTGCGACATCCACGGGCCAGCGGCGCCCTGCCACGCTGCCATATCTGCGCGCGGGGGTGACGCTGATCCCGGACGGCCCCAGGCTCACGTCATTTCGTTTCGCAAGGCAGAATTCCGGCGCTTCGACAGCGGCACATAGCCAAGGGCGGAAAGGGCCGCGCCCGTGATCCGTTCCTCTCCGCCCGCAATCGCGGCAACCGCGGCCCGGGTGACGATGTCGACGACCTCGCCGATCAACCCCTCCGACAGATCGTGGATGATCCTGGCCAACGGCTCGCGCGACAGGTCGGAGGCGCGAGCGAGGGGCATGCTGGCCTCGAGGCTGTCGAGGAGCGTGGCGAAATCCTCGTCATACCCCCACCGGGGAATGGGCACCGTATCGAATCGCGATCCCATTTCATCGGTGTCATGCACCGCATCATAGACCGCAACTTCACCGACAAGGACCGGCGAGATGTCATGGACCCGGGCAATGCGGCGCAAAAACGAGAAGATCGCTTTCACATCCTGGCGCCGTCCGCGCAACGCGCTGTGGAATTCGTCGAAAATGAGCAGACGCGGCTTCAGGCTGTCCAGGAGATGGTCCACCTGCTCGCCGGCCCGGGACAGGCTGCGCCAACCCGCGGCCTGAGGCGCGCGCAGACCGGAAAGAATACTGGCATAGAAGTGAGAAAGGCCGGCGCCTTCCCGGGTCTGGATGACCCAGACCCTTTGCCGGTCCGCTTGCCGAAGATGCTCGACCGCGAACCGTTCGGCGATCATCGTCTTGCCGTTGTGATAGGCGCCGGTCAGCAGAAGTCCTCTCGGTCGCAGGGACGCGGGCCGCTCAAGAAGCATCCGCATCGCGTCATGGGCTTTCGTGGCGACCGGATGGCTGATCCAGCGCGGCGCGCGGATAGCGGCAATCCGGGCCCTGTCGTCCGATTGCAGCTGAAGGAGAGCGGACGAAAGAAGATGATCCGTCATCTCACCACTCCTCCACAGGGAAGACCCGACGGGGACGATCCGGATCGGGCTTCGCCGGAGTCGGGGCCGCGGCTGCGGCGAGGCTGGCGTAGGGTTTTTCGGCCTCGGCGGCGTGCCGGGCACGTACCCTCTCCTTCAACTGCCGCTTCGTGGTTTCTGCCCCCGCCACGGTCGCGGTGATTTCGCGCCGGATGGCCGTCTTGTCCTGCACGCGGCCGCGACCGTCTGCGCGCCGCCGCATGCGGTCCGCCTTATGCTGCCACAATGTGATCGCCAGCGTCACGCCGTCGCGTCGCTTCACTGGCCGACAGATCCCCGCGTCCGGATCCCTGACATAGATATGGCTGATGTCCCGGGGGTCATAGCGCACATCGAGCGGGTCCAGCCGGTCACGTCGGGCGACCAGGGAGCCGAGCCAGGGCTCGTAATAGTCCAGGGCAAACAGGCTGATGCCTTGCGGTGAAATCCGGCGGGACTTGCGCGGCAGGAAATTGAGCAGGACATCAACAGGATCGTCGACCGGGCGGCCCAGGGTTTGGCACCGTCGTTCCCACTCAATGGCTGGGACGGTGAGCTTGCGGGCGTTCTGGCTCAGATTGTGGTCGATGATGGCCAACGCGACGCAGCGCTCGAGGTCCGCAAAACGAAGCCGTGCCCGTTGTTCCGAGGAATATTCACCCCGGTCCGCAACGGATCGCCCGGTCTTGCCGGGCAATGACCGCAGGACGGCGTTCACCTTCCCCAGGAGTCGCTCGACAATTCCGCCCCGGTGAACGGTTCCCTTGTTTCTCGAGCGGATCGTGATGCCATAGTCAGCGCAGCCTTGCGTGAAGGTGCTGCTCTGGAATTCCTTCGCGGAATCCACGACGATCTGCTTCGGGCGGCCGTACATCGGCCAGGCATGCTCAAGGCTGCGGTCGGACAGCCAGGTTTCCTTCCGACACATCGCATGCGCGAGGCAGAGCGCGACGGACAGTCGCGATGGGCGCTCCAAGGTCAGGCAGAAGCCGATAATCGCGCTTGTTGCAACATCGGCTGCGATAGTGAGATAGGGGCGTCCGATATAGATGCCCTGACCATCGATGACTTCCACAAACTGGATGTCGGCGGGGGTATGGTCTATCTGGACGACATC
>NZ_JASBRW010000032.1 GCF_030149235.1 Maricaulis sp. | reverse complement strand
TCTGATGGATGCTTCATGGGTGCCGGAAGCGAAGTCCTACCCGATGCCTGTCTATCCCGCGGAAGCGGCGTCAGCGGGAAAGATCGGGGCCTGTCTCGTGATGTTTGATCTGGGTTTGGACGGCAAGCCGAAGAATACGCTGGCGACTTGCTCCGATCCCGTATTCGCAAGCTCTGCTGCGGCACTGCCGGGCGCTGCGTTCAAGCCCGTGACCAGGCCGGATGGCCAACCGGTGGAAGTCAAAGGCGTGACATATCCACTTTCCTACTGCATGAGCTGACAGTGACCGGATGTTTCCGGGCGGGTCACACACCGGCCCGGAAACCGCGTCATCCCGCTGCATCTGCTGATGCATGGACAATTGTTCTAATGTAACATAATGTTCCGATTGAGCGGGAGGCAACCGGAACGTGAAACCTATTGCAGCCATCATCACAGCGCTAGCTGTCGCCTTGTCCGCCGGAGCGGAAACACCGAAGGCGCCCGCATGCGCGGAAGGGCAGGCGGTGTCGTTCGAGGATCTTGCCGCCGCTCACAAGGCGATCTTGTATGGCGATTATCACGGCACCCGGGAAATGCCGGCTGTGTTTGCAGATGCGGTGGCGCAGGCGGCAGCAGGGGAGCGGCGCGTGCTGGTCGCGCTGGAATATCCGCCCGAATGGCAGGCCGATCTTGATGCGGTGATGGCGGCGCTGGACGAACTGGCCGCGCTCGACGCCTTTTCGATGCACCATACGAAGGACGGGCGTACCTCCGACGCGATGCGGAACATGCTGTTGCAATTGCGGGCGCTGAAGCTGGCGGGGGCGGATATTCATGTCGTCGCCGCTGATAGCCGCCGGTACCGGACCGATGAGGACAGGGCGGCGGTGTCGGCGCTGGACCTGCCGGACAGTGTCGACCGCACGCTCAGTGTGTGGGATCTCGATCTGGCCTTGCATACGAAAGCGGCTTGCGAGGCGGTCGATTGTGATCTCATCCTGATGTTTGCGGGTAATTATCACACGGGTCTGGCAACGCGGCCAAGCCAGGTCATCGACCCGATGACCGGTGAGGCCACATCAAACCGGGCTGCGACGGCTGGGTTTGTGCTCAACAAATTCACGCCGGTGGCATCGGTGATGTTGGTGCACCGGGGCGGCATGGCCCACAACCGGGTGGCGGGCAAACTCGCGATCCGCGAAGAGCTGGCGACAGCGCCGGATTTCATGGAGGAAGACGGCGTATATTACTGCACCGGACCGCACAGCTTCACCCACATGTTCAGTGTGGGACTTGTTTTTCCGTCTGAAGATACGCTGGCGCCAGCCCCAGAGAGCCAGTAACGGCTTTAGCGGTCGAACAGTTTCGAGACGCTTTCCTCGTTCGCGATGCGGCGGATGGCTTCTCCCAGCAGGGGTGCGATCGGCAGGATGCGGATGGATTTGGACTTTTTCGCTTCGTCCGACGGGGCGATTGTATCGGTCATGACCAGTTCGTCGAGCACCGATTTCTCGATCCGCTCCACTGCCTTGCCGGAAAGAACGCCGTGGCTGACATAGGCCGAGACCGATTTTGCGCCCTGATCTTTCAGGGCCGCAGCAGCGTTCGCCAGCGTGCCGCCTGAGTCACACATGTCGTCCAGCATGATGCAGCGCTTGCCGCTGACATCACCGATAATGTTCATGACTTCCGACTTGCCGGCTTCGGGGCGGCGCTTGTCGACAATGGCGAGGTCGGCATCGTCGAGCCGCTTGGCGAGGGAGCGTGCGCGCACCACGCCGCCGACGTCCGGCGAGACGACCACGATCTTGTCCTTGCCGTAGCGTTCCTTGATGTCGTCGATCATCACCGGGCTGCCGAAAAGATTGTCGGTCGGGATGTCGAAGAAGCCCTGGATCTGGCCGGCGTGCAGGTCCACGGTCAGAACGCGGTCGGCGCCGGCCGTGGAGATCAGGTTCGCGACCAGCTTGGCCGAGATCGGCGTGCGGCCATCGGTTTTCCGGTCCTGGCGGGCATAGCCGAAATAGGGGATGACAGCCGTGATGCGGCGGGCAGAGGCGCGGCGCAGCGCGTCCATCATGATCAGCAGCTGCATCAGATTGTCATTGGCCGGGTGCGAGGTCGACTGGATGACGAAGACATCCTCACCGCGGACATTCTCGTCGATACGGACGAAGATTTCCTGGTCGGCGAAGGATTTCACCTCCGACCGGGTCAGTCTCATGTCCAGATAGTCGGCAATGGCTTCAGCGAGCGGGCGGTTTGCGTTGCAAGCGAGAAGT
>NZ_JASBRW010000010.1 GCF_030149235.1 Maricaulis sp. | reverse complement strand
CATTGCCGCCTTCGGCGATGACGTCTTTGAGGTCCTCGAGGGAGCGTGCTTCTTCAGCCATCATCAGCCTCGTGCGTTCTTGGAGTTCATGGACTTGAAGTCGATCACTTCAGGCTGCTGGGCCTCGTGCTTGTGATCGGTGCCGGCATAAACGCGCAGCTTGGAGTACTGCTTGCGAGCCAGCGGGCTTTCTTTCGGCAGCATGCGCTTGACCGCGTTTTCGATGACGCGCTCCGGGAAACGGCCGTCCAGCAGCTTTGCCGGGCTGGTTTCCTTGATACCGCCCGGGTGACCGGTGTGACGGTAGTAACGCTTGTCGTCGCGCTTATTGCCGGTGAAAACGACTTTCTCGGCATTGATCACGATGACGTGGTCGCCGGTGTCGACATTCGGGGTGAAGTCCGGACGGTGCTTGCCGCGCAAACGCATGGCGATGAAGGATGCCAGACGGCCAACAACGGCGCCTTCTGCATCGATCACGATCCACTTGTTTTCGACATCCGCCGGTTTTGCGGTGTAGGTTTTCATTTCAGCGTCCTGTTTCGCCTAATCTGGGCGTGGAGAAATCCGAACGCGCGGAATAGATGCCAAATTCCATTCGGTCAACAGGTGTTCTGATTTTTGCTGCAAATACTATTGCTTAGAAATGCGGTGTTATAATACCGCATCTACCAGCCAGCTTCACACGAGCGTCGTGAAAGCATTGTATTTCAAGGACTCACACAATTTCCTCGGAGCGCGACATGTCCCTTTCCCGGCGAATTTTTCTGCAGCAAGCCGCCGCAACCTCGCTGGCATTCGGCGGGCTCGCCGCACGCGGCCTCGCATCGACAAACGCCTCCAATATCGAACAGGCCTATTTCAACCAGACCAATCCCTATGGCGATCTCATCCCCGATCCGGCCGGATTGTTCGACCTGCCCGCCGGGTTTGAATACCGGGTCCTGTCCACTGTTGGGGAGGAGATGAGCGATGGTCTGATCGCCGCGGGCGACTTCGACGGTATGGGCTGTTTCGCCGGACCCGACGGCCGCCTGACCCTGGTACGCAATCACGAACTCATGCCCCAGGAAGTCGACGCCTCAGCCTTCGGAGCGGACGCCAGCCGCCTTGACCGGATTGATCGCAGCCGAATCCATGACTGGACCGAAGCCGGCCTGCCACATCTCGGCGGCACCTCACACCTGATCATCGATCCGCAGACCCTGAGAGTGGAGCGCAGCTTCATGTCACTGGCCGGGACCGCGAATAATTGCGCCGGCGGCGTTACCCCTTGGGGCAGCTGGGTGACCTGCGAGGAGACCGAGCTGACCGCGGGACCGAGTGCGCTGGTGGATCATGGCTATTGTTTCGAGGTACCGGCCAGCGCCACGGGGTTGATCGAGCCGGTCCCGATCCGGACCATGGGCCGTTTCCGTCATGAAGCGATCGCGGTCGACCCGGCGAGCGGCGCGGTCTACCAGACCGAAGACAAGCGCGGCACCGCCCTCTTCTATCGCTATCTCCCCGACCACCCGGGCGAGCTCGCGCGCGGCGGGCGGCTGCAGGCGCTCGTGGTCCGCGGACGTCCGGGCATGGATCTGCGCAATCAGACAGCCAGCGCCGACAATCTACGTCCGGGCGAATGGGTCGAAGTTGAATGGATCGACATGGAAGATGTTGAAGCCCCCCATGCCGATCTCGCCGAGCGTGGCCATGCGGCCGGCGCGGCCCGGTTCACGCGCGGCGAAGGCCTGTGGTGGGGCCACGGTGAATGCTACTTCACCTGCACCGACGGTGGGCCGGAGCAGATCGGACAGATCTGGCGCTATCAGCCCAGCCCCCTGGAAGGCCGGCCGGGCGAAGCCTCGCAGCCCGGGCGGTTGCAGCTTTTCATCGAAAGTGGCGACGACCGGATCATGGAAAGATGCGACAATCTCTGCGTCGCACCCTGGGGTGATCTCATCGTCGCTGAAGATGGTCCACGCGATCAGTACATCCGCGGCGTGACGCCGTCTGGTGAGGTGTATACGATCGGCCGCAATGCGTTCACTGGCCCTGATGGCGAAAAAAGCGAGATTTGCGGTCCATGTTTCAGTCCCGACGGTTCAACCCTGTTCTTCAACATACAACGCCATCCGGGGCGGACCTTCGCCGTCCGTGGTCCCTGGCGCGCGCGGGGCTGATTTCGGTCTCGCTGCTGGCCCTCGCGGCTTGCGGCAATTCCGGTGAGGACCCGGCCCTCGTTGAGAGCGAGGACGATACGCGTCGTGAGGTCTATGTGACCGCGGCGTTCGAAAGCACCAATGACAGCGCCCGCGCGCTGGCCTTTGTTCCCAGTACCATGGCGCCGTCCCTCGGCATGATCGTCTCGGCCACCCGCGATGGTGGCCTGGAACTATTCGACGCCGATGGCGCCCTGCGCACCAGCCATGCCGGTGCCGAGTTGACGGCGCTGGCCGCCGCTCCGGGCTTCCAGCTGCGCGGTGAAGCCCTGCCACTGGTCTTCGGCAGCGCCGCTGATGGCAGCGGGCTCCTGGGCTATGCCATCACCCCCGACTTCGAGATTTTCGACCTCCCGCTCGACGCCATTGCGACGGACAGCGAGATTCGCGGTGTCTGCCTGTTCGGTGAAGGCATCGGCTATGTCGACCTGATCGTCCTGGAAGCGGGCAATTCGGCCCTGGTCGCCCGGGTCCAGGACCGCGGCGATGCCCAGCTCTCGGTCGAGACAGTGGATCGCTTCGACCTGCCCAGCCCGGCCCGCAGCTGCACCGTGCTCAATGACGATATCTATTTCGCGGCCCCGGCCAGCGGCATTGCCCGCGTCTCCCGAAGCGGTGAGGTCCTGGCCGAGCGGATGGAATTGGCGACCGGCATCGCCTCAGACAATTTCAACGGCACGCCGGTGGTCCTGACGGTAAACGGCAATAACGGCATTGTCCTGGCGCTGGACGCCGAGACCCTCTTGCCGCGCGCCAATTTCAGCTTCGTCGACGGCCTCAGCACACCGGGCCTCGAGACGGCCACCCGCATCGCCCTGACGGATCAAAGCTATGGCTTCACCGCCTATTCCGACGGCATCCTGGCCTTCTTCGACCGCAGTGACAGCCGCATCAAGGTGGTATCCCGCGAAGCGACAATACGCTCCTTCTTCGTCAGCGAGTAATCAAACTGCGCGACGGGCGGTCCAGGTGGCCGCCCCGATCGCAACGAAGAGCACAACGGCGCCCGCCTGGTGAGCCAGGGACAAGCCCAGCGGCGCGACCGCCAGCAGCGCCGCAATACCCAGCGCGACCTGGGCAATCACCAGGGCCGGCAGGATCACCATGAACGGCTTCAATGCAACACGCGGCTCGCGATAGATCATGAAGGCGGTGACACCCACGGCGATGGTGACAATATAGGCCATCCAGCGATGCTGCAGCTGAACCGCAGCATGGCTTTCGAAGATCGCCTGATGAAAGGGCAGCCCGGCGAGATAGCCGTCCGGAATGAGCTGACCATTCATGCCCGGCCAGGTATTGAAGATCCTGCCGGCGTCGATCCCGGCCACCAGCGCCCCCATCAGGATCTGCAGGAAGAGCAGCCCCCAGAGCACGAGGAACCAGCGCGTATGATTGCCGGCGCGCACGGGCGGCGCGCCATAACGGGCATTGAGTGCCGTCCAGAACGTGGCTCCCAGCAGAATGAAGGCCATACCGAGATGGGTGGCGAGCCGGTATTGCGAGACGTCAAGCCGGTCCACCAGACCGCTCGCGACCATCCACCAGCCAATCGCGCCCTGCAGGCCGCCGAGGAAGAACAGGCCGAGCAGGCGCGGCTTGAGGCGCGCGCTGAGATCACCGCGCACCCAGAAGAAGACCAGCGGCACAGCGAAGGCGAGACCGAGGAAGCGGCCGAGCTGGCGGTGCCCCCACTCCCACCAGAAGATGAACTGGAACTCGGACATCGACATGCCCCGGTTCTGTTCCTGGTACTCCGTTGTGGATCGATAGAGTTCCAGCGCCTCTTCCCAGTCCGCCTGGCTCAGCGGCGGGATCGCCCCGGTGATCGGGCGCCATTCGGTAATCGACAGTCCGCTGTCGGTCAGGCGGGTCGCGCCGCCGACGAGGATCATGATGGCGATCAGGCCGGTCATAATGAACAGCCACAGCGAAACGGTGGGATGGGAATGATGTCGGTAGCTCATGCGTACTCCTGTCGGACCGGCTAGGTAGCCCATCCTCATGGGGGTGCAAGGCTCTCAAGCGGTGTAATCATGTCGCAGGGTGCAAAATCGGGCTCGCCCTGACCGGCGCGCCGGTCCATCATGGGGCAAAGTCAGGGAGGGAAAGGCGTGACGCAACAGGACGATACGGTTCTTATTCTCGGCGGTGGACAGGCTGGCGCCCAATGTGCGGCGAGCCTGCGACGCTTCGGCTGGGACGGTCAGGTGATCATCGCCGGCGAGGAACCCCACCCGCCCTATCAGCGCCCACCCCTGTCCAAGGACTACCTCTCCGGTGCCATCGAGGAAGACCGGCTCTGGTTGCAGCCGCCGGAAACCTGGCAGACCCAGAACGTCTCATTGCGCCTCGGCTTGCGCGCCGAAGCGATTGATCGAAAAGCCAAGGCCGTGCGCTTCGATGATGGCAGCGAGCAGGCCTATACCCATCTCGTCATCGCGACCGGTGCCCGCGTCCGCCCGCTTCCGGTGACCGGTGCAGAGCTGGACGGTGTGCGCTATCTGCGCACCATTGCCGATGTGGATCAGCTCAAGTCCGATGTGAAGCCCGGCAAGCGCATCGCTATTATCGGCGGTGGGTATATCGGGCTCGAGGCGGCCGCTGTTGCGACCAAACTTGGCGCCAAGGCGGTGGTGATCGAAGCCCAGCCGCGCTGTCTGGCCCGGGTTGCCGTGCCGGAGCTGTCCGGCTTCTACCGCGAGGCGCATCAACGCCGCGGTGTGGAATTCTTGTGTGACCAGCAAGTCTCGGGCCTGACCGGTCAGGATGGACGGATCACCGGCGTGGAACTTGCCACCGGGGAAATCATTCCGTGCGACAGTGCCCTGGTCGGTATTGGCGTCATCCCCAATTCCGAGATGGCGGAAAAGGCCGGGCTGATGACCGGTAATGGCATTCATGTCGACGAACGCTGCCGGACCCAGGACGCCTCCATCTTCGCCATTGGTGATGTGGCAGCCCAGCCTTATTGGCTCACCGGCGAGCGCCTGCGGATCGAATCCGTGCCCAACGCGATTGAACAGAGCAAGCAGGCCGCAGCGGCCATCTGCGACGCGCCAGCGCCGAAAGCAGAGGTGCCGTGGTTCTGGTCTGACCAGTACGAGCTCAAGCTGCAAACCGCGGGCCTCTTTCAGGGAACCGACCAGCTGGTGGAACGCGTCGCCGCTGATGAACAGCGCAGCTTCTTCCATCTCAAGGATGGCCAGCTCATCGCGGCTGACTGCATCAATGACCCGCAAAGCTTCATGGCGGCCAAGATGATCATCGCCAAGGGTGGACGCCCGGATCCCGCAGCACTCGGCGACCCGCAACAGGCAATGAAAGACATCATGAAAGCTGCGATGGCCGCGGTCTGATGAAGCGCGCCCTGTCCGCATCATGCCATTGCGGGGCCGTCACCTGGTCCCTGGCAGAGCGCCCGGACAAGCTGGTCCGGTGTAATTGCTCCCTGTGCCGCCGCGTTGGATCGCTCTGGGTACATGCGGAGCAGGCAGGAACCGAGCTCAGCTATGCCCCGGAAAAGGTCGTGAAATACGCCCACGGCGACAAGACCCTCTCCGTCGTCTCCTGTGCTGTCTGCGGCAATACCACCCATTATGAAGGGCTCGGCGAGTACGCCGACCGCTGCGCCGTCAATGCGACCATGGCCGATCCGGCCGAGCTGGACGGCATACCGGTCAAACATTTCGACGGCGCCGAAAGCTGGCAATATCTGGATTAGGAAAAATGGTCGGAGCGGCGAGATTCGAACTCGCGACCCCTCGCCCCCCAGGCGAGTGCGCTAACCGGACTGCGCCACGCTCCGACACTGAAAAGACCGGCCGCGACCGGTCAATGGGGAGGCGTTTATAGGCACACCCCAGACAGTCCGCAACTGCTCCATCAGCAGGTCTTCAGGATTTCGGTTCCAGCGCTGCCTTGAGCTTTGCGCGGGCCCCTTCCAGGTCATTCAGGATTTCGTTGATATCCCGCGCCGGACTACCCGGCTGGCGAAGCGTTTTACGGCGCTGGGCCGGGCGTTCGATATCGGCGCGATCGATCGCCATTTCCGGCTGGAACCGATCCGCGGCCCCAAGATCGACAATGACCGAAACCCCGTGATCCTTGATGTATTTCTTGGCACCCCTGATCGTGTATCCGTCTTCATAGAGCAGACGCTTCACACCGCGCAGCAAAGCGATGTCCTGGGGCCGGTAAAAGCGGCGCCCTCCCGCTCGCTTGAGCGGGCTGATTTGGGCAAACTTGCTTTCCCAGAAACGGAGAACGTGAGCGGGTACATCCAACTCATCAGCGGCCTCGCTGATGGTGCGGAAGGCATCCGGCGATTTCTCTGTGACCGACATGCGTAAATCGCGTCAGTCTTCAGCTTTGCGCCTCAGTCTTTGGACAAAGCCGAATCGACGCGCTCCTTCAAGACGTGCGACGGTTTGAAAACCAGCACGCGGCGAGCCTCAATCGGAACTTCAACACCTGTCTTGGGGTTACGGCCGACACGACCGCGTTTATCCCGCAGGAGAAAAGAACCGAAGGACGACAGCTTAACCGATTCGCCGTTGGCCAGCGTGTCCGACACCATGCCGAGTACAGACTGGACGAGGTCCGCCGATTCCTGACGTGAAAGTCCGACTTCGCGATAGACGGCTTCAGCGAGGTCGGCGCGGGTCAAAGTTTTATCCGACATTTCAATCCCCAGACAGATGCAGACAGGCTACGCCCGCGAGCCCCTGCCCGTCAACGCCAAGGTCTTGGATAAAAGATAAAAAGAACGAGATTTCGCTCTAGAAGCGCGCCAGAGCAGCGCCCCATGTGAAGCCGCCGCCGAGCGCTTCCATCAAAACCAGGTCACCACGGCCGATGCGCCCATCATGAACAGCACGCTCGAAGGCCAGCGGCACCGAGGCGGCCGAGGTATTGCCATGATCGGACACGGTCGACACCACCTTAGCCGTTGGAATTTTGAGCTTTTTCGCCACGCCCTCAAGGATTCGCTGATTCGCTTGGTGGGGCACGAACCAGTCAATGTCGGCGATTTCGACACCCGCCTGGCCCGCGATCGTGGTCATGGATTCCGCGATATTGGTGACGGCATGACGGAAGACCTGATTGCCGGCCATGCGCAGATGTCCGACGGTCTGCGTCGAAGACGGTCCGCCATCGACATGGAGCAGATCCTTATAGCGTCCATCGGAGCGCAGATAGGTCGCCAGCAACCCGTTTTCGCGATGCTCGCCCGGCGTCTCCTCGGCGCTGAGGACCATGGCCCCGGCCCCGTCACCAAACAGGACGCAGGTTGCGCGGTCGGTCCAGTCGACAATGCGGGACATGGTCTCCGCGCCGACGACCAGGGCGTTGCGGGCCTGCCCCCGGGCCAGGAAGCCATCGGCAACGGCCAGCGCATAGACAAACCCGGTACACACGGCCTGCACATCGAAGGCCGCGCCCTGGGCAATTCCCAGACGACCCTGCAGCAGGGTGCCGGTCGATGGGAAGGTAAAATCCGGTGTCGTCGTCGCGACGACGATCAGGTCAATGTCCGACGCGTCCATGCCGGCGTGCTCCAGCGCCCGCCTGCAGGCGATTCCCGCCAGATCGGCTGTGGTCTCACCCTCAGCCGCTATATGACGCTGGGCAATCCCGGTGCGTTCCCGGATCCAGCTGTCCGACGTGTCGACCATGGTCGACAAATCTTCATTGCTCAGGACACGCGAGGGCAGATAGGCACCGACACCGGCGATCCGCACCGTTTGATCTGTCATGCCTCTTGGGCGGCCTTGCGCTCCGCATGCTCCTGGAACTGATCCAGGTTCTTCCTCAATTCCGGCATGAAATTGCTTTGCGCCATGGCATAGGCCAGGCCCAGCGCGGAGGCGAAACCCTCACCATCGGCGCCACCATGGCTTTTCACCACAACGCCCTTCAGGCCCAAGAGCACACCGCCATTGATGTAGCGCGGGTCCATTCGCTGGCGCAGGCGATCCAACGCACCGAAACTGAGCAAACCGGCCGCGAGCTTGGCCGTGACCGAACTGGTCAGCGCTTCCTTCACCCAACCCGCCACGAGACGAGCGGTCCCCTCAGCGGTCTTCAGGGCGATGTTTCCGGTGAAACCATCGGTCACCACGACGTCGATCCCACCCGCGCTGATATCATTACCTTCAATGAAACCGCGATAATCCAGCCCGAGACCGGCATCGCGAATGAGGCCGTCGGCCTCGCGCACCACGTCATTCCCCTTGAGCTCTTCCTGGCCCACATTGAGCAGACCAACGCTCGGCTTGGTTTCACCAAACACGGCGCGGTGGAAGGCTTCACCCATGATCGCAAACTCGACCAGCTGGGTGGCTCCGCACTGCACATTGGCGCCGACATCAAGGACAACGGTATGACCTTTGGGTGTCGGCCAGTTGGCGGAAATCGCGGGGCGATGAACCCCCTTCTTCATGCGCAGTATGACCTTGGAGATTGCCATCAGCGCGCCGGTATTGCCGGACGAGACAATGGCATCCGCCTCACCGGACTTCACACACTGGATCGCATTCCACATGGAAGACCCACGCGCCCGTCGAACGGCCTCGCTCGGCTTGTCCGTCATCTCCACGGAACTGTCCGAGTGGCGGATTTCACTGACGGCCGCGACAGCCGGCTGAGCCGCCATCAAGGGCTGAAGCTGATCCTCCGGCCCGTGCACGAGAAAACGAGCCTTGCGGTCCGGCCAGCGCTTGAGCGCATTGCCGATACCATCAACCACGGCACCGGGACCGAGATCCCCGCCCATGGCATCTACAGATAAAGTCGGAATACCGGTCATTGCGATCGGAACTGTCCCCAAACGACGGAAGACCGCCTCAATTTCGCGGATACTTACTGGAGCGCGTTACAGATGCAAGCTGCGAAGACGGCAATCAGGCGGTCTGGAAGTCCGGTTTGGAGCCCTGCAAAAGCCCCGCCTGCCCTTGCGCAGCAAGCGCTGAGGCTGTTTGGGTTACGTATGCGGCAAGTTTCGCAGCCCTCGGGTCGTCCGGCTCGCACTCCAGGACATTTCGCGCCAGGATTGCTTCAAGGCCGTCCTCGCCCTGTTTATTCAGCGAATCCACATAGGCGGAGGCGCGGCCGTAAAAGCCCTCGGCCATAAAGCGGATCTTCTTGCCGACGGCGCTGTCGCCGAGCCCGAGCTCGCGCATGGCCGCATCGAA
Source organism: Maricaulis sp. (assembly GCF_030149235.1). Classification (GTDB taxonomy): domain Bacteria; phylum Pseudomonadota; class Alphaproteobacteria; order Caulobacterales; family Maricaulaceae; genus Maricaulis. The sequence goes on along the minus strand of NZ_JASBRW010000010.1, from coordinate 13,734 downwards.
ATCATCGAACATGGTATCGAAGACGTCCTGGGCGAGTGCGGCGCCCTCCTCGCTGGCACCATTGCGCAATTCATGGATCAGCAAAGTGGCGTGCAACAGGATCATCTCGAACCGGCCCTGCAGCGTATCCGGCGCGCCCTCCTCGCCATAGAGCGCAGGCTGACGGGCAGCCTGCACCACATCATTATAGAGCGCTTCAGCGCGCAGTTTTTCCGGACGTTTCCTGAACAGCTTCGAGAACATGAAACTGGGGCTCCCAAATCTTGAGACTTGAAGCTAAGGTCAGCCCCGGGTAGGTCAAGGCAACCATGCAGGGGCCAGACCGGACCCCGAGGGAGTGATTGATGAACCGACGTGTACGCTTGTCCGCAGCCCTTCTCGCCTGTGCGATTGGACTGACCGCCTGTAACCCGGTCCTGCGGACGCATGGACATCGTTACACGCTCGGCGAAGAACCCAATATCCAGGTCGACGAGGACACGCGTATCAGCGTCGTCCAGCGTCTGGGCACCCCGTCGACCAGCGGCACGTTCGAGGAAGATATCTGGTATTACATCTCCTCGACCCGGGAATCGCTGGCCTATCTGCGGTCTTCAACCCGCGACCGCCGCATCCTGGCCATTCGCTTTGACCCGGATGGTGTGGTTGAGGAAGTGCTTGAATACGGCCTGGATGATGGCCGTATCGTCTCCTACGCCTCCCGCGAAACCCCCACGCGCGGCCGCGAGCTGTCGCTCATCGAACAGCTCCTTGGCAATGTCGGCACGCTCCCGAACGAGCAATTCGGCGGCGAGCAGAACCTGCCCGGCGGTGCCGGCGGCCCGCGCCGCGACCAGTAGCGCCACCACCGCAGCGACTAAGTTCAGAACAGCCCTCCGGCGCTCACCGGGGGGCTTTCTTCTTGCAGCATCAGGGTTGGACCTTGGCATGGGTCCCGACCCGCTGTCTGCCAGCTCGAACCGGGCTTCATTTGAAACGGTGCACCCGGCATGAAAAAGCCCCGGCCATAAGGCCAGGGCTTTCCCGTTTCAGGATGATGGCTCGGCTTAGCCGGCCAGGAAGGCCAGCAGGAGGAGCGCCACGATATTCGTGATCTTGATCATCGGGTTCACGGCCGGGCCGGCGGTGTCCTTATAGGGGTCACCAACGGTGTCACCGGTCACGGAGGCCTTGTGAGCTTCCGAACCCTTGCCGCCGTGATTGCCGTCCTCGATATACTTCTTGGCATTGTCCCAGGCACCGCCGCCGACGGTCATGGAGACCGCGACGAAGAGGCCGTTGACGATCACGCCCAGCAGCATGGCACCGACAGCGGCCAGCGCCTGCACCTGTTCGCCGGAGACGAAGAGGATGGCGAAGTAGAGCACGATCGGCGACAGGACCGGCAGCAGGGACGGCACGATCATTTCGCGGATCGCCGCCTTGGTCAGGATGTCCACGGCGCGGCCATAGTCCGGCTTCACCTTGTACTCCATAATGCCCGGCATTTCCTTGAACTGACGGCGCACCTCGGCCACGACCGCAGTCGCAGCACGGCCAACCGCCATCATCGACATGCCGCCGAAGAGGTAAGGCAGAAGACCACCGAAGAGCAGGCCGACAATCACATACGGGTTCTCAAGCGAGAAGTCCGGCTGGACGTGAAGCAGGTGCTCCACATCGGTCGTGTAGGCCGCAAACAGGACCAGCGCACCCAGACCGGCCGAGCCAATGGCATAGCCCTTGGTCACAGCCTTGGTCGTGTTGCCGACGGCGTCGAGCGTATCGGTCGTATCGCGGACGCTTTCGTCCAGACCCGCCATTTCGGCGATCCCGCCGGCATTGTCGGTGACCGGACCGAAGGCGTCGAGCGCCACGATCAGGCCCGCCAGGGCCAGCATGGTGGTCACCGCGATGGCGATACCGAACAGGCCCGCAAGCATGTAGGTCGACAGGATACCGACGATGATGATGATCGCCGGCAGCGCCGTGGCTTCGAGCGAAACCGCCAGCCCCTGGATGACGTTGGTGCCGTGACCCGACTCGGACGCCTTGGCAACCGACTTCACTGGGCGGAAGTCGGTGCCGGTATAGTATTCCGTGACCCAGATGATCGCCGCGGTGACGATCAGGCCGGCAATACCGCACCAGAACAGGTTCATGCCGGTGATCATCTGACCGCCGACTTCGGCAATCTCACCCATGCCGTTCGGCAATGCGTAGGTGTTGACGATCCACAGACCACCGATCGACAGGATGCCCGCCGCGATCAGGCCCTTGTAGAGCGCACCCATGACATTGGTGCCGCCGCCAAGGCTGACGAAGAAGGTGCCGATGATCGAAGTCACGATGCAGACCGCACCGATTGCCAGCGGATAGATCATCATGGCCGAGCCGAGATCGCCGGCGAAGAAGATCGCCGCCAGAACCATGGTCGCCACAACGGTCACCGCATAGGTCTCGAACAGGTCAGCCGCCATGCCCGCACAGTCACCGACGTTATCGCCGACATTGTCCGCGATCGTGGCCGCATTGCGCGGATCATCTTCCGGGATACCGGCCTCGATCTTGCCGACCATGTCGCCGCCGACATCCGCACCCTTGGTGAAGATACCGCCGCCGAGACGGGCGAAGATCGAGATTAGGGATGCACCGAAGCCCAGCGCGACAAGCGAGTCGATAACCGCGCGGCTACCGGTCTCGAAGCCCATCGGGCCCGTCAGGATCCAGAAATAGCCGGCCACGCCCAGCAGGGCCAAGCCCGCAACCAGCATGCCGGTCACGGCGCCAGAGCGGAAGGCGATCGCCAGGCCTGCGGCCAGACCGGTGCTTGCGGCCTGGGTCGTACGCACATTGGCGCGCACAGAGACCAGCATACCGATAAAGCCGGCCGCACCGGACAGAACGGCACCGATCGCAAATCCCAGCGCAACCTCCCAGCGCAGGAAAATCGCAATCAGAATGCAGACGACGACGCCGACAATGGCGATGGTGGTGTATTGACGCCGCAAATACGCGTTGGCGCCTTCCTGGATGGCCGATGCAATCTCCTGCATCTTTTCCGATCCCGCACTCGCCGCCATCAAACGCTGGGTCTGGACGACCCCGTAGATGATGGCGAGAACGGCAGCGGCAATGGCCAGCATAAGCATGTTCATGGCTTGTTGCCCCGTTTTTTACTTCGCTTCGGTCGAGTAAGAAATGCGGGGAACACGGAACGTGAGAATCACGCCGACCATACCAATACTCCCCCTAGACGAATGGACTATGCCCAATGCACTGGGGGCGTGCAAGAAAGTGTGGCCGTCAGGCCTCAACTGTCTTTGTAATGCAGTGGAAAACGCGCCTGCGTCAGCCGATCAGACGGACATCGAAGTCGCGAATCTCGACGCGCTCGAGGGCGTTCTCGCCATAGATCTCGCCGAGAACCCGGGACCAGACCTCAACGGCCATGTCTTCATCGAGCACCTGGCCACCCGGAGCGCTGAGATTGTGCCGGTGAGCGGCCCGAACCAGGGCATCGAGAGCATAATGGGCGTTTTCCTGGATGCTCCAGATATCATTACCCGCGGCCACCCGGACCCGGACGAGCACATAGGCGAAGCCCGTCAGACGGCCATTGTCAGAGAGCGGGGCGACGATCGCGGGCATGGTAAAGGAGCGCGGGTCATCGGGCTCTTCGACCTCTTCTTCCTCCCCCTCATCGCCAGCGATGTTGAACAGGGCAAGGAAGCGATTGGAGCTCCCACCGGAGTTTGAGGACTCCTCGGCCGGAGGCGCGGCCTGAACCGGACCGGACAGGGCGACACTGAGAGCTAGACCGAAAACAAACGCGAGAAACAGACGCATAACTACCTCACCAACCTGCCCAGATTGGCATGGAGGCGTCAAAAATGCGTGAATCCACCGGACTGAAAGCTCATCGCATCGCCTTCGGCAGCGATCACACTGACCCCCTCCCCCTCGCCGACCCGGCCGATCCAACTGATTTCGCAACCATGTTGCCCCGATAATGCAAGCACGTCGCGGGCGCGGTCATGCGGGGCGGTAAAGAGCAATTCATAGTCATCGCCGCAGGTCATCAGGTGTTTGAGGCCCGCATCGCCCTCGTTCTCGAGCCAATGCAGGGCCGGGGTCGAGAGCGGCATCATTGCGGCTTCAAGTTCGATTGCGATCCCGCCTGCCTGGGCGATGTGACCCGCATCGGCCACCAGCCCGTCTGAAACATCAATGCAGGCGCTGGCGACACCGCGCAGCGCCAGGCCCAGCCCAATCCGGGCTTGAGGCGATTGATAGCGGCTAAGGAGGTGGGTCTGCGGGTCCAGCTTGCCGCGCGCTATATCCAGTCCGAGCCCGGCATCACCGATTGTCCCGGATACCCACACATCATCGCCGGGCCTGGCGCCGGCGCGTGTCAGAGCCGAACCCACCGGCACAAAACCCAGCATGGTGATGGACAGGGAGAGCGGCATATCCGCGGATGTCGTATCGCCACCGATGAGCGGGATCTCTCCTGCTGCTGCGCTCAACCCCGCAATAAAGGCGTCGCGTTGAGCTGACGACCAGGACTGCGGCCAGCTTACGGAGAGAAGATAGCCAGTGGGCTCGGCTCCCATCGCCGCCAGATCCGACAGATTGGCGCCAAAAGCCCGGCTCGCCATGACCTCGGGGGTATCGGTCGAGAGGAAATGCACATTCTCGATCAACATGTCGCTGGCCAGCACAAGGCTGTGCCCGGGCCGGGGGGGAAGGATGGCGGCATCGTCCGACAGATCGAGCGCGGCCACATCGCCGCGCGTCAGCGGTCGCAGGCGTTCGCGGATGAAATCAAACTCCCCGCCCCCGCTCATCGGATCAGAACTCGTCTGCGCGAGCCTGACGCGCACACTTGTCGAGTGCGGCATTGACGAATTTCGGCTCAGAGCCCTCGAAAAAGGCATTGGCGATATCGACATACTCGTCGATCACCACGCGCGCGGGAACATCATCGCGCTGGAACAGCTCGAAACCACCGGCCCGCAGGATTGCGCGCACCGTGGCGTCCAGGCGTTCCATGCGCCAACCTTCCGCCAGCAATTCATCGATTGCCGGATCGACGACGGCCTGCTTGCGAACCACGCCGCCAACGAGGTCTTCGAAGAAATCCTCATCGGCCTCGATATATTCCGGTCCCTCACCCTGGGCACCGAAGCGATGATCGCGGAATTCCTTGATCACGGCTTTCGCACCGAGACCGCCGATATCCATCTGGTAGAGGGCCTGAACGGCCGCGAGACGGGCGGAGCGGCGCATACGGGCACGAGCCTGGGACGGGTTTTCGGTTTCAGAGGTCATGCCGGCTCTCCGAGGAAACGGTCACGCAGGGCAAGAATCGACAGACACGCTTCCGCAGCATCGCGTCCCTTTTTCTTGTCGACCGCGCGCGCATGGGCCTGATCTCGGTTTTCAACCGTAAGCACGCCATTGCCGACCGGGACGCCCTCGAGAGAAAGATCCATCAGGCCGCGCGCACTCTCGCCACAGACATAGTCATAATGGGTGGTCTCACCGCGAATGACGCATCCCAGCGCGACATAGCCGTCAAAGCCCGCATCGGTGAGTTCGGCCTGGGTAATGGCGCCCGGGATTTCCAGGGCACCGGGCACTTCAGCCAGCTCATGGCTCGCACCAGCGGCTTCCAGCGCCGCCTGGGCGTCCTTGATCATCGGGTCGGCAATGTCGCGGTAGAAGGTTCCCGCGACGATGAGAATACGCCAATCGCTCATATCAGTCTCCGCTGAACAGGCGTTCTTCCACCACGCTCAGCCCGTAACCGTCCAGGCCGACAATCGTCTGCGGCTTGGTCGTCAAAAGCACCATGTCCCGCACCCCGAGATCCAGCAGGATCTGTGCACCGACCCCGTATTCCCGCAAACGGCGCGCTTCGCGCTCGTCCTGCGGCAGGGCCGGATGGGCGCCGAGACGTTCAATAATGGCGGTATGACTGGTTTCCCGGATAAAGACCATAACGCCTGCACCGTCATACTCAGCCAGTTGTTCGATTCCGCGCTGAACCAAACCGCCGCGCTTGCCGGCACTGCCGAGCACATCATCGACGAAGGAGACTTTCTGCATCCGCACCAGGGTGGGCGTATCGGCAGAGGGAGCGCCCTTGACCAGAGCCACATGCTCGGCACCATCAATGGTATTGCGAAAAACGATGAGGTTGAACGGCCCGCCCCAACGGCTCTCGAACTCCGTTTCCATACGGCGTTCGATAAAGCGGTCATTGCGGCGGCGATAGGCGATCAGGTCCTCGATCGTGCCGATTTTCAGCCCATGCAGCTGGGCGAAGGCGATAAGGTCCGGCAGACGGGCCATGGTGCCGTCTTCATTCATGATCTCGCAGATCACACCGGACGCGCCCGCACCCGCAAGACGCGCGACATCGACAGAGGCCTCGGTGTGCCCGGCCCGCACCAGCACCCCGCCGTCGCGGGCGACCAGCGGGAAGACATGGCCTGGCGTGGCAATGTCATCGGCACCCTTGGACGGGTCGGTTGCGACCTCGATCGTGCGCGCGCGGTCATGGGCAGAGATCCCGGTGGTCACACCCTCACGCGCCTCGATCGAGGTGGTGAATGCGGTCTGGTGCCGCGAGCGGTTTTCCGAGGACATCAGCTTGAGCCCGAGGGTCTCGATCCGCTCTTGGCTCATCGCCAGGCAGATCAGTCCGCGGCCATGCTTGGCCATGAAATTGATTGCATCGGGCGTCGCAAACTTGGCCGGGATAACCAGGTCGCCCTCATTCTCGCGGTCCTCGGCGTCCACCAGAATGAACATGCGCCCATTGCGGGCGTCTTCGATAATTTCCTCGATCGGAGACAGGGGCGTATCGCTCATCAGGCGTCCTCGGCAAATTCAGTCAGACGCGCGGCGTAGCGCGCCATGAGGTCAACCTCAAGATTGACACGGTGCCCGGCCTGCAATTGACCGAGGGTGGTGACCTCCGCAGTGTGCGGAATAATCATCAAATCAAAGCTCTCGGCCGTCACGTCATTGACGGTCAGCGAGACGCCATCGACGGTGATCGAGCCCTTCTTGGCGATGAATTTGTTAAGCCCTGCCGGAGGCTTGACCGTGAAGACGATCCAGTCGCCTTCCATGCGCCGGTCGAGAACCTCGCCAACGCCATCGACATGACCGGTCACGAGATGGCCACCGAGTTCCTCGCCAATGGCCAAGGCGCGCTCGAGATTGACCGCAGAGCCCTGTTTCAACTCGCCCAAGGTCGTCAGGCGCAGGGTTTCAGGCGAGACCTCGACTGCATACCAGCACCCTGTTTCGGTGTTTTCTTTCGCAACAACAGTGAGACAGGCTCCGGCATGGGCAATCGACGCCCCCATGGCGATGCCCTCCGCGTCGTAAGGCGCTTCAATTTCAAAGCGCACGATATCGGTGCCACTGATCGATCGAACCCGCCCCTTGGCTGTAACAATTCCCGTAAACATCAGCGCACCTGCTCATAGCTTTCCTGCAGATCGGCTCCACGCTCGATCACTCCGGTGCGCTGGAAAATGGGTGCGAGTTCGAGACTCTCAAGGCCCAGACCTGCAAACACCCCCAGACCATCGCCGCCGAGCACGATGGGCGCGCGGAACCACTCAATGCGATCGACAATGCCAGCCTTGAGCGCCGATGCCGCAATCTCTGCGCCGGCCTCGATCATCACAGTCTCGTAGCCACTGAGCGCGGCGGCTAGATCCTTCGACGCCCGCAGGACGACCTGGCGAGAGGGTTCAGCAAAGACCTTGGCCGTCATGGGCATGCGACCCTGGCGGTCGAGAATGATGAGATCCGGTTGGCGCTCTGCGGGCGGGTCTGTCCGCGCCGTGAATTCCGGGTCATCCGCGAGAATGGTCCCGATACCGGTCAGGATCGCCTGATGGGCGGCGCGCATCCTGTGCACTTCGGCCCGGCTCTCCGGCCCGGTTATCCATTTCGACTGACCATTGGCAAGCGCGATTTTGCCGTCGAGCGAGGTCGCTAGCTTCAAGGTGACCCGCGGCTTGGGGCCATGGGTCATTTCTCTTCGTCGTCCTCACCCGAGCGGGGCTGACCCAGATGCTCGTCCTTGATGAACTCGCGGAAGTCCTCGACCTTGTGGAAGTCCTTGTACACCGAGGCGTAGCGGACATAGGCGACCGAATCGAGATTCTTCAGTGCCTCCATGACCAGTTCACCGACCCGGTCAGAGGTAATGTCGGTTTCGCCTGAGCTCTCCAGACGCCGAACAATCCCGGAGATCATCTGCTCAATGCGGTCGGGTTCGACATTGCGTTTCTGCGCTGCGAGCTGGATCGAGCGACTGAGCTTCTCGCGGTCAAACGGGACCCGGCGGCCGGATTTCTTCATCACCGTCAGTTCGCGCAATTGCACCCGCTCAAAAGTCGTGAAACGGGCGGCACAGGACGGGCATTGCCGGCGACGGCGGATGGCATTGCCATCCTCGGCGGGCCGGGAGTCTTTAACCTGGGTGTCGGGATGACCGCAAAAAGGACAACGCATTCGGTGACCTTATGACAATTGCGGATAAATTGGGAAGCGCGCCGTCAGCGCTTTCACATCCTCGCGCACAGCGGCTTCAACCTCCGCATTGCCCTCGGGGCTCTCCACCAGTCCGTCGAGCACACGGACCATGAATTCGCCAACCTGCTTGAACTCCGCCTCACCAAAGCCCCGCGTCGTTGCAGCCGGCGAGCCGACACGCAGACCGGAGGTCACGGTGGGCTTCTCCGGATCGAAGGGCACGCCATTCTTGTTACAGGTAATGAAGGCGCGCTCGAGGGCTTCCTCGGCCTGATTGCCCTTCAACCCCTTCGGGCGCAGGTCGATCAGCGCCAGATGGCTGTCGGTTCCGCCGGAGACGATGTCATAGCCGCCGGCTTTGACGGCGTCAGACATGGCCTGACAGTTCGTTACCACCTGCTGGGCATAGGTTTTGAATTCCGGACGCAGGGCCTCGCCGAAGGCCACGGCCTTGCCTGCGATGACATGCATGAGCGGACCACCCTGGATTCCCGGGAAAATCGCCGAGTTGAACTTCTTCCCGAGCGCCTCGTCATTGGAGAGGATCAGGCCACCGCGCGGGCCGCGCAGCGTCTTGTGCGTGGTCGTGGTACAGACATGAGCATGCGCAATCGGCGACGGATAGACACCCGTCGCGATCAGGCCGGAATAATGGGCCATATCCGCCAGCATGTAGGCGCCGACTTCATCGGCGATGGACCGGAACTCCGCCCAGTCGATCTCGCGCGGATAAGCCGAACCGCCCGCTATAATAATCTGCGGCTTGAGCTCATTGGCCTGCTTGCGCAACGCATCATAATCAATCAGCGCGTCTTCTTCGCGCACCCCATAATGATGCGCGTCGAACCACTTGCCGGACTGGTTCGGACGGGCGCCATGGGTCAGGTGACCGCCCGCATCCAGCGACATGCCGAGGATCTTGTCGCCCGGCTTGATCAGGGACAGGAAGACCGCCTGATTGGCCTGGCTGCCGGAATTGGGCTGGACATTGGCATAGGCAGCGCCGAACAGCTCCTTGGCCCGTTCAATGGCCAGGTTCTCGGCGATGTCGACGAATTCACAGCCGCCGTAGTAGCGGCGCCCCGGATAGCCTTCCGCATACTTGTTAGTCAGCGGCGAACCCTGCGCCTCCAGCACGGCGCGCGAGACGATATTCTCCGACGCAATGAGCTCGATCTGACTCTGCTGACGCTGAATTTCGAGATGAATGGCCCGGGCCACGTCGCGATCGCTCTCGGCGACCGATTGCGTGAAAAACTCCTGGGTCATATCGGCAAGCGGGGCGGTGGTATCCGGCATGACAAATCCTCTGACTGAGCGCTCTTGATACGGCGCGCCGGGGCTACTCGCAAGCACCGAGTATGCGGTAAAATGCGGCATTTCACCTGTGCTGTTCAAAACCGGATCCGCGGCCAAGAAAAGTTTTCTATGACGTTATGCTTTATTCTTGATTCAAGTCTTGCACTTGAAATGTTCTAGACTTATTTCTGCATCAAATGCACTCGCACAGACACGAGTGACCTCGCCAATACTGGGTATAAAGGGATCGATAATGAACGAGACTGCTCAAGCGGAAATCGACAAGGAAGAACTCCTTCGCATGACCACGGATATTGTCGCGTCTTATCTGTCTCACAATTCAATGCCGGCGGAAAATGTGCCCGATCTGATCAAGTCCGTGCACCAGACCATGACCAGCGTGACCGAGACCGAGGAAAAACCGGTCATGCGCTCCAAGCCGGCGGTACCAGTCTCCAAGTCGGTGGCCGACGATCACATCGTCTGCCTGGAAGATGGCAAGAAGCTGAAAATGCTCAAGCGCTATCTGCGCTCGCAATACGATATGTCGCCGGACGAATACCGCCAGAAATGGAACCTCCCTGCGGACTACCCCATGGTCGCGCCCGCCTATTCGCGCAAGCGCTCGCAATTCGCCAAGGACATCGGCCTGGGTCGCGGCCGCAAGGGCAGCTAGGCCTCAAGCCAATTTGTCAGACTTTGAGACCACGGCCGGGTTTGTCGCCCGGCCGTTGTTTTTTGCCGGCTTCACCCTGTGCTTCAGCATTGCGGGCGAGTTTCCAGTTGAGCTTGGCCAGGGCCAGCCGGTCGATCTCGAGGCGTGTGGTGTTGACCGGAACCTGGAAGACGACTTCCTCACCGGTCGCCGCATCAACGGCGGCGACGCGCGCGGAATTGCCGAGCGTCTGGATCTCGACATAAACCTCGCGATCGCTCATCCCGTCTCCTGTCAGGCGCGGGCGATACCGCCGTCGGCCACTGCAGCGTCTTCCCAGACCTCGTCCAGCGCCGCGACGAGCTGATCGAACATGGCGTCCGTATGCAGCGGCGTCGGCGTGAAACGCAGACGCTCCGTACCGCGCGGCACCGTCGGATAATTGATCGGCTGGACGTAAATACCATGCTCGTCGAGCAGGCGGTCCGAGATGCGCTTGCACAACACCGGATCGCCAACCTTGATCGGGACAATATGCGTTTCGGACGGCATCACCGGATAGCCGGCGTCCGCCAGGCGCTGTTTCAGCGTCGCAGCGCGCTCCTGGTGGCTTTCGCGCAGGTGATGCGCCGCCTTGAGATATTCAACACTGGCGCGCGCCCCGGCGGCCAGGGCCGGCGGAATGGCGGTGGTGAAGATGAAGCCGGAGGCCATCGAGCGGATCGCATCGACGATCGCGCCATCAGCCGCAATATACCCGCCCATCACGCCAAAAGCCTTGCCCAGCGTGCCCTCGATAATGTCGATGCGATGCATCAGACCATCGCGCTCGGCGATGCCGGCGCCGCGCAGGCCATAGAGGCCCACGGCATGGACCTCATCAAGATAGGTCAGCGCGTTGTACTTTTCGGCCAGGTCACAGACGGCTTCGATCGGGCCGATATCGCCATCCATCGAATAGACCGATTCAAAGGCGATGACCTTGGGCGCATCGATCGGTGCGGCCTTGAGCAATTCTTCCAGATGCTCGACATCATTGTGGCGCCAGACATGCTTTTCACAGCGGGCGCCCTTCACGCCCTCGATCATCGAAGCGTGGTTCAACTCGTCGGAGAAGATGATCAGGTTCGGCAGGATCTTGCCCAGCGTCGCCAGCGTCGCCTCATTGGCGATATAGCCGGAGGTGAAAAGCAAAGCGGAGCTCTTGCCGTGCAGGTCGGCGAGCGAACGTTCAAGCTCGACATGGTAATGCGTGGTCCCGGAAATATTGCGGGTCCCGCCCGCACCGGACCCGACCTCGTCGATCGCGGATTTCATCGATTCCACGACGCAGGGAACTTGCCCCATGCCGAGATAATCATTGGAGCACCAGACGGTGACATCGCGGACATCACCTTCTTCGGTGCGCCAGCGTGCGACCGGAAACTCCCCCTTGCGGCGCATCAGATTCGCGAACACGCGGTAGCGGCCTTCTGCCTTTACGCGGCGGACTGCAGCTTCGAATGCGCCATTGTAATTCATGGGGACCTCGTCGTTTGTCTACACGAACTCGCTATCGAGTCTCCGTATAAACAGTTAATCCGCGCGCTTCGACAGGACAGAGCGCCGCAGGCGCATGAATTTACAGTATAGCTGATCATGACGGGGTCGATAGCCCCGCACCGCCAGTCCAGGCACCAAGAAAAACGGCGCTCCGAGGAGCGCCGTTTCAAGGTCCGGATTGTCCGATTGCCTACATGCGAAAACGGATATGATCGGCCCAGAAACGCTCGATCCGGGTCAGCGCCGTATTCATGGAGGGAAGCGCGTCGATCTCGACACCACCGACCGGAGCCAGGGAAGCGGACTGACGCTCAAACAGCGTATTGAGCTGGGCGCACACGGCATGACCGGTTTCGGTCAGGCTGACGCGCACCGAACGTCGGTCGGTCGCAGAACGTTCGTGACGGATATAGCCCGCCTCGACCAGCTTCTTCAGGTTATAGGATACGTTCGAGCCGAGATAATGTCCGCGTGTGCGCAGCTCGCCGGCGGTCAGTTCCTGATCGGCAATATTGAACAGAAGCAGCGCCTGCACCGAGTTCACATCATCGATGCCTTCGCGCTCAAGCTCGTCCTTCACGACGTCGAGAAGCTGCCGGTGAAGGCGCTCAACCAGTTGAAGAAGCTCAAGATATTGCGTGTTTGCGTCTGCCTGCGGCGAGACACTTTCGGCCATTGCCATAATACTACTCCACCCGATCTTTTATTGATCTTTGGATGGGAGCCTACAGGCAAAGCGCTAAAAAGCGTTTAACCGTTTGAGTCGCATTCTTCGATCAGGCGATAGATTCCGGAAAAGTCCGTATTGCCATCACCCTGGTCGACGAATGACTGGTAGAGATCATTCGCCAGCGCGCCGAGCGGCGTCGCGGCAGAGGCGGCATCGGCCGCTTCCATCGCCAGGCCCAGATCCTTCAGCATCAGCGCCGCGGCAAAGCCCGGCTGGTAGTCATTATTGGCCGGAGAGGCCGGCACCGGGCCCGGCACCGGGCAATAACTCGTCATCGACCAGCTCTGGCCGGACGCCTTGGAGGAGATGTCGAAGAACTTCTGCTGATCAAGACCCAGCTTGCTGGCCAGCGCGAAGGCTTCACACGTGCCGATCATATTGATCGCCAGCAGCATGTTGTTGCACGCCTTCGCGGCCTGTCCCGAACCCAGCCCGCCGGCATGGATCACTGCCTTGCCCATGGCCGACAGGATCGACTCGGCCAGCACAAAGTCCGCCTCCTCGCCCCCGACCATGAAGGTCAGCGTGCCGCCCGTTGCTGCAGCAACACCGCCAGACACCGGCGCATCGAGAAATTTGAAGCCCTTGGCCTTGGCCGCCTCGCCCACTTCGCGGGCGCTGTCGACGTCGATGGTGGAGCAATCCATGAAAACGGCGCCGTCCTTGGCCGCACCAAAGACTTCATTCTCATAGACCGCGCGCACATGCTTGCCCGCGGGCAGCATGGTGACAACGGCATCGGCGCCGCTGACGGCATCCGAAGCCGAGGCAGCAGTCTGAGCACCGCCCTCAGCCGCCTTGGCCACAGCATCAGCGCTGAGATCAAAGGCGTGAACCTCGTGACCCGCCTTGACCAGATTGTCGGACATGCCCGAGCCCAAATTACCCAGGCCGATAAATGCGATGCGAGACATGTCTTTCCTCCCCGACAGGAATTTCGTAGCCTAGGCGTCTTCGTTTT
>NZ_JASBRW010000015.1 GCF_030149235.1 Maricaulis sp. | reverse complement strand
GAGGTCTTGGCCAGTTCGAACAAAGCAGTGGCGTAACGGGCCGCTGCGTTCGCTGTCATGGCGTCTTCGCCGGTATTCACCGTGACGTCGCTCTCTATCCGGATCAGTACTCAGAAACCGCCAGGAAGGCGTAAGTACTTTTAATTCAACAAGTTATCGAAACCAGTCCGGCGTGCTGCGGTGCACGCTCTTCGGGTTCGGCGCTGCGATAGCACAGGCATAGGGCCGCAGCAAGCCGAAGACTCTTGTCGAAACAGCGCAGGCCCGCTTCACTACAGTGACACGGACACAAGGGAGACGCGGCTTGTCATACGATGTCGGCATTATCGGGCTCGGCGCCATGGGCTCGGCAGCCGCGTGGGCACTGGCCTGCCGCGGTGCCTCGGTGACCGGCTGGGACCAGTATGCGCTGGGCCATGACAAGGGTTCCTCGCACGGCTCGACGCGGATTATCCGCCGGATTTATTCCGAGGGCTTTCTCTATGACGCGCTGGTGCGCGAGGCCTATGCCGGCTGGGCGCGGATCGAACGCGAGCACGGCCAGGCCTTTTTCACCCGCACCGGCGGGCTCGACCTCTCTGTCACGACGAACGGCATCTACGAGGATGCCCTCGCCGCCGCGCTGGCCTCCGGTCAGCCCTTCGAGGTGCTGGAGGGTCTGGAACTGGAAGAGCGCTTTCCCGCGATCGATGTGGGCGGTCGCGGCCGGGCCGTGTTCAATGCCGATGCGGGGGTACTCGACAGCGACAAGGCCAGCGCCTGGATGCGCGAAGATGCCGCACGGCGCGGCGCCACCCTGCTCGACCAGACCGCGATCACAGGCTGGTCGCGAACAGCGAACGGGTTTCGCGTTCAAGCCGGCGGGACCAGCACCGAGGTGCGCAAGCTGATCGTGGCGGCGGGCGCCTGGTGCGGCGAACTCATCCCGGCGCTCAAACCGGCCCTGGTGCCGGAACGCCAGGTCATCGCCTGGTTCAAGGCCGATACGCCGGAGTTCGACACCCTTCCCATCTTCCAGCTCGAGACCGACGAGCGCGAGCGCTACTACTTCTTCCCGCCGCACAAGGGCGAGGGCCTCAAGGTCGGGCTTTATAATCACCGCCGCGAACGCGGCTATGAGCAGATCAACCCGCGCGGCGTCGATGCCACCGATCTCGACCTGCTCGCCAACGGCGTCAGCCTCTGCCTGCCCTCAGCCGGCCGCGACCCGCTGGCCCACGCCGAATGCCGCTTCACCAACGCGCCCGGCGACCGTTTCGTGATGGGCGCCATGCCGAACGACAAGGACCTCATCCTCCTCTCCCCTTGCTCCGGCCACGGCTATAAATTCGTCCCCGCCATCGGCGAGATCGCGGCGGACCTGGCGCTGGAGGCGGCGCCGAAAGTGGATCTGGCGGAGTTCGGGGTGGAGCGGGTGCTGTAGCGGGCCATAGAAGCGTCATCCCAGCGAAGGCTGGGACCCAGTTCATAAGACGGCGCGTCTTCCGGGAAAGTGCGCTCGTCCGAACAACCTGGCGCACCTACGCAAAAAAGCTTCGCCAAAGCCTTACGAACTGGATCCTGACCTTCGTCAGGATGACGGGGTTTGTGGGTAGAGATCTCTGCTCATCTTTCCCCGGATTTATTCCTTCCCCCGGATTCATTCCGGGGCCTGGTGACAGCAAATCCCTCGATGACTCTAGGAACCGGCAGCACCAAGAGTCATCAACGCTGCGATAACGCCAGACCCCGACATAACGTCGGGGAAAGCGAATGTGGGTAGGCGAGCAACCCGAACAACCGCTCTCACGCTCCCTCCTCGCCCTCGATGGGCGAGGTCCCGCGAAGCGGGGGAGTGGGTGACGCGGCGAAGCCGCTTCCAAAAACCCCACTTCAGCAAGTTCTCTCTGCGCCTGCGGCGCGCACCCACTCCGTCTTGCGGCTGCGCCGCAATCCACCTCGCCCGTCTAGGGCGAGGAGGGTATACAGCCTTTGGAGCGAGCGGGAATCGGTATGTTCCCCAGTTTATTGGGTTGGAGCCTCGACAATAATGCTGAAACAGCTGGATCAATTACACGGTTGCAGGTTGGAATCTGTTCGCTTCAGCAAGACTTCCATCTCTATGGAACTCGAGCGCATGTCCGAAGGGGCGTTCGCTAGTTACGAGTTCAGCATTGCCGGGATGCTCCTGGGGGCGGAAGGAGAGCAATTGGAGAATGACGCGGCGTGTGCACCTCTAATCTCATTGCTTGAGTGTGAGATCGAAGATGCTCAGGCCGACACAGGAGCTCAGACCCTGGCCATCCGTTTTGTTGGCGGCTCAACTGTCCATTTTTCTGCCGATGGTCTTGGCTCCGACAACGTCGCGATTTTGCGGGACAAACAGACCGCGGATTGGTTGGTAGTCTAAATGGCACGTTGCGCACCGAACAATCGGCGACACGTAACCATTTTCGACGTCGCCCTCATCCTGGCGCAAGTCAGGACCTCGGCACATCCCCAATCACGTGTCATCCCGGACGCAGGCCCGGACTTGCCTGCCCTCGCGGAAACCGGGGATCCGGGCGGAGATCCGGGACACAGCCAGGTTCAACGAGGTCCCTGATCTGCGCCCCGCCTACGCGGGGCATCCGTCAGGGATGACAAAGCGGAGCGAGCAAAGCGCTAGCCCCCCACCTTCGCCTTCCGCCGCCCCCGCGCCAGGATATTCAGCACCTCGACAAACAGCGAGAAGGCGATCGCGAAGTAGAGATAACCACGCGGGATGTGGAAGCCGAGGCCATCAGCGACGAGCGCCACGCCGACCAGCAGGATGAAGCTCAGCGCCAGCATTTTCGCCGTTGCATGGCGTTCCAGGAAGCTCGCCACCCGGGTCGCCGAGGCGACCATGATCACGGTCGAGATCACCACCGCCGAGACCATGATGAAAAGCCGCGTGCCGGCCGCGTCCGGGCCACCGAATTCCTGGGTCATGCCCACGGCCGTCAGCACCGAGTCGAGGGAGAAGACGACATTGATCGCCGTCATCTGGATCACGACCATCGTCAGGGTCGAAGTCTTGCCGCCGGAGTCTTTCTCGTGATGACCCTCAATCGTGGTGTGGATCTCCTCCGTGCCCTTCCACAACAGGAAGAGACCGCCGAAGAAAAGGATGATGTCCTCCAGCGTCACTTGCATCAGCCGCTCGGGATGCTCGCTATCGGCAAAACCGGCGAACATCTCCGGCAGGGTGAAGAGTGTGGCGTGGGTCAGGCCTGTCAGCCAGACCAGGGCGAAGAGCAGGACGATACGCATCATCGCGCCCGACCAGATGCCGATATCACGGCCCTTTGTCTGTTCTTCCGGCTTCAGCCGCTGCGAGGCGACGGAGACGAAGACGACATTGTCCACGCCCAGCACGACCTCGAGAAAGGTCAGGGTGAGCAGGGACATCCAGACGGCCGGTGAGGTCAGGACTTCAAGCATGACGGCATTCCCCTAAATGCGTTAGGGGAATGGGTAGCCTGATCGCCTGTGGGCTGTCATCTCCTTACTCGGCTTCACCCTCCGCCGCATTCTCCGCCTTCCACTCCATAGCCATGCGGACGCGGCGCTCGACGGACGGGTGGGTGTAGAACAGCACCTCTTCCCAGCCCTGCGGGCGCGGATTGCGGTATTCCGCTGTCTTTACCAGTGCCGTCGCCAGCGCATCGGGCAGCCCGACCGTGTCGAGAGAGTATTGATCGGCCGAGGTTTCATCCCAGCGTGAGGCGGTGTTGAAGACCGGGCTGGCCAGGGTACTGAGCAGGGAGATGAAGAAGATCAGCACGGGCAGGCCCGATGCGCGGGCGATATCGCGGTGCGCGCCGAACAGGCCGGCGAGGCCGGGGAACAGCCAGGACGCCAGGAAGAAGAAGACCACCGACATGACCGAGACCAGGGCGATGCCGTACCAGATATGGCCCAGCACATAATGGCCGATCTCATGCCCGGTGACCGCCCGAACCTCGTCCAGCGAGGCTTCACCGAGGGCGACATCGGAAATGGCGATGCGGGCCGACGGGCCGATGCCGGCGACATTGGCGGTGAAATTATTCGACTGGCGCGACCCGTCGAAGACGAAGATACGGTCGGTCGGGATATTGGCCTCGATGGCCATGACCTCGACCGCATCGCGCACCTCGCCATCCGGCAGGGGTTCGTAATTATTGAACAACGGCATGATGTAGATCGGCGTCAGCAACATCAACAGCGAGATCGCCGCCGCGCTCAGCCCGCCGCCCCAGATCCACCAGGTTCTGCGCGCATTGCGGATGAAGAGATAGAGCAGGACGAGAAACAGCGGAGCGATCAAGGCGCCGATGGCCGTGCCCATGGCCGACTGGGTCAGGTAATCCCCCAGCGCCTGGCTGGTGCGGTCAAATTGCACCTCGCGCCACCAGCCGGAATAGATCGTCCAGGGCAGGGTAATGATGGTCGAGACCAGCATGTAGACCAGACCGATGACGAAGACGCCGATATTTGAGCGTTCGCCGAATATGCGCTCGATGGCGCTGAGCCAGCCCAGGCGGATAATCAGCCAGGCCGTGATGGCGCCGACGACGAGCCCGCCCAGCATGATCCAGTGATTGCCGGTTGTGTAAGCGGCGGCGCGTTCCAGCGCCTCCGGCCCGAGACTGTCAATATAGGCCTGGGTGGCCGCTTCGGCGTCAAAACCTGTCGGTGTCATACTACGCTTCCCCTTGGCGATGTTCCGGTCGCTTGGGCGGCAGAGTAATACGGCCGTCAGATAAAGCTATACGGATCGATATCGATCGAGACGCGCACCGAGGGCGGGGTTTTCACCCGTGAGCGCCAGGCTCGGATATAGGCGGACATGTCGATCGTCTTGTCGGCCCTCACCAGGATGCGCCGCCGGTGCCAGCCGCGCACGATGGCCCGTGGCGGTTCGGCCGGGCCCCAGATCTCCACCCCGTCGGTGACCGGCGCCTTGGCGGCAAAGTCGGCGGCGACATCCTCGACCGCCTTGGGGTTCATCGCCATGAAGCCGATCGCCGCCATGCGTCCGAAAGGTGGCAGGCCGAGCGCCTCGCGGGCCATGATCTCGGCATCGAGAAAGGCCTCGCGATCCCCGGCGACCAGCGCCTGGATCGCCTCATGCTCGGGCTGATGGGTCTGCAGCAAGGCGCGGCCGGGGCGCTCGGCGCGACCGGCACGGCCGGCGACCTGGACCAGGGCCTGGAAGGTGCGTTCACCCGCCCGTGGATCGCCACCGGCGAGGCCCAGATCAGCATCGATCACCCCGACCAGGGTCAGATTGGGGAAGTTGTGGCCCTTGGCGGCGATCTGGGTGCCGACCAGGATGTCGATCTCACCCTGCTCCATGCGCGCGACAATATCAGCGCCGGAGGAACTGTCGGAGGAATAGATCTCCACCCGCGCCTCGGGGAAGAGATGGCGCACTTCCTCCGCCACCCGCTCCACACCCGGCCCGACCGAGGTCAGGCTGTCTTCCGCCTGGCAGGACGGGCAGCGTTTCGGCTTGGGCATGGAGAAGCCGGTGACATGGCAGACGAGGCGGCCGGTATAGCGATGCTCGACGAGATAGGATTGTGTGTCTGGTGACATCATGCGGTGCCCGCATTTGCGGCACAGGACCAAGGGCGCATAGCCGCGGCGGTTGAGATAGAGCAGGGATTGCTCGCCCCGCTCCAGCGTCTCGCGCATGGCCTCCAGCAGCGGCGGGGAGAGCCAGCGACCATTTTCCGGCGGCGTTTCCCTCAGATCGATCGTCCCGACCGCGGGCAGGACGGCGACACCGGGACGCCCGGGCAGGTGGACATGCACATAGCGCCCGGCCTCGGCATTGGTCAGGCTTTCCAGCGATGGCGTGGCCGAAGCCAGCACCACGCTGGCACCCTCCAGCTTGGCCCGGACCACGGCGAGGTCGCGGCCCTGATAGTGCAGACCCTCATCCTGTTTATAGGTCGGGTCGTGCTCCTCATCGACGACGATCAGGCGCAATTTGGTGAAGGGCAGGAAGAGAGAGGAGCGTGCGCCCACAACAATCCGCGCCCGCCCCTCCGCAACCTCACGCCAGGTGCGCCGGCGGGCCTTCGGACCCGCACCGGAATGCCACAAGGCAGGCTCCGAACCGAAACGCTTTTCGAACCGGCTCAACACCGCTTCGGTCAGGGCGATCTCGGGCAGCATGATCAGGATCTGGGCCTCCGGGTCGCGGCGCAGGACTTCCGCGACGGCCTCGAAATAGACCTCGGTCTTGCCTGACCCGGTTACACCATCGAGCAGGGACGCCTGGAAACCGCCAGCCTGCACAAGGCGACGCAGCTTGCCCGCCGCCTCCGCCTGCATGACCGTCAGGGGCAGGCCCTCGCGATCGGGATCAGGCTCGTCGAAGGGCGGATCAACCAGCCGCGTGACGCCTGTCAGGGCACCGGCTTCGGCCAGGCCCTTGACGACACCCGAGCTGACCCCGGCTTCCCGCGCCAGGTCGGCCGCACTGGCCTCGCCCAGCGCTTCAACGGCGTCGAGCACTTTCTCCCGCGCCTCGGTCATCCGCGCCGGCTCGCTGCTGCCGCGGGTATAGACCGTTTCGGTCGGCGAGGGCTTGAGGGCTTCGGACGAGCGCAGCACCGAGCGCAGGATGATCCCTGGAGGCTGCACCAGGTATTTCGCCACCCAGTCGACAAATCGGCGCGTGCCCTCCGGGATCGGCGCACCGCCGGCCGGGCCTTCCAGCGTCTTCAGCGCCCGCTCGCCAGGCCCGTCCTTCAAGGCCCAGACCACGCCATGGGCCATACGCTTGCCCAGCGGAGCCACGACATGATCGCCCGGCTCCAGCTCAAGCCCGTCCGGCACGAGATAGTCGAAGGCCTCGGGCAAAGGCATGGGGAAAAGCACCGCAGCGCGGCGCTCAGATTTCGCTTTTGGCTCAGTCACGCGGCATGATGGGGGCTGATTCGTCGTCCGGTCTGGCCCAGCTTGCCCGGCCCGGCCTGAAGAGGCAAAGAAACATGTCGGCAGACACCCCCGATACGCTGCAGCCCTCGCTCGATCTGGAGCGAATCCGGGCCTTTCTCGTCGAGCACCCCGATTTCATCCGCGAGGACGCCGAGCTGTTCGCCCAGCTGGCCGCCCAGCCGGCCGAGGGCGGGGTGGTCGATCTGGGTTCGGCGGCGCGCGAGAAACTGCTCACCGAACTGCGCCAGCTCAAGGCTCTCAATGAAGGCATTGTTGAAACCGCACGAGCCAATCTGGCGATCCAGGCGCAGATCCACAGCGCCGTTCTGGCCCTGCTCGAAGTCGACTCGCTGGCCGGGCTTGATCGCAAGATCTCCAACCGCCTGACGGGCACGCTGGGCGTGGATGTCTGCCGCATCCTCATCGAAGGCCACGCGCCGCTCAAATCCGCCGAATCCATCCTCGGTGCCGGTGATGGCAGCGTGGCGGATATTCTCGGCGAGAAGGTCGAGCGCCTCGGGCCGGTCAATACAGACCGGGCGCACGAAATCTACGGCCAACACGGTTCGCGGATGCGCTCGGAGGCGGTGGTCCGGCTCGATTTCAACGGCCGTGACGGGCTGTTCGCCCTCGCCTCGCGTGACCCGCACCTGTTCCAGTTCGGCCAGGGCACCGAGCTGCTCAACTTTCTGGCTCGAGCCATTGAACGCCTGATCCTGCAATGGATGCATCACAGCGATCACTAAGCGCCAGCGAGGCGCTCAAGGCCTTTCTCGGCCATCTCGCCGGAGAACGGCGACTGAGCGCGCGCACGCTGGAAGCCTATCAGCGTGACCTGTCCGGTTTTCTCGAATTCCTGGCCGGACATGAAGGCCGCGTGCCGGACCTTGCCCGGCTGGGTGCGCTCACGGCGACGAGTTTCCGAGCCTATATGGCATCGCGACGTCGGGATGGACTGTCGTCCCGGTCGCTGGCCCGGGCCCTGTCGGCGATCCGGACGTTTTACGGCTACCTGGACCGGCGCTGGCAGGTCTCCAATGCGGCCCTGCCACTGATCGAGGCGCCCAAACTTCCCCGTTCCAAACCCAAGCCGGTCAGCGAGGAGGCCGCGCGCGACCTGCTGGCTGAGGCCGGGCAACTGGACCGGCCGGATTGGGTCGAGGCACGAGATTGTGCGGTTATCGCCCTGATGTATGGCTGCGGCTTGCGCGTCTCCGAGGCTCTGAGCCTGACCGGCGCCGAGCAACGCCCAGGCGACAGCCTGCGAATTACCGGCAAGGGCGACAAGACCCGCCTTGTGCCGGTCATTGCCCCTGTCCGCGACGCCCTTGCCGAATATGCCCGGCTCGCCCCGTTTGATCTGGAACCGCACGCGCCCCTCTTCCGCGGTATACGCGGTGGCCCCCTTGGCGCCCGCACGGTGCAGAAAACCGTCGCCGAGCTGCGCGACCGCCTCGGCCTACCCGCAACCACGACACCTCATGCCCTGCGTCATTCCTTCGCCACCCATCTGCTCGCCAATGGCGGCGATTTGCGTGCGATCCAGGAATTGCTGGGCCATGCCAGCCTCTCGACCACGCAAATCTACGCCGATGTGGAAACGCGCCAGCTGCTGAACCTGTATGACCGAACCCATCCGCGCGGACGCAATACAAAATAGCGCTCGAGTCCACAGCCTCGCCAGGCCCGCCTCCCCGCACTGCCGCCGCCCCTTTGACAACACACTCCCAACTCAGTACTTTATTTTTTAAAGTTCTTGGAGAAACGCGTGACTGATCAAGCTGACCTGGCCTATCTCAAGTCCGTCGCAGAGAGCGGACAGCGCGCCCCATTGCTCGGTGGACGCTTTTTCCTGTGGTGGGGCGGGCTTGCCTGCATCGCCCTCGTGCTGCACTGGGCGATCCTGTCACAAGTCTTTACCGTGCAACCGGCCTGGCTCGGCGCGCTCTGGGCCAGTTACGGCATTATCGGGGGAACGGGCGCGTCCTTCCTGGCCCGCAGCCTGCGCAACAAGCCCGGCCTTGGCGCGGCCAGCACGCGGAGCGAACGCGCCGTCTGGATGGCGATGACCGCGACAGTCTTCGCCTATGCGATCGGCATCGTCGTTGCCAATTCGATCGCCCCCTTCCAGGTCTCGCTTCTCATCCTGTTCGACACCATCCCGCTGGTCGCCTTTGGTGGCTATGGTATCGCATTCTATGTCACCTCGGCATTGGGTGGACCGCGGTGGATGGGCCATCTCGCTCCGGTCGCCTGGGTGGCCTGCGGGGTCGGAGTCTATTGGGTCGGCACGCCTCACCTCTACCTCTTCGCGGCTGCGGTCACCGCTATCCTCGGTGTGCTTCCCGGCATAATCCTGATGCGCAACGAACCTCCTGCGGAGCGCGAAAGCGTATGAGTGCCGGCTTTGATGCCTCCAAGCTAGACGATGTCATCCATGGCAAGCTGCGCCTGTCCCTGATGGCTTATCTCTCTTCGGTCGAAAGTGCGACCTTCGCGGAATTGCGCAGCAAGACCGAGGCGACCGACGGCAATCTATCGGTTCATCTGCGCAAGCTGGAGGAGGCGGGGTATATCGGCATCGAGAAAAGCTTCGTCGACCGCAAGCCGCAAACACGGGCGCATCTGACCGATGCCGGCCGGGAAGCCTGGCTGGACTATCTCGATCAACTCAAGACGCTGTTGGGATAATCAGGCGGCAGCGCGGGCGCGCTCATTGCGCCAGGACAGGACCTCGAAGCCGTCTTCGGGGTCCTCATGCTTGCCGGTTTCCACGAAGCCGGCCTTTTCCAGCACACGGTGCGAAGCATTGCGGTCAGCGCGGGTCTGCGCGATGACGCTTTTGACCGCGTCATGGTCATAGGCCCAGTCGAGCAGCGCCAGCACGCCCTCGGTCGCCAGGCCCTGCTCGCGATAGGAATTGAGCATGGAATAACCGATCTCGACCTCGCCGGCAGCGCTGGGCACTCCTTTGAAACCACCCGTGCCAACCAGGCGATTGAGGGCGGGAGAGATATAGACCCAGCCATACCAGCCGGCATCGTCCGGACGCGCAGCCAGCTGGTCGCGCATCCATTCCATCGCGGCTTGATCCATCAGATCCGGCGGCCAGCTTGGTTCCGGCATGACGCCGAGCGCATCGAAAAAGCCCATGCGGTCACGCAGCTGCAGCTCCGCCAGCTCGGCGTTCAGCGCCACGAGACGAAGTCGCGCTGTCGAGATCTGCGTTAGCCGCATCATCGCTTCGGATTCCATTGCCCAGACTCTACCTGCTCAGCCCCCAAGCCGTGGATCCACCATATGCCCTAATTCACGGGTATTGTCCGCTCAAAATCGCGAGAGGCGCGATTTTTTCCGGGTTATGGTGTGCAGACCCTGATCAGGCCTGCATGGTCCAGCCCTCAACCCCCATGGCCGCCTGGCGCACAGCCTCGGTTAACGTCGGGTGCGGGTGACAGGTGCGGGCTACATCCTCGGAAGCGGCCTGGAATTCCATCGCCAGACAGATCTCGCCTATCATCTCACCGACATGAGCGCCGATCATGTGCGCGCCGAGAATTTCGTCGGTTTCGGCGTCCGCGAGAATCTTGATGAACCCGTCCGTTGTATGGTTGGTGCGGGCCCGGGAATTGGCCTGGAAGGGGAATTTGCCCTTCTTGTAGGCCCGACCCTCGGCCTTGAGCTCATCCTCGGTCTTGCCGACACTGGCGATCTCCGGTGCGGTATAGACCACACCCGGAATAACCCCGTAATTCACGTGGCCGGCCTTGCCGGCAATACGCTCGGCACAGGCAACGCCTTCGTCCTCGGCTTTGTGGGCGAGCATCGGACCATGCGTGGTATCGCCAATGACCCAGACATTCTCGGCCGAGGTACGGAAATGATCATTGCTGATGAAGCCGCGCGCATCCGGCTCGATACCGACTGTCTCCAGGCCGAGCCCCTCGGTGTAGGGGCGACGGCCGATCGCGACCAGAACCGTGTCGGCTTCCAGCGTCTCGGCATCACCACCCGCAGAGGGCTCGATCGATACTTTCAGCTTGGCCGGATCGGAGGTGTCGACGCCGGTGACCTTGTGGCCAAGACGGAACTCGATGCCCTGCTTGGCAAAGGTGCGCTGGGCCGTCTTGGCCAGTTCGGTATCCATACCCGGCAGGATACGGTCGAGATACTCGATCACCGTGACCTCGGCCCCCAGGCGGCGCCAGACTGATCCCAGCTCCAGCCCGATGACACCGGCGCCGATCAGGATCAGCTTTCCCGGGACCTTGTCCAGTTCCAGTGCGCCGGTCGAGGAGACAACGCGGTCCTCATCGATCTCGACACCCGGGAGCGGGGTTACTTCGGAACCGGTAGCGATGACGATGTGTTTGGCGCTGAGCGTCTTGGCGCCATCTTCGCCATCTACCTCAACGGTACCGGCGCCCGCGATGCGGCCCTTGCCGCGGATATAGTCAACGCCGTTTTTCTTGAACAGGAACTCGATGCCCTTGGTCAGGCCGTCAACCGCCTCGGCTTTCTGCTGCATCATCGCGGGCAGGTCGAGCTCGACGCCGCCGGTCTTGATCCCCATGGCCGCGAACTGGGTGCTCGCGGTCTCGAACATTTCCGAGGCATGCAACAGAGCCTTGGAGGGAATACAACCGACATTGAGGCAAGTGCCGCCCAGCTTGCCGCGCATTTCCACGCAGGCAACCTTGAGGCCGAGCTGGCCAGCGCGGATAGCGCAGTTATAGCCGCCGGGGCCGCCCCCGATGATGACGACGTCGTAGCTTTCGGACATGAGGGCCTCGCGAGGTGAAGAAAGAAAGGTTCGCACTGTCTATATGCATAATCGGAGCAGGAATTTAAGACCTGGTTTGCCGCTGAGGCCTCGACGGCCGCCATAACAGCAGCTGGGCAGTCGTCGAAACCAGCTCCATCCAGCTTGTGGACAGCCTCAGACATGTTGTCTGCGCCAAGCGACCTAGCTGGACCAGAGGCGCTTGTGCACAACGCCCTTGTGTATGCCTCGAGCCGACTCGGCGGGCAGCCAGCGACTCATGCGGGGAACCGCCAGAACAGCTACGCTGAGGCTGAGGACGAAGATGGCGTTCTTGACCACGAATTTCACCCAGTCGAGCATTTCGTGTGCCCCCTGATCAGCCGGATCGAGCTGGTTATGGACAAGGGTATTGTCCAGCTGCGAGGTCGCCCACAGCCACAGGCTATGATCGGCCACGAAAAGCGGTACGGCGATAAAAACAATCCAGTGCGCCCGCCAGACCAGGGCAAAGGCGAGCAGGGCATAACCGGCGATCAGGACGATCCGGGACAGGAATTTCCAGGCCGGATCATCGGCCAGCGCCATGACGATCCCCGGATCGACACCGAGAATCGTGTCCACGCCCGCCACGCCCGCCAGTCCGGCCGCCAGCAGCCGCCCGGCATAGACAAGGTTGGCCAAGATTAGAAACAGCGCGAAAAACCGCGTTGCCGCCAGCCAGGGGCTTCGCCTGCTCATACTTTCACTCCAAGAATGTGATGCACCGTTCAGGTCGGTGGCAGCGACATATGGTAAACCCCCGGCATGGCGCAAGCCCCCACCAGGTTTTACGTTATTCGTAGAGTTTTCTTGCGCGTTACCGGGTGAAGCTTCGTCAAACCTTGCTTCGGGCCGTGAGCGCCCAGAACATCAAGAAGCCCAGCATGCAAAGGTCGAAAAGGTTGAAGGCGGCATCCAACGCTGAGGCCTGCCCGTCAAGAATGAGACGGTATTCGTCAATCGTCGACATGAAGACCCACAGACCGGCATCGATCAGGAAAGCGCCGCCATAGACAAGCGCGGCGAGACTTTTCCGGTGCACGGCGAGATATCCCGCGACCAGATAGCCGGCCGGAAACAACAGACCGGGCAGAACCAGGGCCAGCGGCAACGCCATGACCATCTCGCCGAAATAGCCGTCAATGCCAGCCGGATTGGCGATATCAAAGCGGTAAAGGGCCAGCATGACATGATTGCCCAGCGCCCACAGGGCACGGGCCATGATCAGCCAGCCGGCGAGCTGGACCAGTCTTGCAAGTGACAAGTATCGGCCCAGCATCACAGCCTATCCCTAGATGTCGAACAGCATGCGCTGCGGATCTTCCAGGTTCTCCTTGACCCGGACCAGGAAGGTCACGGCTTCCTTGCCGTCGACAATGCGGTGGTCATAGGACAGGGCGAGATACATCATCGGACGGATCACGACCTGGCCGTTCTCGGCGACCGGGCGCTCCTGGATCTTGTGCATGCCGAGAATGCCCGACTGCGGTGCATTGAGGATCGGCATGGACATCAGCGAACCATAGACGCCACCATTGGACAGGGTGAACGTCGCGCCCTGCATGTCTTCAATGGTCAGCTTGCCATCGCGGGCCTTCTTACCCAGGGCGATGATCTCTTTCTCGATCTCGGCCAGGGACATCTGGTCGGCATCGCGAACCACCGGGACAACCAGACCCCGATCGGTGCCAACGGCCACGCCCATATTGTAATAATTCTTGTAAATCAGGTCCGTACCATCGATTTCAGCATTGACGGCCGGGATTTCCTTGAGCGCCGCGACACAGGCCTTCACGAAGAAGCTCATGAAGCCGAGCTTGACGCCGTGCTTGGCCACGAAGGCTTCCTGGTGCGCCTTGCGCGCCGCCATGATCGCCGACATGTCGGCTTCGTTATAGGTGGTCAGGATGGCCGCGGTGTTCTGGGCATCCTTGAGGCGCTTGGCGATGGTCTGGCGCAGGCGTGTCATGCGCACACGCTCTTCCCGCGGGCCGGTTTCACGCGGTACGCTCGGCGCTGCGGCAGCGGCGGCAGGCGCCTTCGGTGCATTCACATAAGCCATGGCATCAGCCTTCGTTGCGCGGCCGTCACGGCCAGTCCCCGGAATATTCTGCGGATCGACACCGGCCTCTGCCGAGATACGGCGGACCGACGGAGCGACCGGCCGGTCGCCCGAAGCAGCCGCCGGAGCCGCCGCTTTCGGTGCGGGCGCAGAGGCGGCAGGCGCAGCGGCGGCGCCGGCAGACGCGCTGACGCGGCCAATCACGGAGCCCGGCGTCACGGATGTGCCCTCGGCGACGGTCCATTCGGCAATCACGCCGTCGGCCGGGGCCGGTACTTCCAGCGCGACCTTGTCGGTCTCGATCTCGGCGATGGTCTCGTCTTTCTTCACCGCTTCGCCCGGCTTCTTGAGGAAGGTGGACAGCGTGCCCTCAGCGACGCTCTCGCCCATCACCGGCACGATGATGTCAGTCGTCTCGCCGCCGGAAGCCGCAGGCGCCGCAGCAGGCTTTGACTCTTCCTTGGCCTCCTGCTTGGCAGGCGCAGCCTCAGCCGGCTTCGCACCACCTGCCCCGCCATCGATGCGGCCAAGTACGGCGCCGATTTCAACCGTGTCACCCGGCTGGGCAGTGATGGCACCAAGTACACCGTCTTCGGTGGCGGAGACTTCGACGGAGACCTTGTCGGTCTCAAGCTCGACGAGCACGTCGTCTTTCTTCACGGCGTCGCCCTCGGCTTTCAGCCACTGGCCAACCGTGGCCTCGGTGATGCTTTCGCCGAGTGTGGGAACAGTAATGTCGGTCATGTGATGATCCGTATGGGTTATTATGTTTCTGAGAGTCAGGGCGAAACGATGCGGTCATCGACCGGATCGGTTGACAGGGCTGTCATGACGAGGGCGTTCTGCTCGGCATTGTGTTTCGACAGAAGTCCGGTAGCCGTCGCCGCCGAAGGGGCACGGCCGGCATAGCGCGGACGCGGAATTTTCGCGCCGATCTGCCCGGCACACCATTCGATCTCGTCACGAATGAACGTCCAGCCGC
Source organism: Maricaulis sp. (assembly GCF_030149235.1). GTDB lineage: Bacteria > Pseudomonadota > Alphaproteobacteria > Caulobacterales > Maricaulaceae > Maricaulis. The sequence goes on along the minus strand of NZ_JASBRW010000015.1, from coordinate 1,450 downwards.
CCATATTTCGCGGCTCTTCCTGGCACCAGACGAATTCAGCCTGCTTGAAGCGGGACATTTCCTTCATCATGGATTTGCGCGGCACCGGATAGAACTGCTCGATCCGCATCAGATAGACATCGTCGATGCCCAGCTCTTCGCGCTTCTCGAACAGGTCGTAATAGACCTTGCCCGAACAGAGCACGACGCGGCGGATCTTGTTGTCCTTCACGAGCTTGACCTTGCCTTCGCGGCCTTCGGTCTCCGCATCGTCCCAGAGGACGCGGTGGAAGCTGGTCTTGGAGCCCATATCGTCCAGCGAAGACGTCGCCAGCTTGTGACGCAGAAGCGATTTCGGCGTCATGATGATCAGCGGCTTGCGGAAGTCACGGTGGATCTGGCGGCGCAGGGCATGGAAATAGTTCGCCGGCGTCGTCAGGTTGCAGACCTGCCAGTTGTCTTCGGCGCACATCTGCAGGAAGCGTTCGAGGCGTGCGGAGGAGTGTTCCGGCCCCTGACCTTCATAGCCATGCGGCAGCAGGATGGTCAGGCCGCTCATCCGCAGCCATTTGCGCTCTGCCGAGGAAATGAACTGGTCGAAGAAGACCTGCGCCCCGTTGGAGAAGTCACCGAACTGGGCTTCCCACAGGGTCAGCGTGTTCGGGTCGGCCAGTGAATAGCCGTATTCGTATCCGAGCACCGCCTCTTCGGAGAGCAGCGAGTCGATGACTTCATACTGGGCCTGACCTTCGCGGATATTGTTCAGCGGCGTGTATTTCTCACCAGTCGTCTGGTCGACAATGTGGCTGTGACGCTGGGAGAAGGTACCGCGGCCGCAGTCCTGGCCGGACAGGCGCACCGGGAAGCCCTCATCCACCAGCGTCGCGAAGGCGAGGTGTTCGGCAGTCGCCCAGTCGAGCCCCTGCCCCTTCGAAATGGTCTGGGCACGGTTCTCGATGACGCGCGCCAGCGTGCGGTGGATGTCCACACCTTCCGGCACCGTGGTGATGGACTGGCCGAGCGCCTGCAGGCGTTTCTTGGCAACGCCAGTCTTGCCGCGGCGTTCGTCATCATGCGGAAGGCCGAGGCCTTTCCATTCGCCGTCCAGCCAGTCAGCCTTTTTCGCCTTGAAGGCCTTGCCGGCCTCGAACTCGCGGTCGAGATAGGATTCGAAATCAGCGACCTGCTGCTCGACCTGTTCCGCCGTCAGAAGGCCTTCGTCGACCAGGCGCTTGGCGTAGATCTCACGCGTCGAGACGTGATTCTTGATCTTCTTGTACATCACCGGCTGGGTGAACATGGGCTCGTCGCCCTCATTGTGCCCGAAGCGCCGGTAGCAGAACATGTCGATGACAACGTCCTTGTGGAACTTCTGCCGGTATTCGGTCGCCACCTTGGCGGCATAGGTCACCGCTTCCGGATCGTCGCCATTGACGTGGAAGATCGGCGCCTGAACCATCAGCGCCACATC
>NZ_JASBRW010000081.1 GCF_030149235.1 Maricaulis sp. | reverse complement strand
CTGATCGGTCAATCTTGACCCTTTCGCTCAAGCGCTCTAGGCCGCCGACATGGCGGACGCGCGGGATACACGCTTTATGCAGGTCGCGCTAGAACTAGCGCAAGCGGCGGCTGATATCGGCGAGGCGCCGATCGGTGCTGTTCTGGTGGATCCGGATTCCGATGAGATCATCGCACAGGACCATAATCGCCCGATCGGCCTGAACGATCCGACGGGGCATGCCGAGATCCTCGTCCTGCGCGAAGCGGCTGAAAAGATAGGCAATTACCGCCTGACCGGATTGGAGCTTTTCGTCACGCTGGAGCCCTGCACCATGTGCGCGGGCGCCATCAGTCATGCCCGTATTGGTCGACTGGTCTATGCAGCGCCTGACAAAAAGGGCGGGGCTGTCGATCACGGTGTGAAGTTCTTCGATCAACCGACCTGTCATTGGCGCCCCGATGTGGTCAGCGGTGTTCTGGCGGGTGACAGTGCCGAGCAGTTACGGAGTTTTTTCCGGGCCCGGCGGAAAAAATCGGTCCAGAAGCCTTAACTTTGAAAATTCACGGAATCGTCACGCACAGACGCTACGAAATTCGATATCGCACAAATTCTCTTGGGACTTTGCGAGGGCGCCCCGTCCATGATCCGTGTTTCTCTCCTTTTGCTTGCCGTGATTGCAGCGATTGGCGCGCCAGCCGCACAGGCCTCGACGGTCTGTCTCGAGGCGACTGTGATCCTGCGCGATGTCACCATTGAGGATGCCAGCGGTCGCTGGGAGCACCAGGACGTTTTGATCGAGGATGGTGTGATTACCGCTATGGGCGGTGGTCTGGAAGTCGACGGTGTCGACGTCGCCGAATGGGCGTTGGGCGGCCATATAATTCGTCCGGCAGTCAATGATGCGATCATCATCCGGGTTTCGGCACGGGCGAGCGCCGGGACGCCGTCCCGGCATTATCTGATGCCCGGGGAAGCCGCTGACTTCGACATCTTTCAAGCGGATGGTGAAGCCGTTGCCGCGCTCCGCAACGGGCAGCCGGCCGGCCAATGCTATAGCGGCTAAGCTGTCGAACGCGTTCTTGTTTTCCTTTTTGACGTCCACCAGGTGGTATAAGTTCAGCGTGTGGCAACGACTTGGGGTGAGCACTGCGGCATGATTGGGCAGGTCATACTACAATCCGGGTATGTCTTGCTTGAGCATGAGCACGTTTCGGACCTCGAACAGGTTCTGGATCGGGTGTCTGCGGCCAAGGCGGTTTTCGACGATGGTGCCCCTCATCGTCTCCTGGTTGATGCGCGCTATTATATTCCGGCCTGGAAGTCCGAAGACGCCCCCAAGATCGCCGCGGCCGTGCTGGACGCTTTCCCACCGAGCTTGCGCATCGCCGTGCTGATCAAGGAACAAAGCACGCTTTCTGCGGTGCGGCCGATCATGGAGCGTCTGGTCGCCAATGGTATCACGCTGGACCGGTTCCGGGTTTATGAGGATGCCCTGGCGTGGTTGCTCAGTCCGGAAACTGCGGGTTGAGCCGCGCTTTGAGACCTTCCCGGACGATCGGCCACTCATCACGCAATACCGAAAAGAAAACAGTGTCACGCCAATCGCCGCGCCAGGTCTTGGTATGCTGGCGCAAGACGCCTTCTTTCTTCGCACCCATTTTCAGCATGGCGTTCTGCGAGCGTTGATTCAGGCCATGGGTCTTGAGCTCGACGCGTCGGCCTCCGGCCAAGAAAGCGCGCTCCAGCAAAAGGAGTTTACAGGCGGGATTGATCTGGGTGCCGCGCGCTTTCGCGTCATACCAGGTCCAGCCGATTTCAAGCCGGGCATGCTCGGGAAAGATAGAGAGAAAAGCCGTATGCCCGACGACGGCCCCGTCAGTCTTGCGCACCACGGCATGGGATATTTGCTTGGCCTGGTTCTGACTGCTCAGCATGTGATCGAACCAGCTGTCGAAATATTCGCCATCGCCGCGGATCGTGCTCAGAGACCACAATTCAGGGTCCGAGGCGATCGGGCGTAAGGCCTCGCGGTGGTCTTCGCGGAGAGGCTCCAGACGCACAATTTCGTTTTCAAGTCGTACGGGTTCCAGCTGCATCAGCTCGTCCCTGTCAGCATTGTGATACCTCGCAGGATGTAGATCAGCCCGATCACGCTGACGATCCATTTCGTCCATTGCCGGAACTGGATATCGCTCATCAGATTGAGCACGCGCGTGCCCAGCGTCGTGCCGAGTATGGCAAGCGGCGCCGCAAGCAGAAGCCAATGCGCGGCAGGCAAAACACCGGCAGTGAGGGCCGGCAGGATGTAATAGCCGATCTTGACGCCATGCGAGACGACCTGGGTCGCAGCCTTGGTCGCCACGATCGCGCGGCGATCGGCGTCGGTCTCCGCGAAAAACACATCCAGCAGGGGGCCGGACACGCCGGCGACCACATTGAGGCCGGTCACGGTGAAGCCACACGCGATGGCATGGTGCGGACGGGCGGCATCTAGATGGAGCAGGTGTTTCGGTATCCAGACAAAGCCCGGAACCAGACCAAGGGCAATAAACAGCCAGGCCGCGTCGAGCTCAAAAGTGAGCCACAGCAATAAGCCTGCGGCAAGGGCGGAACCGGTCAGGTAGATCGCCAGAATGCGCCAGTTGATCCATTGGTGCAGGATGACCGCGCGCCAGCCATTGGAAACGCTCTGGATAGCCCCGTGCACAACCATCGCCGACGAGACGGGCAGGAGTAGCGCCAGCACGCCCATCAGAACCAAGCCGCCGGCCATGCCAAAAATGCCCGAGATCGTGGCGGTGATGAATGTAGCCAGCAAAAGGAGGAGCAAGGTGACGGGGCTCATGACAGCGGCTTACGCCGTGTCGGCAAGCCCAAGCAAGTCATCGCCTCGCGGTGTGACGGAGCTGGTCGCGGACTTCCATCAAGGCGAAGCCAAGCAGGTTTCGCCTTGATGAGCCCTGGGGTCGCCAGCGCCTTTATCGTCGGTGCCCAGCCCGATGCCCCAATCGCGCGATTATTTCACTTACGCGCCTGCATTCTTGGCGAAGCTCCACGCCCCTTGCGCCAGCGGCACTACCGCCTTGCCCAGCTCCATGGCCTTGGCATTGGAGGCATTGCCCTGCAAGGCCCGGGCATAGACGCCCTGAACGATCGAGGCGAGGCGGAAGATGTTGTATGCGAAATAGAAATCGAGCTCCGGGATGCCGTCCCGATTGGTCCGCGCGCAATAAGCCTCAACATAGGTCTGCATCGAGGGGATGGCGTGGGCGTCGAGGTCGATGCCGAGGAAGCCACCGCGCACTTCCGGCGGCATAACCCAACCCATCAGCTGGTAGGTGAAGTCGGCCAACGGATCACCAAGCGTTGAGAGCTCCCAGTCCAGCACCGCGATAACGCGAGGCTCGGTCGGGTGGAAGATCATGTTGTCGAGGCGATAATCGCCATGCACGACCGAGGTGCGCTCCTGCTCCGGTGCGGCCTGCGGAAGCCATTCGATCAATTTGTCCATCTCGCTGACGGCTTCGGTTTCCGCAGCCCGGTATTGCTTGGACCAGCGACCGATCTGGCGCTCAAAATAATTGCCGGGCTTGCCGTAATCACCCAGTCCAGCGGCTTCGAAATCGATTCCGTGCAGCTGGGCCAGGGTCGCATTGGAGGCGTCATAGATCGCGGCGCGCTCGTCTTTCTCGACCTCCGGGAGCAGGCCATTCCAGAAGATCCGGCCCTCGACGAAATCCATGACGTAGAATTCCGTGCCGATAATCTCACGGTCCATGCACAGACCGAACATATGCGGCGCCGGGAAGCCCTGCTCACCCAGGGCTTTCATGACCCGGTGTTCGCGATCAACGGCATGCGCTGAGGGGAGCAGCTTACCCGGCGGTTTGCGGCGCAGGACATAGCTCTTGGATGGCGTGTCGAGCTTGTATGTCGGGTTGGATTGTCCACCCTTGAACTGGCTGACGCTCAACGGGCCGGCAAAACCGTCCACATTCTCGGTCATCCAGGCCGCCAGCGCCCCTTCGTCAAAAGCCAGGGCCTCGGCTACGTCCTTGGTGCCGCTGAAGCTGTCGTCGATCTTGCTCATCAGTCTTTGTAAACCTCACCGCCCTGCATGACGAAATCGATGTCGCGCAGTTCTGAAATATCGTCCAGCGGATTGCCATCAACAGCAATGATGTCCGCGTACTTGCCGGGCTCCAGCGTGCCGATGTCGTCCTCCATCTGCAGATGGGTGGAGGCATTGATGGTGGCGGTCACAATGGCTTCCATCGGCGTCATGCCGGCTTCGACATAAAGCTCGAATTCGCGCGCATTGTCACCGTGGCGCGAGACGCCGCTATCGGTGCCGAAGGCAATGGTGACACCGCCCTCATGGGCGCGGCGAACCATGTCGAGCATTTGCGGGCCGACCGAGAGTGACTTGTCGCGCTGATTGGCGGTCATCACATTGGCGGCTTCCGGCGAGGCCGCGATTTCCGCAACGGTGACGCCGGCCAGGACGGTGGGAACCAGATAGGCATTGTTACGGCGCATGAGCCGGATCGAGCGGTCATCGAGATAGGTGCCGTGCTCGATGGAATCGCCACCGGCTTCCAGGAAGGCATTGATCCCTGTCACGCCGTGTGCATGCGCCGTGACGCGGCGGCCCATCATGTGGGCAGCCTCAACGATCGAGGCGAGCTCGTCATTGAAGAACTGGCGTTCCACGCCTGCGGCCGTATCGGACAACACGCCGCCGGTCGCGGTGATCTTGATGACGTCGGAACCGCCTCGGATCAGCGTCCGCACAGCCTCACGGCAATTGGCCGGTCCATCGCAGGCCGTCGGGCTTTCGAAGTCATGCATGACATCAAGCGCAAAACCATTGATGTCGCCATGACCACCGGTCGGCGTGACAGAGGTGCCGGAAATGCGCAGGCGCGGACCGGGCACGTCGCCGGATCGAATGGCGTCGCGCAGGGCGCGGATCGCTTCAAAATCACCGCCGACATCCTGCGCGGCGGTGAAACCGGCCATCAAGGTCCGCTCTGCATGAACGGCACCGTCAAAGGCCAGGTCGGCGCTGGACATGGTGAAATGATTGAAGCGGCGGCCCGGCCCGAGCTCGGTGAGCAGGTGAACATGGCTGTCGATGAAGCCGGGCATGACGAAGTCATCAGACAGATCGACAATTTCGGCTCCATCCGGCGTGACGAAGCCGGCTTCGATCCGGTCAATCCGCTCGCCGCGGATAATGATGGAGTGGTTTTCCAGGACCGCTTCACCCGGGACCGCCAGGAGCTGGCCGGCGTGAATGACAGTCAGGTCGTCGTGGTCATCAGCGACAGCCATACCGGCCGTCAGCGCGGCCAGGGCCGCGCCAAGCGCAAAGCGGATCATGGAAACCTCCCCGTTTCTTGTGCGCCTCAATGTGAAGGCCGCGCCGGGGATGTCAAACAGATCAGTGCGTTTTCAGCGCGCGCCAGCCAATGTCGCGGCGGCAAAACCCGTCCGGCCAGTCGATCAGGTCAATCGCGGCATAGGCTCGGTCGGCGGCATAGTGCAGGCTCTCACCGCTTGCCGTGACATTCAATACGCGCCCGCCATTGGCGGTCCGTTGTCCCTGGTCGTCCCGCGCCGTGCCGGCTTCGAACACGACCACGCCTTCCATGGCATTGGCTTCATCGACACCATTGATGGCCGTGCCCTTCTGATAGCTCCCTGGATAGCCGTTTGCAGCCATGACAACGGTTATTGCGGGCTCTTCCGACCAGGTCAGCGGCTCGAGCTTGGCCAGTCCGCCAGTCGCGCACGCGTTTAGATAGGGCAGAATATCGCTGGCCAGTCGTTTCATCACCACCTGGCACTCCGGGTCTCCGAAGCGGATGTTGAACTCCACGGTTTTCGGGCCGGTTTCGGTGACCATCAGTCCCGCAAACAAGACCCCCCGGAAAGGTGAGTTCTCGGCCGCGAGTCCTTTTGCAACCGGCTCGATGATCGTTTTCATGGCCGTTTCGATCAATTCCGGTGTCGCGACCGGTGCCGGAGAATAGGCGCCCATCCCGCCGGTGTTCAGGCCGGTATCGCCTTCGCCGACCCGTTTGTGGTCCTGGGCGGCGCCGCAGAACATCACGGTCTCACCATCACACAAGGCGAAGATGGAGACTTCTTCGCCGCTCATGAACTCCTCGATCACCAGGGTCTGCGAGGCTTCACCGAACTTGCCGGACAGGAAGGCATCGATCTCGGCTTCCGCTTCACCGCGGTCCTCGACAATGACGACGCCTTTGCCAGCGGCCAGCCCGTCAGCCTTGAGCACATAGGGTGGGCTCATCGAGTCCAGAAAGGCTTTCGCCTCGGATGCATCGGTGAAGGTTCCGTAGCCCGCGGTCGGGACATTGTGACGGGCGTAGAAATCCTTGGCGAAAGCCTTGGAGCCTTCCAGCCGCGCGGCTTTCTCCGATGGTCCGAAGACGGCGATACCCGCCGCGTTCAGGCGATCGGCAAGGCCATCACAGAGCGGGTTCTCCGGGCCGACAACAACCAGGTCGGCGCCCAGGTCGCGCGCCAGGCCAACCAGTCCATCGAGGTCAGCAACTGCAATATTGTGGCAGGTCGCAAGCGCGCCGATAGCGGGGCTTCCGGGGGCGGCGTGGAGTTCCGTCAAAGCCGGGCTCTGGGAGATTTTCCGGGCCAGGGCATGCTCGCGTCCACCGGAACCGATGACCAGAACTTTCATGGGTCAGCCTCATCTGTCGCTTTTCGCCCTGACTAACTCAAAGCGAGCCGCTTGCCGAGTCCGTCACGCCGTTGCGATCGAGCGCATTCCACCTTACCAAGATCGTGATGAACTCGCCCGCCGGAAACATCCACGAATTTACCGTCTCCGAACTCGCCGGATCGCTCAAACGCACCGTCGAGGACGCGTTCGGCCATGTCCGCGTCCGCGGTGAGCTGGGCCGCGTCGTAGTGGCCAAATCCGGGCATGTCTATTTTGATATCAAGGATGAGCGTTCGGTCATCGCTTCGATCGCCTGGAAAGGGACCGCGGCTCGCTTCCGCTTCCGTCCGGAAGAAGGGCTGGAAGTAATCATTGAAGGCCGGATGTCGACCTATCCGGGGCGCTCGCAATACCAGCTCATCGTCGAGACCATGGAGCCTGCCGGTGCCGGCGCGCTGATGGCTCTGCTCGAGGAGCGCAAGAAGAAGCTGGCGGGTGAGGGGCTTTTCGCACCGGAGCGAAAGCAACCTCTGCCCTTCCTGCCCAAGACGATTGGTGTCGTTACTTCGCCGACCGGGGCGGTCATCCGCGATATCCTGCACCGGCTGCGTGACCGTTTTCCGCGCCAGGTCCTGCTCTGGCCGGTTCTGGTGCAGGGTGATGGCGCTGCAGAACAGGTCGCCGCGGCCATTCGTGGCTTTAACGCGATGGACCCCGATGGCGATGTCCCGCGCCCGGACGTGCTGATCGTGGCCCGGGGCGGGGGCTCGATCGAGGACCTCTGGGGTTTCAATGAAGAGGTCGTGGTTCGTGCCGTTGCCGATAGCAATATCCCGCTGATTTCTGCGGTAGGCCATGAGACCGACACCACATTGATCGACTATGCCTCGGATCGACGTGCCCCCACGCCGACAGGTGCTGCGGAAATGGCGGTTCCGGTGCGCGCAGAGCTCAAGGCGCAGCTGGATACGCTGGGCGGGCGCCTGGTCGCGTCTCTGTCGCGCCTGATCGAACGCCGACGGACCGATTTGCGTTCCGCGGCACGGGCGCTTCCCAGGCCGACCGCCTTGCTGGAGCTCAAGCGGCAACGTTTTGACATGGCAGCGGATCGCCTTGATGGCGCGTTGCTCAACCACGCTGCGGAAAAACGGGCCCGTTTGCTCGTCCTTGCCGCCGGCTTGAAACCGGCTGCCCTGGGGCGCGACATCCAGCAGCGGCGACAACGTGCCCATGACCGCGGCGAACGTCTGCAACCGGCCATGCAGAGATTGCTGCGTGACCAGCGGCGAACGCTCGACAGCTGGTCGGCGCGGCTCAATTCACTCAGTCATCAATCCGTGCTCAGCCGCGGTTTTGTCCTGGTCTATGATCAGAGTGGTAAGCTGGTCCGAGATGGTCTGCACCTGAAGGCCGGAGCCAAGGTCGATCTCGAATTCGCAGACGCACGACGTCAGGCCGTGATTGATGGTTCGCCGTCGCAGGAAAACACCGAACCGGCCAGGGCCCAACCCGTCAAGAGGCCGCCAGCGAAGCCAAAGAAACCCAAACCGCGACCGGAAGGGCAAGGGACTTTGTTCTAGCAGTCTCACTCCCCGATCACTTGTCTGCGTGATAGATAGAAAACCATGACCCAGTCCAAATTTGATTCCGAGTTCGAAGGCGAAGCCATCCTTGAGTATGGCGATAGCGATTTCATCATCCTCAAACCCGGGGCTTTCGTGCGTTGTGCGGTGACCGGTGACAACATCCCACTGGCTGAGCTGCGCTACTGGAATGTGGACGAGCAGGAGGCCTATCGGGACAATCTGATTGCAACCCAGCGTTGGCGTGAGCTGAATTCGGGAGAAGGTGCATGATTGCAGCGCTTCTGGCGATTGCTCTTCAGGCTGGGGCCATGCCGGCCGAGGCTGATCCGATCGGTGAGTTTCTGGCGGATGCGCCCGGTGGCGCCTCGCTTGTGACGCAAGGCTGTTTCGGTGAATTCCAGGAAGGCGGCTTCCTGCTTTGTAACTACGGTCCGATGAGCCGCGTGACCCTCGGCGATGTGACCGGTGAGGCCGATGAGGACGGCTGGACCATGGTCGCGATCCCGCGCCGGGCCCCGGGAAGCCTGCCCTTTCGTGTCGAGCTGACCGGACCACAAGCACAAAATCCGACCATCGTCGATGAGGTGCGCGAGATCTCCCAGCGTGAGTATCGCTTGCAGCGTGTCGACGGTGTGCCCCAATCCACGGTGACGCCCGATCCGTCCACCCTGCCGCGCCGCCAGCGTGAGTACGCGCAGAAACAGGCGGCCTTCAATTCCACCTGGGATGGCCAGGGCTTTCTCGATGGATTCATCGCACCGGCCGACGGCCGGGTGACCGGTGTCTATGGGTCTGCACGCGTTTACAATAATGGCGATGAGCGTGGCGTGCATTGGGGGCTCGACTGGGCCAATGCGACCGGCACGCCTGTTGTCGCGCCCGCCAGTGGTCTTGTGACCCTTGCCGAGCCGGACATGTATTACGAGGGCGGGCTGATTTTCATCGATCACGGCCAGGGCCTTGTCAGCGCTTTCCTGCATCTCTCCGCTGTTCATGTCGAAGAGGGGCAGTTCGTCGAGCAAGGTCAGCTGATTGGCGATATTGGCGCTGGCGGCCGTTCAACCGGCCCGCACCTGGACTGGCGTGTGAAGCTGCGTAATCAGTTCTACTTTGACCCTCAGGTCCTGCTGGATCTCGACGTGACCGGGCTGCGTGGCGAGTAACGCTGCGCAGTCGCCGACATTCGTCAGCGCTGGTCGCCGTCTGCTTTTCACCCAGTCCAGCAATTGTGACCAGACCGCCTTCGAGCGGGAGTGGACTGTGCCCGTCCCAACGCGGGGCAGTTAGCCTTCGACCATCACAACACCCGTGTATTGCCGTTTTTTCGTCGCCTGCTGCGCGCAGGGTCTTGTCTCAGGATCAGGGGCAGGGTCAGATGGGAAAATATTGCAATGCAGCAGGATTGTACGATGGGGTTTCACCGAACAAAACGCCTTCCTCCCTATGTATTCGAAGAAATTAATCGAACCAAGGCGAAATTGCGCAAGGATGGTGTCGATATCATCGATTTCGGGATGGGAAATCCCGATTTGCCGACGCCAGCGCACATCCTGGACAAGCTGAAGGAGACCGCCGACGCCGAGCGGACTAATCGATACTCGGCCTCGCGGGGTATTCCCGGCCTGAGAGCCGCCCATGCGCGATATTACAAGAAGCGATTTGGCGTCGACCTGGACCCGGATACCGAAACTATCGTCACGCTCGGTTCAAAGGAAGGCTTTGCCAACCTCGCCCAGGCCATTACCGCGCCGGGTGATGTCGTGCTTGCGCCCAGCCCGTCTTACCCGATCCATACGTTCGGATTCCTCATTGCCGGCGGCACGATCCGGCATGTCCATGCGCCGACCCCGGAAGACTATCTGGCCGGGTTGGAGCATGCCGTACAGCATTCGGTGCCCAAACCGATCGCGATCGTGGTGTGTTACCCGTCCAACCCGACGGCCCAGACCGCGACGCTGGATTATTATGAGCGCGTGGTCCGCTTCGCCAAGAAACACGACATCCTGATCCTGTCGGATCTCGCCTATTCGGAAATCTACTTCGGTGACACCCCGCCACCGTCCATGCTTCAGGTCGAAGGCGCGAAAGAGCGGACCATCGAGTTCACCTCGATGTCGAAAACCTATTCCATGGCCGGCTTCCGGGTCGGGTTTGCGGCCGGTTCAGAGCGTCTGGTCGCGGCGTTGGCACGGGTGAAATCTTATCTCGATTACGGCGCTTACACACCGGTCCAGGTGGCGGCTTGCGCGGCCCTCGACGGTCCACAGGACTGTGTCGATGAAGCACGGGCGATTTATCGCAACCGGCGCGATGTCCTGGTGGAGAGTTTCAGTCGCGCGGGCTGGCCGGTGCCGGCGCCGGAGGCGTCCATGTTCGCCTGGGCTCCTTTGCCGCCGGGGTGCGAGGAGATGGGCTCGCTCGAATTTTCCAAGGCGCTAATGCAGGAGGCTGGTGTTGCCGTCGCGCCCGGGATCGGCTTTGGCGAGCATGGTGAGGGGTATGTGCGCCTGGCCCTGGTTGAGAATGAGCAACGCATTCGCCAGGCCGCAAGAAAAGTGGCGGGTTTTTTGAAAACCCGCCAACCCAGATTGCGTGCTGTCTAGGGCAGAGCCTTAGAAATAGCGCGTCACCGAACCGCCCGGACCGAAAGCGCCCGGACGTGCTCGACTACGGCTACGGCGGCGGCGCATGCGTGACTGCATGACCTTGCGGGCATCTTCCAGCGGCGGCAGATCACCTTCGCCGGCATTGAGGTCCTCGCGGTGGGCGCAGAAGTCTGCATAGGCCTCAAGTTCCGGCTCGAGGCCGGCGCTGACCAGGTCGATCATGATGGCATCATCGACATAGCCGATGCCCGGGATGTGATCGGGGATCAGATCATGTGGCTCGGCAAAATAGGCCAGAGCGTCGAGGACGCGCTTGCGGTCGTCGCCGTCGAGCTTCCAGTCCTCGTCCTTAATCATGGCGACCAGCGGATCGAGTTTTTCAATGCGGTCCTTGACGAAGGCCGGCGGATTGGAGGCCAGCGCCTGCTTTTTCATCGCCGCGACGCCCTCAAGGATCTCTCCTTCATCGCCATGCTTTTCGCAGGCTTCGTCCAGCTTCTCCTTGAAAAAGGCGATATCGGTTTCGGTAAGCTCGAACTCGACTTTGAGGGAAGGAGCGGAAGTTTCGGACATCGGGGGGCCTCGCTGGTGAAGAGTGGTGGCGACATACAAGCAGATTCTAGTCAGAGCTGCTCGCATAATTGCTGCTAACCGTGCGTTAACAACGATGCCGGTTCGGGCTTCGGTCGCGAGGGCCCTTCGCCTAGTATTGTTCTCATGAATGTTGCCTTCAATACGGCCGTCTCCGGCATGCTGAGTGCGCAGTCCCAGTTATCGGCTGCGGCCCGCAATGTTGTGGAGGCCGCGTCGACCGGTCAGGACGTGATCCAGGCCAGTGTCGCGGTCAAGAAGGCCGAGATGGTCAGCAAGGCGGCAGCTGTAATGGTCAACACCACCAGCGAAATGACGGACACACTACTCGATATAACCGTCTGATCGTATCCGGTCCCGGGTGGCCGGTGGGCATCATCCCCGACATGTAGTCTTCATTGGCGTGTAGTCCGCAACCGGGGATGATCGCCCCACCCCGGGGGTCGCATTCCGCGCCGAAACGGCCTAACTGACGGGTATGACTCAACCCGTCTCCGTCGATATCGTGGCTGATCTGGTTTGCCCCTGGTGCTGGCTGGGCAAGCGCAACTGGGATGCGGCCCTCAAACAGGTGCCGAACATCAAGGTCCAGACCGTCTGGCGCCCCTATCAGCTTGATCCCGCCATCGCCCGTGAAGGCGCGCCCTATCGCGATTACATGAAGTCTAAATTCTCCGGCGAGAAGGCGGAGCAGTGGAAGGCGATGCGCGACTATCTGGAACAGTCCGCTCCGGGCGCCGGGATTGAATTCAACTTCGACGGCATCAAGCACCGCCCCAATACGCTCAACGCTCACAGGCTGATGCGCTGGGCGGCCGGGCAGTCCAAGTCCGATGCTGCGGCGGAAGCCCTGTTCGAGGCTTTCTTCAAGGACAATCGAGATATCGGCGATATCGCCGTGCTGATCGAGCTTGCCGGAGATATCGGCCTCGAGGCACCCATTGTTGGCGAGTTGCTGGCCAGCGACAAGGATGAGAAAGCGGTGTGGGACGAGGAAATGTTCTACCGCAAACTCGGGGTCAGCGGTGTGCCGACCTATATCTTCAATGGCCGTTTTGCCGTCTCCGGGGCGCAGGAGCCCGGTGTTCTGGCCGATGCCATTCGCGAGGCGAGCCAGATGCCGCCTGAGGAAAATGCAGACGAAGGGGAGGTCTAATCATGACCGTATTGGAAATTGCCGGCCTGTATGTCGGCCTTCAACTCATTCTCACCGTAGCCCTGGCATTCAATGTCAGCCTGAACCGCCAGCGCTCTGCTGTCAGTCTGGGCATTGGTGAAGACCAGAAGCTGGAACAGGCCACGCGCGTACACGCCAACCAGATCGAGCATGGCGTGCCCGGTATGGCCGGCTTGATCGCGCTGGCACTCGTGGACACATCCGCCACCATTCTGCATGGGCTGGGCATCGCGCTCCTGGTGGCGCGCCTTCTCCATGCCCAGGGCCTGATGTCAGTACCTGGCCGGAGTTTCGGCCGCCTGGTCGGGACGCTGGTGAGCTGGCTGACCCTGGTCGCCATGGGCGTCCTGTTGATTGTCGCTGCCCTGTAAGGATTGCCCGCACCTAGCGGCTGGAGCTATAGCCCGAACATGACAGATACATCCAACGCTCCCGACACCGTCCGTTTGCAGGATATCGCCGCCGACCTGGTTCAGCGCGCCTTGAAGGCGGGCGCCGACGCGGCCGAGGCCTCGATCGGGGAATCCCGCTCCACCGAGCTGTCCGTTCGTGATGGCAAGCTCGAGGAAATCGAGCGGTCCGAGAGCCTGGACGCAGGGGTGCGGGTCTTTGTCGGCAAGCAGCAAGCCGGCGTGGCCTTTTCCGACCTTTCCGCGACCGGTTGCCAGCAAAGCATTGAACGCGCCGTAGCCATGGCACGTGTCGCACCGGAGGATCCGTATTCGGCGCTGGCTGAGGCGGAACGTCTGGCCCAGGATCCGCCGGAACTGGCCCTGTTTGATGCGAGCCAGTGGTCACCGGCCGAGCTGGAAACCAAGGCGACAGAGATCGAGAAATTTGCCCGTGGTGTTGATGGCGTGACCATGACCGACAGCGCCTTTGCCAGCATGGGGCAAGGGGCAGCAGCCTATGCAACCTCGACCGGTTTCAACCGCGGCTGGCGCAAATCCATGTTCAGCTATGGCGCCAGCGTCATCGCCGAGAAGGATGGAGCGATGGAGCGCGACTACGCCGCCTCCAGTGCCCGCCGCCCCGAGGACCTGAAATCAATTGAGGAGATCGGCACCGAAGCGGGTGAACGCACGGCACGCCGGGTCGGGCCGCGCAAGATCGAAAGCGGTACCCTGCCGGTGGTGTTCGACCGTCGTGTCGCCTCGACCTTCCTGAGCGCATTGGCTGGCGCTGTGAGCGGACCGGCCGTCGCCCGGGGTGTCTCCTTCCTGCGTGACAAGCTGGGTGCGGCGGTGTTCGCCGACACGATCAATATCATCGATGACCCGCACAAGGACTGGGGCCATGGTTCGGCGCCGTTTGATGGCGAGGGCACGGTGAACCGGCGCAGCGCCGTAATCGACCAGGGCCGCTTGACGACCTGGTTCCTCAATTCTGCCTCCGCGCGTCAGCTCGACATGACCCCGACCGGGCATGCGCGCCGCTCCATGGGCGGTCCTCCGGGGGCCGGGCCGACCAATTTCCACATGGAGGCGGGCCGCCAGTCTCGCGATGACATGGTCGGCGCGATCCAGGATGGTGTGCTGGTCATGGAAATGTTCGGCCCGTCGCTGAACTCGAATACCGGTGACTGGTCGGTCGGCGTCTCGGGTTACAAGATCGAACAGGGCGTGATCGCCTACCCGGTAAGCGAGATCACCGTGGCGGGCAATCTCATCGAGATTTTCGGCCGGCTCGTGCCTGCCAGTGACCTTGAATTCCGGGGTGCGTTCAATGCACCCAGTATCTTCGTCGACGCTATGGCCGTCGGCGGTCTTTGATCTCTCCAAGAGGAGCCATCATGGCCAATCCCACAGACAGCAAATTCGAAAAACAGCTTCTGCACCTGGTGATCGGTGGGGAGCTGCAAACCGTTGATCCGGACAATATCGCCTTCAAGGATCTCGAACAGATCGATTTCGTCGGTGCGTTCGGCAGCTATGCCGAGGCCCGGGCGGCCTGGAAGGGCGCGGCTCAGCGGACCGTGGACAATGCGCACATGCGCTATTTCATCATCCACGCGCACCAGCTTCTCGAACCGAATACCGACAAGAAGTAGATCGCTTTGAGCGCCGCTCCCCGTCAGTCCACCCTCGCGCTGGGCCGCCGCCTGTGGCGCGACTGGGTCCTGAAGCGGCCGGCGCTGGTCGCTCTGGCCCTGTCGCTCTCCGTCGTCACGGCGGGGGCGGCGGCAAGCTATGCCGGGTTGATCGCCTGGACGTTCAACCTGCTCGAGGCCCGCAGCGCCGACTTTTTCCCGCTGGCGCCCATGGTCATCATGGGCTTGGCCACGCTGCGTTCGGTGAGCCTCTACGCCCAGACCGTACAGACCAATAATATCGCTCTGCATGTCATGCAGGACATGCAGAACTCGATGTTCTCCAAACTGGTGCATGCGGATTTCGCGCGGTTGAGCCTTGAGCCCGTAGGCGGGCTGGTGTCGCGCTTCACCAATGACATCACCTTGTTGCGCGAGACGCTGGTGCGCCTGGCCAACAACCTGGTGCGCGATGTCTTCACCGTTATCGGTGCGATCGCCTGGATGCTCTATCTCGACTGGATGCTGACGGCGATGATCCTGCTCGTCTATCCGATCGCCTTCTATCCGGTTCTGCAGATCGGTCAGCGCCTCCGCAAGACCTCGGCCGATGCCCAGTCGCAAATGGGCGCCGTGACCAGCCAGCTCGAGGAGAGTTTCTCTGGTGCGCGCATGGTCAAGACCTATGGTCTGGAAGGCTATGAAACCGAACGGGCCGGCAAATCCTTTGCCGAGCGTTTGCGCTTCCTGTTCCGCATCACCGAGAACAAGGCCCGCGTCGACCCGATCCTTGAAGTCGCCGGGGGTGTTGCCTTGGCCGGTCTGGTCGCGTTTGCCGGCTGGCGCCTGATGAATGGCGAAACCTCGATCGGCAATATCCTGGGCGTGCTGACCGGGATAGGCGTGATGTCGCCGGCCATCCGCGCGATCGGCACGCTCAATGCCGTGGTGCAGGAAGGCTTTGCCGTCCTCGACCGTGTCTTCAGCGTACTGGACGAGGTGGATACGGTCACCCCGTCGCTTGATGCACCACCGCTCTCGGCCAGTGCCGGTGAAGTGGCGCTGAGTGGTGTGCGGTTTGCCTATCCTGACGGGACGTTGGCGCTCGACGGCGTCAATCTGGTCGCGCGGCCAGGCAAGACCGTCGCCCTCGTCGGACCATCCGGTTCGGGCAAGTCTACGGTGCTGAACCTGATCCCCCGGCTTTATGATGTCTCGGACGGACAGGTCGAAATTGATGGCCAGGACGTGCGTGCAGTTTCGCTCGCATCCTTGCGTGCCAGCCTGGCTCTGGTCAGCCAGGATGTGACCCTGTTTGACGATAGCGTCCGCGCAAATATCGCCTTTGGCCGGCTTGGGGCCAGCGACGAGGATATTATCGCCGCCGCCAAGGCCGCCGACGCCCATGACTTCATCATGGAGTTGCCGGAGGGGTATGACAGTCGGGTCGGCCCGCGCGGCGGCAATCTGTCCGGTGGCCAGCGCCAGCGCCTGTCGATCGCCCGGGCGATCCTGAAGGACGCGCCCATCCTGCTGCTTGATGAGGCGACCAGCGCCCTCGATACGGAGTCCGAGCGGCGCGTGCAGGCCGCCCTGGAGCGTCTTTCCGAGGATCGTACCACGCTGGTGATTGCTCACCGGCTCTCGACCGTGCGCGATGCCGACTGGATCTACGTCATGGAAGCCGGGCAGGTCCGCGAGGAGGGCCGGCACGACGACTTGCTGGCGCGCGGCGGGCTCTATGCAAAGCTGTGCAAGCTTCAGTTCGGCGGAGACGACTAGGCGGTTCCGCCAAGGTTATCAGCCGCTTCGTTCTCGACCGTATCCGTCGCCGGCTGCGTATCGGCCGGGAGGTCGAGCCAGAAGACCGAGCCCGCGCCCGGTGCGCTTTCGACCCGGATGTCTCCACCCATCAGTTCGGCCAGTTTCTTGGCGATGGCGAGGCCCAGACCGGTACCGCCATTCTTGCGTGCCAGCTCGCTTTCGGCCTGGCTGAACGGCATGAAAATGCGCGACATCAGATCACTGTCCATACCGATCCCGGTGTCGCCGATCTCGTAGCAGACGACGTGGCGGCCATCCTCTTTTTGCGACATCAGGCAGCGCATGCGGATCTCACCCCGATCGGTGAACTTGATCGCGTTGGACAGCACGTTGGATAGGATTTGTCGTACCCGGGCTGGATCGCCCGCGGCTTCCCGGTCGGCGATTGGATCGATGTCGAGATGGAAGTTCAGACCCTTCTCCATCGCCTTGAGCCGGTAAGGCATTTCCAGCGAGCGGACCAGGTCGGCGGGGTTGTAGACCGCGTCCTCAACCTCGAAACGCCCGGACTCGATATGGGCGAGGTCGAGGATGTCATTGAGAATGTCCAACAGGGCCTGGCCCGAGCTCTGGATCATCTCGACCATCTCGCGCTGGGAGCTTTCCAGCTCGGAGGCGGACAGCAGGCTCGACATGCCCAGCACGCCATTCATCGGCGTGCGGATTTCATGGCTCATCGTGGCCAGGAATTTGGACTTGG
The DNA here is from genome assembly GCF_030149235.1 of Maricaulis sp. GTDB lineage: Bacteria > Pseudomonadota > Alphaproteobacteria > Caulobacterales > Maricaulaceae > Maricaulis. Next base: position 27,324 of record NZ_JASBRW010000081.1, on the reverse strand, counting down.
CGCGGCTGGCTTCCGTGGCTTGCTGGCGCGCCTCGACCAGGTCATGGATATCGGTCATGGCGCCGACGAAGCGGCTGGCTTCGCCGTCCGGCGTGCGCACGGCTTCGCCACGGATGCGGAACCAGCGGTAATTGCCGCCGACCACCTTGATGCGTGCTGTCATGTCGAAAGCGCGACCGGTTTCCAGATGGGCGCTGAAGGCCGAGTTGAACCGCATCCGGTCTTCGCGGTGGATCAGGGTGGAGAAGGTCTCCGAGCCGGCAGTGAAATCGCGGGACTGGTAGCCCAGCAGTTCGCGGCAGCGGGCGGAGAGATAAATCTGATCGGTTTCCAGGCACCAGTCGATAATCCCGTCGGACGTGCCCTTGATCGCTAGCGCGGCGCGCTCGCCCGACTCAACGGTGAGGATGTCGGCGGTGAGGCGGCGCTTGTAATGGCTCAGCACCGCGAGCAGCTCGTCGGCATCTTCCAATGGTCGCTTGAACTGGGCCACCACAATGCCGATGGACTGGGCGCCCTGATAGAGCGGCATGGCGATATAGCCGCGTATGCCCATCTCGCGCAGGCTGAAGTCCTGCGGGAAGCTCTCGGCGACGTGGTCCTCATGGATGGCCGGTCCCACGCGCATGACCTCGCGACAGGGTGTGCCTGCGAGCCCGTAGCAGAAGTTCTGGGTCAGCTGGTTGCCGGTCGCGACCTTGAGGGTGCGGACATATTTGTGTTGTACGTCAATCCGGCCGACGAGGACGCGGTCAGCATCGAACAGGTCGGCGACGGAGCAGACGAAGGCTTCAAGGAAAGTCTGACAGGATTCCCGAGAAAGAATGTAGTTCAACCGGCTCAGGCGTTCGCCAGCCTGTTCATCCCGGATCATCAGATCGCGCATCGCCCCGTCTCCCAACCTCAAGTCCGGCGCGCCCTTCGCGCTGAACATGGTTAACGGGGATTAATGTGCCGCAAAGCTGTGGATAGTTGATTCATATCTGATGATTCAGGCGGTTATAAAGAATCAAACCCCGCTATTCGCGGCGAAGAATGCGTTCTGTCAGCAGGTTACCCCACCAGCTCGCCATAAATTCAGCCTGTACAGCCTCTCGGTCGTAGACAGTCTCGACCCACTCCCAAAAGGCGATCGGATTTGATTCGTTATACTGCCGGTAGGTGTCGAAGAAATGGTCGAGCACCCCGGTCTTGCCAGCCTTAACATGCAGATATTTCAAGGAGAGGTGAGTGATCGCCTCTTCATACGGCAGGTTCAGATGGACGAGTCGGTAAAACACCGAGATCAGCCCGGCCCGGTCTGCGCCGGACTTGCAGTGGATCAGGGCCGGGTATTCGATTTCCTCGAAAATCCGCTTGGCCCGCTGCATGCGGTCGAGATACGGCGCCTCGCGTGATCCGAAGGGCATGTCGATCATGGCCAGGCCGAGCCGGTCGCAGGCCTCTTTCTCGAGATCGTAATAGCAGACACCCGGCTGGGTGCCGCGAATATTGAGAATGGTCTTGAACCCCTTCTCCTTGAGCGCTTCAAGCTGCTCCGGAGAGGGTTGGTTCGAGCGCCACATGCCGCCGCCGACTTCGTGGAAATTGGAGAAACGCTGGCGCAGTATGCCGTGGTCTTTCCACAAATAGTCAGTCCAGGCGCGCTGGCGGTCCTTGGGGTCGTTGAGATCGTAGGCCATACTCATCCAATCTTTACTGCGCGGCATTTAGGCCGCCAGGCGCGCGCTGGCAACCGCGAGCCGCGCTTGACCTTTTCGCGATTGGGGGCGAGCAAAGGTTATTATGTCTAAAAAACTCATGTCCCGACCTTGGGTCCAGGAAATTCTCGCCTTTGCTGGTGTCCTCTATATTGAGGCCGTGCGTTACTCCATTCGTTGGGAAGTTCGCAATAACGAGTACATCGAGAATGTACTGGACAATGACACGCCGATCCTTGGGGTCGTCTGGCACGGTCGTGTGCTGATGGCGCTGCAGGGCTGGTATCGCAAACGTCATCGCATGGTCGCGCTGGCCTCGCGTTCGCGCGAAGGCGATCTCGGTTCGCGCCTGGCCCGATGGTATAATGTCGTGCTGGTGCGCGGCTCCTCGCACAACAAGGCCAAGCCGGAGAAGTTCAAGGGCGGCGGTGTCGCCTATCGCGAGATGAAGCGCCTGATCGAGGAGGGCATGAGCGGCGTGATCACGCCGGACGGCCCGCGCGGCCCGCGCATGCGCGCCGGCTATGGCGCTGTCCGCATGGCGCGTGATACCGGCGTGCCCATCGTACCCTTCACCTGGTCGACTCGGCGCAAGACCATTCTGACCAAGGCCTGGGACCGGCATTGCCTGCCGCATTTCTTCACCAAGGGTGTGATCATCTGGGGCGATCCGATCCATGTCGCCAAGGATGCCACCCAGGAAGAGCTGGACGCTGCGCGGCAATTGCTCGAGGAGCGTATGATCGCCATTACCCGGGAAGCCGATGAGGCGGTCGGGGCCGAAGTCATCGAACCCGATGAGAGTGAGCGCCCGCGTGCTGACGCTGGGGGTGCCCCGGCATGAGCCTGCCGCCGTCATTGGCGGCCTACCGCTTCGCCATGCAACTTGCAGCGCCGCTCGCGCCCATGGTGCTGAAGCGGCGCGCGAAGACGGGCAAGGAAGATCTGTCCAGGCTCAATGAGCGTCTGGGACAGCCCAAGGCGCACCGGCCCGAGGGGGCTCTGGTCTGGCTGCATGGCGCCAGCGTGGGCGAGAGCCTCGTCCTGGCCACGCTCGTCGAGGAGCTTGGCGGAGTCCGGCCGGATCTCAATTTCCTCGTCACGACCGGTACGAAAACATCAGCCGAGCTGATGCAGCGACGCCTGCCGTCGAACGCCCGCCATCAATATGTGCCGGTGGATACGCAAGCGGCAGCGACCGGGTTTCTTGAGCACTGGAAACCCGATCTGGCGGTATTCGCCGAATCCGAGCTCTGGCCCAATCTGATTGTCGAGACTGCGCGCCGCGGAGTGCCCATGGCGCTGGTCAATGCGCGGATGAATGACCGCTCGCTTCGCAATTGGCGCCGCCGCCCGGATACAGCGCGCTGGCTGCTGGCCTGTTTCGACTGGATCGGCGCCGCCGATCAGCGTACCCGGGACGGCTTGGAAGACTTGACCGGATCGGCCGTCCCGCTGGCGGGGAATCTCAAGCTTGAAGCGCTTCCCGCTCCGCCTGATCCCCATGAGCTCTCGCGTATCAAGGTGGCGCTGGCCGGGCGCGAGGTCTGGCTGGCGGTGTCCACGCATGACGGCGAGGACGGGATCGCGCTCTTGGCCAATGCGATGCTGAAGTCCGAACATCCCAACGCGCTGTTGATCCTGGCACCGCGGCATCCCGAACGAGGCGACGAAATCGAACGCCTTTTGAAGCGTCACAAGCACAAATGGGCCCGGCGCTCCAAGGATGAGGTGCCGACCAGCGAGGATGATGTCTGGCTGGCCGATACGCTGGGCGAGATGGCGCTATGGTTCGCGGTCTCGCCGGCGGCGCTGATTGCCGGTTCCCTGAAGCCGGGGATTGGCGGGCATAATCCGATCGAGGCGACCCAGGCCGGCTGCTCGGTCCTGTCTGGCCGGCACGTCCCCAGCTTCCAGGACGTCTATGACGCCTATACCGAGCATGACGCGATCCGCTGGGTCGAGGATGCCGTCGACATGTCCGAAGCCGTTGCCGATATCTGGGGCCATCGTGGCCCCAGGCTAGAGCAGGCCCAGGCCGCGGTCAGCGCTGCTGCCGGTGGAGCCCTGGCGCGGACCGTATCGGCTTTGCAAGAGCTGCTTGAACCCGAGGAGGCGGAGCAGTGAAGGCACCGGCATTCTGGACGGTCAGCGAAGGACGTGAGGCCGCACCCCTGGTACGAGCCCTGCTATCGCCCTTGGCCGCGCTCTACGCCTGGGCCGGGGCCCGTCGCCTGCGCTCGACCCAGGCGCATGAGTTGAGCGTGCCGGTGATCTGCGTTGGTAATCTCACCTTGGGCGGGACTGGCAAGACACCGGTTGTGCAGTCCCTGATGCGGCGGCTGGCGGCTCTGGGTGCGCAGCCCTTTGCTCTGTCGCGGGGCTATGGCGGGCGTGAAAAGGGACCGCTCCAAGTTGATCCCGTGCACCAGGATGCCGGTGATGTCGGGGACGAACCCCTGCTCCTGGCCCAGGCCGGGCCGGTTGTGATCAGTCGGGACAGGCCGGCCGGGGCCGAGCTGGCAGCCGGGGAGGGGGCTTCCGTTGTGGTTATGGATGACGGGCATCAGAACCCGAGCCTTGCGAAGTCACTCTCCATTCTGGTCATCGATGGACAAGTCGGCTGGGGCAATGGCCGGGTCTTTCCCGCCGGCCCCCTGCGTGAACCGGTCGAGGCGGGGCTTGCGCGCGCCGATGCGGCGATTGTGATGATGCCGGATCAGGACAGCGAGCCGGATTATCGCGGGCTGGGCCTGGATGAGGTCGAATACCCGGTGCTGCGCGCCTGGATGAAACCGACTGCTCCACCGCCCGGCGGGGCTTTGATCGCCTTTGCGGGGATTGGCCGGCCGGAGAAATTCTATGATGCGCTGACAGCGGCCGGCGGCGAGATCATCGATACGGTCAGTTTCGGTGATCACCATGTCTTCTCGGAAGGGGAGCTGAAATACCTGTTCTCCTTGTCGGCGCGGCATGGCGCGAGCCTGGTGACGACGGAGAAAGACTGGGTGCGACTGCCGGTCCATGCCCGTGAACGCATTGCGGCCTGGCCCGTCGAGGCCGCCTTTGCCCAGTCGGACGTTCTCGATGCGCTGTTGCAGCGCGTCGTGGACGCCAGCGACGAGAGTGCTAAACCTTTGGCATGACTGACGCGTCCGCTCCCACTCCTTTCATGACTCGGCTTGGCTGGCGCCTCGAGGCGCTGGGCTGGGATGCCTATGAAGCCTGGTACAGAGCCAAGGGGATCGACAAGGCTTCCGATGCGGCCGGCGCGATGCTGCGCCGGATCGGCCCGATGACGCCGACCCACAATATCGCCCGCATCAATATGCAGCGCTGTTTCCCGGAGGCCGAACCGGTCGAGATCGAGCGTCTTCTGGGGCAGTCCTGGGAAGGGTTTGGCCGTCTGATCGGCGAGATGCCGAATATGGGCGCCTTCGCAGATGACGGGTTTTTCAATGAACGGGTCGAATTCGTTGGCCGCGAGCGCCTCGAAGCCGCCCGTGATGCCGGTACGCCAGTCGTCATTCTCGGCATGCATTATTCCAATTGGGAATTGTGCGGCACAGCGCTGATGAAGTCCGGGCTGAATTGCCACATCACCTACCGGGCGGCGAATAATCCCCATATCGATGCCCGCATTCTCGAAGCCCGCGCGCGCTATGACATCAAGCTGATGACGGCCAAGGGCGGAGACGGTGCCAAGAGCCTGATGGCTGCACTCAAGGCCGGCGAGTCCGTCGCGCTGATGAACGATCAGAAGATGAATGACGGCATCGAGGTGCCCTTCTTCGGATATGGTGCGATGACGGCGCCGGGGCCGACGCGTCTAGCCATGCGCCATAATGCACCCTTGATGATGATCACGGTTCAGCGTCTCGGCGGAGTGCGTTTCCGCGTTACGGTGCATGAGCCGATCGAGATCTCGACCAATCCGGACAAGAAACAGGCTGTGTTCGAGACTGTTACGCGCATCAACCAGCTGGCGGAAAAAGTCATCCGCCAGGCGCCGGAACAATGGTTCTGGGTCCATCGACGCTGGGCCAAGTCGGTCTACAAGACGGGTTAGCCGTTTCCCGCCTTCCGGGAAAAATCACCTGCCTTGCACCGTGTGATAGTATTGCGCTCCCCAGCAAGGAGCGCGCCATGCCGATACCCTATGCAATTCGTCCCGGTGACACGTTGAGCCGTCTGGCTCGGCTGCATTCGATCACGCTGGCCCGGCTGCTTGTCCTCAATCCGCAGGTGGAAAACCCCGACCTTATCAAGGTCGGCGAGATGATCCTGGTTCCCGATGGCGGACCGGCCCCGGCTCCGGTCCTGGCCGAGGAAAACGACCCGGCACCCGATCCCCTCTGGCTCAAGATCGCGCGCCGCGAAATGGGCGTCGCAGAAACGCCGGGCCCGGATCATACCCTGCGGGTGCTGGAATATCTTGCGGTCTGTTCCAGGACCGATCCTTCCCTGCGCTGCAAGGATGAAACCCCCTGGTGTTCCGCCTTCGCCTGCTGGGTGATGGAGCAAGCCGGTCATGACAGCCCGAAAACCGCCTGGGCCCGCAGCTGGTTCGATCAGAATTGGGGCGAGGAAGAACCGATGGGCGATCCCCGCCGCGGCGCCATCACCGTCTTCCGGCGCGGCACGGGCGGCCATGTCGGCTTCTTCATCGAGGATCTTGGCGACCGGGTTGCGGTGTTGGGGGGCAACCAGGCCAATAAGGTGAAAATCTCCAACTATCCCAAGCTGGGCAATCATTACGAGTTGCTGGGTTATCGCTGGCCGGTTTGATCGACTAGCGGGCGATAAGGTGTCCCGAGACGTCACGCTCGACGCCCGTCCTCTCCCCGGGGAGAGGTGGCCCGGCGCCGAAGCGCCGGGTCGGAGCGGGGGAAACAAGTCCCACTGCTTGAAAATCAACTCCCCCTCATCCCGGGCTTGATCCGGGACCCCGACAGGTCGCGTTGGACGTTGTCGAGGTCCTGACTTTCGTCAGGATGAGGGGCGCTTTGGTTGGATCAGCCCCTGGTCGGCTCACGCGCCGTGGGGTTTCTCCAGCGATGGCGTTTCATTGAAAATCTCCATTCCGCAACCATCCAGACAAGGGTTCTCGCTCGGAGGGCCTGAAGCCCTCCAAGAGGAGAGGACGTGCGGAATGCCGGCCGTGCCGGTATCTGTTGTGTAGTTGTGTGGCATGACTGGCATCCCGCACGCGGAGCTTTCCCGGACCGTCTCCGGACCGTGTCCAACCGGGGACGTAAAAGCGGTCGGTCGTTTAGTGCCGCTGCGACGTTCCCCGACGCCCTGCCGGAGGTGGATGCGCGTCACCGCACCCACCGCGGACAGGCTCCGCTGGCCCCCGGGCGATATCGACGTGCACATCGCCTCTCATCCCGGGAGCTTGGGGGATTATCGCCGAGCTTTACGGGCCGTGGATTATTCTCCCTCATCCCGGGCTTGATCCGGGACCTCGATGACGTCGAGCGTGACCTCTCTAGGTCCCGGAACAAGTCCGGGATGAGGGGTTTAAGTGTTGATATCCTGCCCCATTTTCCCCCGGATTTATTCCGGGGCCTGGTAGAGACACAAACGTCGATGACTCCAGGAACCGCCAGCGCCCAGAGACATCCACCCCGGGATAACGCCTGGTCCCCCGTGGTCCTCCAGGCATAGAATTATTCAACTGTGGATTGTTGTTCGGCGCTTCTTGACCATCTCGGCGTATCCATGACTTACTTCGGGCGCGCACTAATCCTGGGGGGAGACGATGCGGGTATTTCTGGCTGCTTTTGCGGCCCTTTTCGGTTGGTCCAGCGTTTCAGCACAAACGCTCGAAGAGCTTTACGCCATCCTGCCATCGGCCTGGAGCGCTCAGATTTCGCCGGATGGGAACAAGCTGGCGCTGGGGTGCCGCATGAATGGCGTTCGCGGTGTCTGCATCCATGACCTAACAGGTCAGACGCCCATGCGTGGGATTTCCGGGTCCTCCGAGACACGTATTCTCGGCATGTACTGGGCGAGCGATGATTACATCCTCTCCGAGATCTCCCAATACGCGACCGTTCCAACCTCCTCAGGCAATCGCGACGTGGTCTATACGCGCCTGATGTCGTCGAATGTCACGACCGGTGAAACCGTGATGCTGCTGGGCGATTATGGCGGGCGCTTTGGTGATCTTACCAATGTCACCTCGCTGTTGACCAATGACCCAACGCGAATCGCCATCGAGGTGAACACGATCCGCAACGTGTCCACCCGAAGTATGAGCCGCCTGCGCGATGACAATGAATACCAGCTCATCGTTCAGACGGTGGAGCTTGATACCGGCGATGTTGATGATTTCCTGCGCAATGAGAACGGCTCCATGCGCGATATTGTTCATGATGCGGAAGGCAATGAAATCGCTGCGGTCATCCATGATCGCCGGTCTGGCGAGTTCACGATCCGGCGCCTGAGCGGCGGCCGGATGGATCTTTATCGCGCCGAACACGAGGTCGAGCTGCCCGTTGTTTATGGTGTCATGGATGAAGGCCGTGCTCTGGCGGTGTGGATTCCGGGTGAAGTCGGGCTTGTCCGCGTTGACCTTGAGACCGGCGAGCGCACCTCATTCGGCGAGGGCGTTTCGCGTGCCCGGCCGATCATCGATCGCTATACCGGCGATCTGGTGGCGTTTGCCGGGATCGGACGGGACCTGCCGGTGCGGACCTATATCGATGGCGAACTGGAGCGCGTTCAAACCGCTCTGTCGGGCGCCTTGCCGCATGAAAATGTCGTGGTGGTGAACTGGTCCCAGGACCGTCAGGTCATCATTGCGGCGGGTCATGATATAGGCCGCTCGACCACTTACTATCTCTATGACCGCGGCGCGGGCAGCGTGTCGGTCGCTGGCGATGAATATGTCAATTTCAATGGCCGCACGATCCCGGTGACCGAGAGTTTCAGCTATACGGCACGCGACGGGCTGGATATCCCGGCCTATCTCACCCTGCCGCCGGGAATGAGCCGGGCCGATGGCCCGTTTCCGCTCATACTGATGCCCCATGGCGGTCCGCAGGCACGTGACAGCGGGCAGCTCGACACCTATGCTAATTATCTCGCCGAGAAGGGCTATGCCGTCCTGCGGCCGAATTTCCGCGGCTCCTCCGGCTATGGCCAGGCCTTTATCGAGGCCGGACACAACGAGTTCGCCGACGGCATGATCACCGACATGATCGATGGCGCGCAACATCTCGTTGCCGAAGGCGTGGCTCGCGATGGCGGCTATTGCGCCTTCGGAGCCAGCTATGGCGGCTATGCGGCGCTGATGCTGCCCCTGCTCGATCAGAACGGTGTTGAATGCACCATCGCCATGGCGCCCGTGACCGAGCCCCAGGCCATGTTCGCGGAGACCTATGGCAGCCGCAGTGCGACGCGCTATTGGGAGCGCTATATCGGTAGCCGTTTCGGTGACGACGCCCATTGGGCGGCGATCTCACCGGTCCAGCGCAGCGCCGAGTACGACATCCCGGTTCTGCTCATCCATGGCGAGGAAGACCTTGTTGTTCCGGTACTGCACTCCGAGCGTTTCATCGAGGCGCGCGGAGGTCAGGACACTGAGCTGCTCGTGATCGAGGGCGAGAACCACTATTTCGGCCATGAGGCGTCACGCCTGCAGGTGCTGCAGTCGGTGGGCGCCTTCCTCGACGCGCATTTCCCGGCGCAGTAGGGGCGGACGGGGATACATATCCCCCTCGGTGCAAGTCGTGACGACGCTGCTCGCTAGGGGAGTGGATTGCCCTTGATGTCGACGAACCGGTGGTCGGTAAGAGTGTTGCAAAGGCTAAGCAGTGCGCGGACGTCTGATGCCCCGGCGCCGTCGGTGACGAAGACGTCTGAACCTGGCCGCGGTGACCGGGGGCGGCTTAGTATGGCGATCTTCTTGCCTTGCTGTTCAGCGACAAGCACTCGGAAATAATCGAAGTCATCAAAGGACTGCTCGCACATCCATCCCAGACATTCTGCGACGTCTTCGGCATTCACAGCCAGATAACCGATCTCTCGATCGACCCATTTCTCCTGATCGAAGAGCGAAATCTGCTGCCTGGTGTTTTCGCGCTCAGACCTCAATCCCCAGCTCGCCCCAGATCTCATCCACCTTGGCCTTCGTAGCCGCATCCATGTCCAGCTTCTCGCCCCATTCGCGCTGGGTTTCATTGCCGATCTTGTTAGTGGCGTCGAGGCCGATCTTCGAGCCCAGGCCGGAGACCGGCGAGGCGAAGTCGAGATAGTCGATCGGGGTGTTTTCCACCGTGACAATGTCGCGGGCCGGGTCCATGCGGGTGGAGACGGCCCACATCACATCCTTCCAGTCGCGCGCATTGATGTCCTCGTCCACGACGATGATCCACTTGGTGTACATGAACTGCCGAAGGAAGGACCAGGCGCCCATCATCACGCGCTTGGCATGGCCAGCATAGGCCTTCTTCATCGAGATCACGGCGATGCGGTAGGAACAGCCTTCCGGTGGTAGCCAGAAGTCGAGAATTTCCGGGAATTGCTGCTGCAGGAGCGGGATGAAGACCTCGTTGAGGGCTTCGCCGAGCACGGCCGGCTCGTCCGGCGGGCGGCCGGTATAGGTGGTCAGATAGATCGGATCCTTGCGCATGGTGATGGCGGAGATCTTGAACACCGGGAATTGCTCGACGGAGTTATAATACCCGGTGTGGTCGCCATAGGGGCCTTCCGGACCGTACTCGTCGAGCATGACATGGCCCTCGAGCACGATCTCGGCCTCGGCGGGGACTTTAAGCGGGATGGTCTTGCAGTCGACCAGCTCGGCCTTCTTGCCGCGCAAAATGCCGGCGAACTGGTATTCCGACAGGGTGTCGGGCACCGGCGTCACAGCCGCCAGGATCGTGCCCGGATCGGCACCGAGCACGGCAGCGGCCGGCAGGGGGTCGGGTTTCTTGTCCTTCCAGCGCTGGTAATGCTGCGCGCCACCGCGATGCTTCAGCCAGCGCATCAAGGTCTTGTCCTTGCCCAGCTTCTGCATGCGGTAAATGCCAAGATTGAAATCGTCCTGGCGGTCGCCCTCGACATTGGGGCCCTGGGTCACGACGAGCGGCCAGGTGATCAGCGGCGCCGGTTCGCCGGGCCAGCAGGTCTGGATCGGCAATTTGTCGAGATCGATATCATCGCCGGTGAGCACGACCTCCTGGCACGGGGCCTTGGAGACGTTTTTCGGCCGCATCGACATCACTGTCTTGGCCAGCGGCAGCATCTCCATGGCATCCTTGATGCCGCGCGGCGGTTCCGGCTGGCGCAGGAAGGCGAGCAGTTCGCCAACCTCGCGCAATTCCTCTCCCGTGGTGCGGTTCTGATCGCCCAGCGTCACGGCCATGGCGACGCGCTTGACCGTGCCAAACAGGTTCACCAAGCAAGGCATGGGCGACTTCTCGCCCTTCTCATTGAATACGTTATTAAACAGCAGCGCTGGCCCTCCCGCATGCAGGGTCCGCTTGTGGATCTCGGTCATCTCCTTGTCGGTGGAAACCGGGTGGTCGATGCGGACCAGATCCCCCTGTTCTTCCAGTAAGTCGATGAATTCACGTAGCGATTTATAGGCCATGGGCGTCCTCTTCTGCCCCGCAAACTAGGGCGGTTGAGGCAATAAAAAAAGCACCTGAGGCAATCGAGCGCATTTGAGCCAAATAAGCCGAAAATTTGAGCCGAATTCGAGGCTTATTTTTGAATGATTTTTCAAATCCGCTGCCTACACCCGGCGCTCTGATCAGGCGGCGGGATGGCGGCATGTTGAATTCTAGTGTGATGGTGTCACGAGCCGGTATCGAACTCAGCCTTGGGGCGGTGAGCGGCGATCTTGGCAAACTCCTCGCGCACTGCATGAAGTCATGCATAGACCGGCAGATTACGGGGGCGCTGGTCTGGGACTCCGGGTATTTCCTGACGGTACTGGAGGGCGAGCCCGTAGAGCTCGATGCTTTCACGGGCAGCCTTCGCACCGACCACCGCTTCGGCGAACTGCGCGCGCTGGAAAGCGTCCCCGTCGAGGGCCGGGAATACCTCAGCTGGGCCGTTGGGGCGGTCCGGCCGGAGTCCACGCCATCCCTCCTGGTCAAAAAGCTTCAAACACTTGTCCCGACCGCCGCGGAGGTGCGGGCCTATGTCCGCACCTCCATCCAGAACGGTGTCTTGGCGGAAACCCCGCCCCTCGTGGTCAGGGCGGTCTAGTTCCGCATCGAGGCCACAATGGCCCGGGTCATGTCGAAGGCACCGGCGCTGATGTAATTGGTGGCGCCGAAGCGGACGATGACCAGTTCCTGCTCCGGCAGCACCATGGCCAGCTGGATCTGGAACCCATTCATGAAATAGGTGCCCTCGGGCAGGTTGTCGCCCTCCGTGGCGAGCCAGAAGCCGATGCCATAGGCCCCGTTGGAGCCATCAGTCGGGGTCGTGGCCCGTTCGACCCAGCCTTCCGGCAGGATGCGTTCACCCTCCCATACGCCATCATCGAGATAGAGCTGCGCCAGGCGGGCCCAGTCATGCGTGGTGGCATACATGTAGGAGGAGCCGACCAGCGTGCCGGCTTCATCGGGTTCGATGATCGCGGAATAGACCCCGATCGGCTCGAAAATCTCCGCCCGGACTGCCGCAAGCTGGTCCATCAGCGACGTGCCGAGCTCGGCCTGCAGGGCATTCATCGCCAGATTGGTCTGGCCGCTCATGTATTCCCAATGCTCGCCCGGCTCGGCGAACTGCCGGCGGGTGGCAGAAAAGCGCGCCATGTCGCTCGCCGTGAAGAGCTGCTGGGAATTGGGATCCATGCCGTTGTTTTCTTCATGGATGGCCAGCCCGCCCGTCATGCGCAGCAGGTGTTCCAGCGTGATGTCCCCATGGCCTTCCGGGGCGAGTGCCGGGACGGCGTTCTGCGCGGTGATGTCGATGCGGCCGTCCTGTTCCAGCGCACCGGCGAGGGTGGCGGTGATGGATTTGGTCATCGACCAGCCGAGGAAGCGCGTCTCGCGGCTCGCGGCGGGCGCATAATGTTCGGCAACGAGCCGGCCCTGGTGCAGCACGGCGACGCCGAGCGTATTGCGGCGGTCGGCTTGCGGGGCATCAAAACCGCCGAGAACCGCCGCTTCCAGTGCCGCGGCATCGAAATGCGCATCGCGATGCACGGTGTCGAGTTCGAGCGGCTGGAAGTCCTGTCGCGGCAGCAGTGCCAGGTCGCTGTCGAACTGGCCTCGGCGATGCACCAGCGTGCAGCCCAGACCGTCGCGATAGGCGGCATGCTGGCGGTAGAACAGGCCCAGGATATTGGTCGAGACGGTCTGCCGATCATAATCGATATCGGCATTGATGAAGCCCGCGGCCTCACCCATCAGCGGATCAAGATAGATCGATCGGGCATAGTCCGCCTCCAGCCCGGAGACGAAGACCATCGAACACAGCTGTTTCGCCGTCATCCCGGTTCCGGAAGGCAGGTAGATCCGCCCGACCTTGGAAACATTCAGCGCCACAATGGCGGCCAGCACGAGTGCAGCGGTTATACCGCCAATCCAACGCAACATGGTCAGCCTCCTAGCCGAATTTCGAGAAGTCGGGCTTGCGGCGCTCCATGAAGGCGGCAGCCGCCTCCGCGAACTCTTCCGAACGCAGGAGCTCGGCAAACATGCCGCCTTCCTTGGTGATGCGGTCCGTGATGTCTTCCGGCGGACGCTTCATCAGTGCCTTGGCCGTGCGCAGCGAGCCTGGCGCCTTGGCGGCGAGACTGCGCGCGGCGATACGGGCGGTTTCCTCGAGCGCATCGGCAGCCGTGGTGCCGTTGACGAGGCCGGTCTGATAGGCGCGGTCGGCGCCCCAGGTATTGCCCAGCATCAGGAGTTCTGCCGCGACGGCGTGACCGAGATATTGCGGCATGATCTGGCTGGAGCCGAATTCCGGCGCCAGGGCGAGATCGACAAACGGCGTCTTGAAGGTCGAGCGGTTGGAGCAATAGATGATGTCGCAATGCAGCAGCATGGTGACGCCAATGCCAATGGCCAGACCGTCAACAGCGGCCACAACGGGCTTCTTGGCGCTGAACAGCGCGCGCATGAAGCGCTCGACTGGCGGAAGATTACCCCCTCCGACATGCGGCGGACGTTCCATGAAGTCGACGATATCATTGCCGGCAGTAAAGACGCCGTCGGATCCGGCGATAATGAAGACCTTGATCGACGAATCCTCGTCGCCGCTTTCCAGTGCCTCGGCAGCAGCGGAATACATGGCCCGCGTCAGGGCATTCTTCTTGTCCGGACGGTTAAACCGGATGGTGCGGATCCCTTCCGCATCTTCGACCAAAACCAAATCGCTCACACGAGCCTCCATTCTTATTTGGAGGCGACGTTAATGCGATCAGGCGTCCACGGCTAGATTGGTCAGGACCCGGTGCAGCATATCGCTGTCCTCGTCACCCAGTCGCGTCTCCAGCTCGTTATTCATGTCCCGGAAGACGTGCTCGGCGGCATCGCCCATTGCCCGGCCCTTTTCGGTCAGGGAGACAATGGCGGAACGCTTGTCTGTGGGCGAGGCGGCCTTGGACACCAGGTCGAGCGCGGCCATGCGATTGATCAGACCGGTCACGGCAGGCGGGTTGAGTGACAGCATGTCACCGATTTCGCCCATGCGGCGCTCACCGCGGCGCGCCAGCAGGAAAAGCACGGCGGCCTGCGCGGAGGTCACGCCCGCTTCGGCCTTGAGACGCGCATCCATATCGCGATTAAGGCGGCGAGCGGCGATTTCGAGCAGCAGGAACAGACGGCGGTCTACGGCACGAACACGGGCCATGGGCTTCTCCTCGGATAATCGGTGAATGGGACGCTACGCCACGCCGGGCCGACATCGGGACCGGGCATCTAGTGTCGTATAAATACGTTTCGTGTGCAAACTTTTTCTGGGAAAATTCCGGATTCATACCGGCTTGGACACTCAAGCGCGCTTGTATTGCCAGACCTTGGCCTGACGGATTTCACGGTCTTCAAGATCGCGTGTCACCGCTACGGAATACTCGGCCAGCCGATCGAGCTTCCCGGTTGGCAGAAAGGCCCGGCCGGGATCACCGATGAGAACGCGGGCGCCGCGTTTGGCGAGGCGCTCCAGCCAGCCGCCGAGCTGCTGCGCCAGTGCCTCTTCGTAAAAGACATCGCCGGCCAGAACCACATCCCAGCCCTCATCGCGACCGGCAATGTCGCCGAGCACCGTCTCGATGTCGTAGCCATTCACGCGCGCATTGGCTTCACAGGCCGCGATCGCAAACGCGTCCAGTTCGCTGGCGATGACCTGTTCGGCGCCGGCCCGGGCGGCGCAGAGGCCGGCAATGGCACCACCGGCAGCAAAGTCGAGCACGCGCTTGTCGGCGACGATGTCCGGATTGTCCAGCACATAGCGGCCAAGCGCCTGTCCGCCGGCCCAGGCGAAGGCCCAGAAGGGCGGCGGCAGGCCCATATCGCCGAGGGCCTCCTCGGTCTGCTGCCAGATGTCCGCGTTCTCTGTCGCGAGGTGCAGCTGAATCTCCGGAACCAGCGGCGGCGCCATGAGGGCGGTGTGCGCAGCAATGAAAGCGGCCGGCTCGGCCGGGTCGATCATGACAGCAGGGCTGCGGCAGCGAAGGTCGCCACCAGCAAGAGCCCGGTTGTCCGGTTGGATTTGAAGATGTCCAGGCACAGCATCCCGTCGGCGGGGTCGAGGCGGCGGATCTGGTTGAACAGGTGCGCCGAGAACAGGGCGAACGGGATCACCGCGAAGGGCGAGGCGGCCTGCAGGTAGAGCGTCAGCCCCGCCAGGACCGCGGTGACCAGGTAGAATCCGCTGATCCAGTAGGGCGAGTGTTCGCCGAACAGGCGCGCGGTCGAGCGCACGCCAACCAGAGCATCGTCTTCGCTGTCCTGGTGGGCGTAGATCGTGTCATAGCCCAGCGTCCAGAAGATCATGGCGCCATAAAGCGCGAAGAGGCCCGGTTCGAAGCTGCCCGAGGCCGCAACCCAGGCGACCGGAACACCCCAGTTGAAGGTCAGCCCGAGCCAGGCCTGTGGCCACCAGGTGATCCGCTTCATGAAGGGATAGGCTGCAACGAGGAGCAGGGCGGCCAGGCCGGTCAGGATGGCGATCAGCGGCAATTGGATGAGAACAAGCAGCCCGGCCAGGCTTTGCAGGCCGAGAAAACCCCAGGCCTGTTTCAGCGTAACAGTCCCGGCCGCCAGCGGCCGGTCCGCCGTACGGGCGACCCGGGCGTCGAGGTCACGGTCGATGATGTCATTATAGGTGCAACCTGCCCCGCGCATGGCAATGGCACCGACGGCGAACAGGAGGGCGTAATAGAGATCGCCCAGGCCCAGCCCACTGCCGATATTGGCCGCGACCAGCCCCATCCAGCATGGCAGGGCGAGCAGCCAGAAGCCGATCGGGCGGTCATAGCGCGCCAGGCGCAGATAGGGACGGATGGCCAGCGGCGCGCGATCCACCCAGGTCTGGGGCAGGGAATCGGCAACACGGCGGTCGAAGTTCAATTGCATACGATCCCCTTTTGCACCGGGCTGCGGCCAATTCAAGGCATGCTTGACGCGGCGATGCAGCACACGGCAAAGCAGAAGGCATGACAACCGATCCGCGCCTTTATCTCGATCTCGACCTTGCCTCCGGTGCCCGCCTGCCTCTGGGCAAGGAAGAAAGCCATTATCTGATCAATGTCATGCGCCGCTCGGCCGGCGATACGGTCCGGCTCTTCAACGGCCGCGACGGGGAGTGGCAGGCCGAGATTGCCGATGCCAACAAGAAGCACGCTGTCCTCGATCTTGTTGAACAGACACGCGAGCAGGCGGGCGTACCCGATCTCGAGCTCCTCTTCGCCCCGGTCAAGCGGGCCAAGACGGACCTCATTGTCGAGAAAGCCACCGAGCTGGGCGTCAAACGCATCCGCCCGGTGACCACGACCCACACCCAGTCCGAACGCATCAATGAGGAGCGCTTCCGGTCGATTGCCCGCGAAGCGGCTGAGCAGACCGAACGCCTCGACCTGCCCGAGATTGCCGCGCTGGAAAAACTCGATCGCGTGCTCGACGGTTGGGATGCCTCCCGCACCCTGATCTATTGTGATGAAGCGGGAGATGACGGCGCGCGGCCCTGGGGAGGCGATGCAGGCCGCGCTGCGGCCATGCGCGACATGCTCGGCGGGCCGGGGCCGGCGGCGATCCTGATTGGTCCGGAAGGCGGGTTCTCAGCCGAGGAGCGCGACCGTCTGCGCCAGCTCGACTTTGTGCGCCCGGTCTCGCTGGGGCCGCGCATATTGCGCGCCGAGACGGCGGCGATTGCGGCGCTGACCCTGTGGCAGAGCGCCTGCGGCGATTGGAGCTGACGCTCACGAGGGCGTGATTCTCACACCTGAACCCTTGTTCAATACGCCACACCCACATATCTGTTGCGGAAATTCGGATTGGCGGGGGCTCAATGAGCGGCACGTATAATCAGGGCGGCGAAGGCGCGCCTATCGAGAATCTCGAACAGCTGAGCGCTTATCTGGCCAAGGGCTGCAAGCCGGAAAGCGATTTCCGTATCGGCACTGAGCACGAGAAATTCGGTTTCGCCCTCAATGATCACACCCCGCTCGCCTATGACGGTGACGGTCCCACGGTTCTGAAAATGCTGCAGGGTCTGCAGCGCTTCGGTTGGGATGCGATTGTCGAAGCCGGTTACATCGTGGCGCTCAAGCGCGACGGCGCCTCGATCACGCTGGAGCCGGGCGGGCAGTTTGAACTCTCCGGCGCGCCGCTGGAAAACGTGCACCAGACCTGTGGCGAGGTGAACAAGCATTTGCGCGAAGTGCGTGAGGTGGCCGACGAGATCGGCGCCGGTTTCCTCGGCCTCGGCTTCTCGCCGAAATGGTCGCTGGAAGAAACTCCGATGATGCCCAAGGCCCGCTACGGGCTGATGAAGGCCTACATGCCCAAGGTCGGTACGCTGGGTCATCAGATGATGTTCCGCTCGGCCACGGTGCAGACCAATCTCGACTTCTCCGATGAAGCCGATATGGCGAAGAAGTTCCGCGTTTCCCTGGCCCTGCAGCCGGTCGCGACGGCGCTGTTCGCCAATTCGCCCTTTGCCGACAAGGGGCTGAACGGTTTCCTCTCCTATCGCGCTCATATCTGGACCGATACCGACCGCCACCGCACCGGCATGCTGCCCTTCGTCTTCGAGGACGGCTTCGGCTTTGAGAATTACGTCAACTGGGCGCTCGACGTGCCGATGTATTTCGTCAAGCGCAAGGGCGCGTATCTCGACGCGACGGGCCTGAATTTCCGCGATTTCCTCGAGGGCAAGCTGGACATCCTGCCGGGCGAGAAGCCGGTGATCAGCGATTGGGAAGACCATCTCTCCACGCTGTTCCCGGAAGTGCGCCTCAAGACCTTCTTGGAAATGCGCGGCGCCGATAGTGGTGCCTGGGACAGCCTGTGCGCCCTGCCGGCCTTCTGGGTCGGTCTGATGTATGACGGCTCCGCTCTCGATGCAGCCTGGGATCTGGTCAAGGGATGGAATGCGGACGAGCGTGAACAACTGCGTATCGATGCGGCGAAGCTCGGTCTCAAGGCCCCGGCGCCCGGCGGCGGCACGATGCAGGAACTGGCCCGCCAGGTGCTGAAGATTTCCCGCTCGGGCCTTAATGCCCGCGCCCGGCTCAATGGCCATGGCGAGAATGAAGCCCTCTTCCTTGATGAGCTCGACGACATCGTCAAATCCGGCCGCACCCGGGCCGAGGATTTGATCGCTCGCTTCGAGGGCGAGTGGAACGGCTCGATCGAGCCGGTCTTCACCGAGTGCGCTTACTAGGCACGACAGATCACGCCGAATTCAATTTCCCCACAGCGCGTAAGGCTTGAGCTGGCCCGCCCCGCATGGTCAAGTGCGCGCGATTGAGTATCGCCCGCGCATGCGGGCATGGGGAGGAATTCGTGACAGATTCAACAACGACGCCGGACCAGGCGCCGCAACCGGAAGAGAAGCGGGATACGTCCTTCTTCGGCCACCCGCGAGGCTTGGCCATCCTATTCCTGACCGAGATGTGGGAGCGCTTCTCCTATTATGGGATGCGCGGGCTGCTGATCATTTACCTGACGCAGCATTTCCTGTTCTCGGACTCGCAGTCGACGTTGATCTACGGCGCCTATACGGCCCTGGTTTACGTCATGACGATCATCGGCGGGACACTCGCCGACCGATATCTCGGGCAGCGCAAGGCGGTGACCTATGGTGCCATACTGCTGGTGCTCGGGCATGGCTTGATGGCGTTCGAGGGGTCCGGGTCGCAACAGATCTACACCTATGAAGGTGCGGAGTATCAGATCGCGCTTGATGGACGTGGTTCCGGTGAGAATGTGAACCAGATCCTCATCGGCGAAGCCGGTCAGTCGGTCATGAGCTTTGCTGAAGGCGGGACGCAGATCGTGCTGGAGCAGCCGGAAGCCCTCGGCCTGCCGGCCACCTTGCCCTTCTCGGAAGATATGACCCGCGTCGAGCAGGAGGAGCTCTACGTCAATATTCTCTATCTGGCGCTGGCTCTCATTATTGCCGGTGTCGGCTTCCTCAAGGCGAATATCTCCACCATTGTAGGTACGCTGTACGGGTTGGGTGATACGCGTCGGGATTCCGGCTTCACCATCTTTTACATGGGCATCAATATCGGGGCCTTCCTAGCTTCGGTCATCATTGGCTATATCGGTATTGCCTATGGCTGGAAGTATGGTTTCGGCCTTGCCGGCATCGGCATGGTCGCGGGCCTGCTGACCTTCCTGTTCTTCCAGGGCTGGCTGGAAGGCCGCGCCGAACCGCCGAATCCGGAGAAGCTGAAAGAGAAGGTCTTCGGCCCGATCAATGTCGAGATGGCGTGCTACCTTGCCGGTCTGGCCATTGTTGCCACCGCCATGATTGCGGTGATGAACCCGGAATATATGGGTGGCGTTCTGGGCCCGCTTGGCCTGATCATGCTGCTCTTCCTGGTCGGCTATGCCACGTTCAAGACCAAGGGTGCGGAACGCGGCCAGATGTTCGCGGCGATCTACTTCGTCCTGGCGCAGATCCCGTTCTGGGCCCTGTTCGAGCAGGCGGGGTCTTCCCTGAACCTGTTCACCGATCGTCTGGTGGATCGCACCATGTTCGGCTGGGAAGTGCCGGCGCCGATCTTCCAGAGCTTGAATGCCGGTTTCATCTTCCTGTTTGCGCCTCTGATGGCCTGGCTCTGGATCTCGCTGGCCAAGAAAGGGCGTAACCCGTCCACGCCAGTGAAATTCGCCCTGGGTGTCTTCATGGCGGGGCTGGGTTTCTATGCCCTGGTCTTCGGCATGGGGCTGTCCGGTGAGGCGGGCCTGACCGCGGTCTACTTCGTGTTCCTGATCTACTGGATCCATACCATGGGTGAGCTGATGCTTTCCCCGGTCGGTCTGTCAGCTGTGACCAAGCTGGCCCCGGCCCGCGTGGTGGGCATGACGATGGGCGCCTGGTTCCTATATTCCGGCCTGTCCAACTTCCTGGCGGGTATTATCGCCTCGACCACCGGTGCCGAGACGATTGGTGGTCAGCTGACGGATGTCGCGGCTGCCAAGGCAGGTTATACCGAGGTCTATTCCCAGGTGGGCCTGATCGCCATGGCGATTGCGGTCGGCATGCTGATTATCGCGCCGCTGATCAAGAAGCTGATGGGCGATGCGGAGAAAACCATGGTGCCGCATCCGCGTGAGACCGAGGCGGGCGGTTCCTCCATTGACCGCTCCTCTGACGCGTCGTAAGCGCGCCCACAACACCCAAACAGGAAGGCCGCGGAGCATGTGCTCCGCGGCCTTTTGCCTTCTCTGGCGCTCTAATCAGGCAGGCTGATCGCCGAAGCGCCTGTCCCACTGCACGCGCTGGTCGCAGACATCCTGGTCACGGACGGCGGAGATCTCTACTGCGCCGCTCTCCTTGTCGAGCGTCATCTCGATATAGGGCAGTAGGTCCATGCCGATGAGAATGGCGGGTTCATCGTCCCAGCCCAGGGCATCGAAAATATCCAGGTCCGCATGCAAGGCCGACTGCCGGCCGAGGCACACCCCGCCGACGCGCAGATTGCGCAGCACAACCGGCGCGGCCTGCTCGTTGCGCAGACCGTCAACGCCGGTGATCGTGCGCAATTGCACGCCGCCGGAGGAGAGGGCCTGTTTCAGTTCATTATTGACCAGCGTGACGGGTGAGCCGCTGTCGATCAGCACGCGGGCATAACGCCGCGGCGCGCCCACGCGGGCGGCGGCGAAGATGAGCTGGCGGTCCGGGGCGATGCGGGCATCGGTGTGCTCGACGGTCTGTTCGCCCAGTACCAGCTCGCCGGTATCGAAATTGATCCGCAGATCGTGTTCGGCGAAGGCGTCATAGCCGAGTAGGCCAGCGGCGATGCTTGGCCCTTCCGGCGGCACGGGTACGACGACCATGTTGATGTCCTGCAGCGGCTGGCCGGCGATCGACATGTCACGGGTCCAGAACCGTTCCGCATCATACATGCGGGTCAGGGTCTGGACCGGGTCAAGCTCCGGCGCAAGCGCTTGCCGGGCTGAGACGAAGCCGAGCTCCTCGGCAATGGTCTGGGCGATGGCCGAGTGGCTCGCCCCGGTGTCAAGAATCCAGTTCATTGGCTCGCCGTCACCGATGCTCACCGGCAGTGCCAGGAATGTATCAGCGACGCGGTGCATCTGCAGCGTCTGCGGCGGATCCGGGAGCTCGACATCCTGAGCCAGGAGCGGGGCTGCGGTGAGGGACAGGAACAGGGCTGCGGTCGCACTAGAGCGCAGTAGGTTTTGAAGCATAAGGCCTCCTTGCCTGCATCACGCCCGCTGATCGCGGTACGGCGCAGTGCATTTAATTGGCGTTTCCATCGTTCAAACGGATAACGCCACGCCCCAGCACTCCAAACTTAGCATGATCATCCGCGAATTCCTATGGCGTTGAACAAATCAACGCCATAGGTCCGCAGATTGAGTTAGAACGTGCCGCGCGCACGAATATAGGCCGTGTCACCCATCGAAGCGTTCTGATACTCGATGGCGTCGATGATGCCGTTGGCGCGCGAACCGTCATAGAAGATGCGTTCGCGGTCATCGCCGTTGTTGATGACGCCATCGATGCCGGCGCGGATGGTGACACCCCAATAGCGTGTTGTTTCGACATAGATGTCCAGATCGCCATCGGTGAAGCCCTGCTGGCGGAATTCCTGGGCCCGATAAATCTCGCCATTGGAGAGCCAGAAATAATCCCAGCCCCAGGCCATCTGGGCCTCCGGGAAGGTCTGGCGATAATCCAGCCGCAACTCCCATTCGCGATAGCCGGACCAGGGCCGGTTCTCGAAGGTGAGCGGATCTTCGACGTCCGTATTATACCATTCCAGGAAGGCATCGAGCACGGCATTGTTGAGGCCGAAACGGTCGAGCGGTGCGGTCAGATTGGCGGTGACGCGCAGATTGGTGCCATCACCGATATTGCCCGGTGCGTCAAAGACCTGCCCGCCGGACATGATCGGGATAAAGTCGTCGAGATCCTGGACCCAGTCGTGACCGACGACGAGGGAGAAGGAGCCGTCACCAAAACGGCGCTCCCATTCCGCCTCGAGCGTCCAGGTGCGCTGGGGCACATAGTCCGGATTGCCCAGCACCGAGTTATTGTCGGTCAAGTCGATGGAGCTGGCGAATTTGCCGAAGCTGAGCTGGGCGACATCGCGGCGCGCCGAGACGCGGAAACGGTTCTCGTCATCATGACGCCAGGTCAGCGTCACTGACGGTTTGGCATAGGTGAAGGAGCGCGACTGTTCTGCATCCCCGGTCTGCTCGATCTCGGAGAATTCATAGCGCAAGCCGGTTTCCAGGCTGAGCCGGTCGCTCACCGACCAGACATGATTGGCAAACAGCTCGCTGCGGGTTTCCTCGACCCGAGTGTCGGAGACCGGGACATTGATCGGCGTGATCGTGGTGCCGTCATCATCGAACAGGAAGAAGGCCGTATCGCGGGCATTGATCGCGGTTTCGGCGCCGAATTCGACGCTGTGTCGTGCGTTCGGGGTCCAGGATACGGTCGAACGCAGTGCGGTTTCCTCGTATTCGCCATTGGCCTCGAAAATCATCGCGCCGACAAAGCCGGTGCCCGGGGTGAAGGTCTCGAAGGCTTCCGGGCCGTCATCCCATTGCTCGCGGCTGATCAGGCCGATGGTTTCCAGCGAGAGCTGATCGGTCAGCTCGTACGTATGTGTGGCCGTGGCCGACCAGCTATTGCCGTTATTATCGGTCGCGTTCTGCTCGAAGCGCAGCGGATCCCCGGCAGAATCATCGATGAAGGAGCGCTGGGTGCGGCGCCACTCCCACCAATTTGCGCGGGCATCGAAAAGGATGTTGGAGCGATCGGACAGCGGATAGTTGAGCGTGAAAGTCGGGGTGATCTCCTGGTAGTGACGCTGGTCATTGTCGAAACGGCGCTCGGCCAGCGTATTGCCGCCACCGGTCCACAATTCCTCGCGGCGGCGCACCCGGTTGCCCATCCAACCGGCATCGATCCCGGCCGTGATTTCACCGGCCCCGACGCGCATGGTGTAGGACGCATCGACGCCCGGACCAACGCGGTTGGCGTCAGACAGGCGAGCGACTACCGAATAACTGCCGGAATTGCCCGCACCTTCGCGCAGGATCACATTCACCAGACGTGCATGGCCGCGCATGTCGTATTGCGGCAGGGCTTCCTGGACCAGTTCGATACGCTCGACATCGGCCATCGGAATACGCTGCAACACGGTCTGCAGGGACAGTGATTTGTTCGACGGGCGTGCGCCATTGATCAGGAGATTGCCGAAACTGTCCGCCAGGCCGCGTCGGCCTTCATCGCCCCCGGACAGGGAAAATCCGGGTACACGCTGAACCATGTCCAAGGCGGTGACGGGTGAATAGGTCTGGAAGAAAGCGGCCGCATAGACGGCGACGCCATTGCTCGTTGCCACATGGCTGGCCGCAACGGTCGCACAGCCGCCAATGGCTGCCGCCAGGCAGTCCGCGGCGATCTCCGTCTGTAAAGCTGATGCCGGTGTTCCGATTGCCGTCATCAGAGCGGTGCAAGCCACCGCGTTGAGATAAAACCCTCGCATGAAATCCCCAGGGTGCTCTGCCCGCCCAACATTCCCGGGAAGAGGGATAATCCAGCGCAGCCGGAATTAATATGTAACCTTCCGTAACAAGGGTCACAGCCGCGTGAGAGGTGTTAGCGATCGGTAATGTAAGGCGTTAGCCGCCGGCGCCACCGACGGTCAGGCCGGCGATCTTCAGGCTCGGCTGACCCACGCCAACCGGTACGCCCTGACCGGCCTTGCCACACACGCCGACACCGGGGTCCATCTCGAAATCATCGCCGATCATGGTGATCTGGGTCAGAGCGCTGGGGCCATCGCCGATCAGTGTCGCGCCTTTGACCGGCGCCTCGATCTTGCCGTCGATGACGCGATAGGCCTCGGTGCACTGGAAGACGAACTTGCCGGAGGTAATGTCGACCTGTCCGCCCCCGAAGTTCACGGCGTAGATACCGTCCTTCAGGCTTTCAACCATTTCCTCGCGCTTGTGCGAGCCGCCGAGCATATAGGTATTGGTCATGCGCGGCAGCGGTGCGTGGGCGAAGGACTGGCGCCGTCCATTGCCGGTCGGCTTCTGGCCCATCAGGCGGGCATTCATCCGGTCCTGCATATAGCCGACAAGAATGCCGTCCTCGATCAACACGGAGCGCTCGGTCGGCGTGCCTTCATCATCAATGGTCAGAGAGCCGCGGCGCTCCGGCATGGTGCCGTCATCGATCACCGTCACACCGTCGGCGGCCACCCGCTCGCCGATGCGGCCTGCGAAGGCGGAGGAACCCTTGCGGTTGAAATCGCCTTCCAGCCCGTGACCGACGGCTTCGTGCAGCAGAACGGCTGGCCAGCCGGCGCCGAGCACGACATCCATGACACCGGCTGGTGCGTCGACCGCGTCGAGATTCACACGGGCAATGCGCAGGGCTTCGTCCGCCAGGCCTTTCCAGGCCTCCGGCTTGATCCAGGCATCGAACAGGGCGCGTCCACCGGCGCCAGCGGAACCGGTTTCGCGGCGGCCATCGCGCTCGACGGTCACGGAGACATTGAGCCGGACCAGCGGGCGGATATCGGTTTTCATGTCGCCATCGGCGCGAATGATCGAGATCGCCCGGCGCGAACCGGCCAGGGAGGCGCTGACCTGGACGACGCTGGCATCCTTGGCGCGGCAATAGGCATCGATCTCCTGCAGCAGGGCGGATTTGACCTCGAAGCCCGGCGCGGCGACCGGATCGACGCTGTCATAAAGTTTGCGATTGGTGCCAGGCGGCGGTGGAGCCAATGTTGCCGGTGCACCGCGTTTGACCGCGCTGGCGGTTTCGGCGGCTCGCTTGACCGCATCCAGGGTCGGATCAGAGGAGTGGGCATAGCCGTAGGCTTCGCCGGCGACGCAGCGCAGACCGAAGCCGCGTTCGGCATCGAAGCTGGCGGACTTCAGCCGGCCGTCATCGAAGACCAGGGCTTCCGAGCTCGCCGTTTCCAGGAATAGCTCGCCATCATCGGCACCGTGCATGGCATCGGCCAGGACCGGGTGAACGCTGTCGGCGTCGAAATCGAACTGTTCGATCGGATCATCACTCATGGTTTCGGTCCCGGTCCTCGTGTTTGCGTTTGTTGCATAAAGACATAGTGGAGCCCGGGGCCAGAGGAAACTCGCTGGCGGCAGGAAAACTGCGAACCGTGTGGACGGGCCTAGCTGCCGTCTTGGGCAGAGAAGCGATCCATTTCGCGCTGGGCGAGGGGCCAGCCGGGGCGTTCTTCCAGGGCCCGGCTCAGTGCCCGATAGGCGCCGGGAAGGTCACCGAGGCGTTCCAGTACCATGGAACGGTTGAACCAGGCATCGGCGATATTGGCTTCATCTGCGTCGATCGCAATGCCGGTCTGGACCAGGGCGTCATCAAAGCGGCCGATGCGGATCAGGGCACTGGAGCGATTCACGGCGAGCGCGCTTCGCATCCCGATATTGAGCGCCTCGGCCTCGTCAAATGACGCCAGCGCGTCTTCATACTGTCCGCTGTGCAGCAGGATGATGCCCATGTTGATATGCGTCGCTGCCCGGTCCCGGCGCGGCAGCTGGCGGCGGTCGAGCGCCTGCTCGCAATCGGTCAGGGCATAGATGTCCGAGCGCGCCGAAACGGCAGATTGATAGCAGGATGCGGCGTGTGATTCGCCAAACACCGTGACTTGAGCGGCGGCCGGAGCCGAAATCATCGCGATCAGAGCCAGGATTGGGACATAAGGACGCATCATCGCCTCCAGGCAGGGGTCATCCGGGGTATTAAGTTAGCACACGAAACCGACCGGACCCAGCGCAAAGCGCTTTGGGTAAAGGCGAAACGCCTTGTCCTGATTAGTTTTCCGGGCATTTTTCGACGCTCTGCGATCCGTACTACAAAAAATACCGTAGATGACCTGACAGCAGGGAAGTCCGGCTCTATATTCCGCGCCAATCGGCAGGGGTGCCTGCCTTCACGCCTGACTTGTATGGGGAAGCCATGCGTCTTCTGACAGCCTTCGCGCTCACCGCCCTGACCTGGGCCATGATCTCTGACGGTGCTCTTGCGGCTCCGGTCTATGGACAGCCCACCGATGGTGCTCTCGGATTCCAGCCCGGTGTTACGCCGATCATGGACCGGGTGAATGATTTCCATAATCTGATGCTGTGGATCATCATCCCGATTACGCTCCTGGTCATGGGCCTGCTGGCCTATGTAATGATCCGCTACCGCCGTAGCGCCAATCCGGAGCCGAAGAAATTCAGCCACAACACCACGATCGAGGTGATCTGGACGGGTGTTCCGATCCTGATCCTGATCTTCATCTCCTTCTTCTCCTTCCCCATCCTCTACTTCCAGGACGAGATCCCGGAATCGGAGTTCACCATCAAGGCTGTCGGCTATCAGTGGTATTGGGGCTATGAGTATCCCGATCACGGTATCGAGGAATATGCCTCAACGATGGTCCCGGAAGCGGATCTGCGCCCGGACCAGCCGCGTAACCTGGCTGTCGACCAGCCGATCGTGATCCCGGTCAACACCACGGTCCGCCTGCAGGTCACCGCGGGCGACGTCATCCACAACTGGGCCATGCCGGCTTTCGGTTCGAAGATGGACGCCATCCCGGGCCGCATCAACGAGACCTGGTTCCGCGTTGACCGCGAAGGCGTCTATTACGGCCAGTGCTCCGAGCTCTGCGGCATCCGTCACGCCTTTATGCCGATCGAAGTTCATGTCGTGAGCCAGGACGTCTTCGATCGCTGGATCGAGCTGTCCTCCGAGGACCCGTACTCTTCGGACGCTTATCAACTGATCACCGAATATACCGCCGCGCGTGAAACGCGCCTGGCGCAGCTGGACTAAGGGAAGGGCCGAGCAATGGCTGACGCAGCAATGCACGACGATCACACCCCCAGCATGTGGGACTGGAAGCGGTGGGTTTACTCCACCAACCACAAAGACATCGGCACGATGTACCTGATCTTCG
>NZ_JASBRW010000074.1 GCF_030149235.1 Maricaulis sp. | reverse complement strand
GCCGCCGGCGGCA
Source organism: Maricaulis sp. (assembly GCF_030149235.1). Classification (GTDB taxonomy): domain Bacteria; phylum Pseudomonadota; class Alphaproteobacteria; order Caulobacterales; family Maricaulaceae; genus Maricaulis. The sequence continues at coordinate 18,116 of NZ_JASBRW010000074.1, read as the reverse complement.
AGACCGGCACCAGCCAGTCCTTCCGCGATGCCTGGTTCATCGGCTTCACCGCCGATTACACCGCCGGGGTCTGGGTCGGCAATGATGATGACAGCCCGATGCAGGACGTCACCGGTGGTGGCCTGCCGGCGCAGATCTGGCAGCGCTTTATGCTGGATGTGCATGAAGGTCTGCCCGTCAGCCCGCTCAGCGCCGCAGCGCCGCGTACCCGCTCAGAACGTGAAGAGCGCCTAGCGGCGTTCTATTCAGATTTGTCGGACGCGTTTTCCGACCTGCTCGAACCCTCGCCCCGCTCCAGCGAGGACTGAAGCATCTGCCCCAGCGCGCGCACTTCAGCGCGCAGGTCGGCCAGTTCGCGGCGCAATTCCTCACGCTCGGAATGCGCTTCGGCGTCGCGCAGATCCTCATCGTCGAAATGTTTGGCCTGCAGGCTGTCGACAATGATGGCGATAAACAGGTTGAGCACGGCGAAACTGGTCAGGACGATGAACACCAGGAAAAAGGCCCAGGCCCAGGGATGATGTTCACGGACCGGGTTCTGCACTTCCGTGGCCCAGCCCTCCAGCGTCATCACCTGGAACAGGGTGATGGCACTTTCACCCAGCGTGCCGAAGAGTTCCGGATTGGTCTCGCCGAAGAGTTTCGCGGCCATCACCGAGGAGACGTAGAACATCAGCGCCAGAACCGCGATGATCGCCCCCATGCCCGGAATGGCCCGCAAAAGGGCCTCAACCACCTTGCGCATTTCCGGCATGACCGAGAACAGACGGAAGGCGCGCAGGATGCGCAGGGCCCGCAGCACCGAAAAGCCGCCCGCATCGGGCAGGATCGACACGGAAATCACGACGAGGTCGAACCAGTTCCAGCCGGAATAGAAGAAGCGATGCCGGTAGGCGATCAGCTTCAGGGCGATCTCGAAGACAAAGACAGAGACGACAATACGGTCGACAATCGGCAGGCCCTTGGTGAACCAGTCACCATCATAGGGATAGGTCTCCAGGCCCAGCGTGACGGCGTTGAAGGTGATCAGAGCGAGAATGAAATTGCGGAAGCCGGCGCTTTCCACGAAAGCAATCAGCCGATCATTCCAGCCATCGGTCTTGGTGGTCATTGATTTCCCCATGCGAGGGCCATGAATTATCGCCGGATCAAGACAAGTTCAACGGGCATTTGAACCCTTTTTTAGCCCGCTCGCGGCAAGATGGGGAGTATGAGACAGACCCTGATCCTGATTGCGATTTTGATCACCGGCGCCGGCCCCGCCCTGGCCCAGAGCGGTGAAGGCCATGCCCGTCACGGCGCCGTTTATGAGCGGATCGACATGGATGCCGGCACCGTCGAGGCCTGTTCCGCGCTGTGCGACCGCGACGGGCGCTGCCAGGCCTGGAGCTATGCCCGCGCCGGCCTGATGGAACCCTATCCGCAATGCGCCCTTCTCAGCGCCGTCTCCACCCCGATCGCCCAGCCCGGCTACACGACCGGGCTATCGACCCGACTGTCCGAGCGCATCAGCGCCGCGGTCGAGCGTCCGCTGAGCGAAAGCGAGCTGATCGCCCTGCGCGCCACCTATGCGCCCTATCAGCGCTGAAATGAACAATTTGCACGACCCCGCGCACCCTTTTTTTACCTGGCTATGAGACGGTCATCACCAAGCACGGAGCGGAATTGGGCATGGCAGTCGTCAGCAAGTTGAATAATCTGGCCGAGCTGGCGAAGGAAAAGTCCTCCGAGCGCCGCCGTGCCCTCTTGCGCGAAGTGACTGATCTCTTCTTCGACGAACCCCCGGCCCGCGACTCCACCGTGTCCCAGCGCTTCGAGGATGTGCTCACCAGCTTGGCTGAGCAGACCGCCGAGGAAGCACGGGTCGAGTTGTCCGAGCGTTTTGCCGAGACCGACATGGCGCCCAAGGGCCTGGTGCTGAAACTGGCGCAAGATGCCATCGAGGTCGCCGCACCGATCCTGGCCAAGTCTTCCGTGCTCGAAGAACAGGACCTGATCGAGATCGCGGAAACCGGTCAGCAGACCCACCTGAAAGCCATTTCCCAGCGTGACAGCGTCTCCGAGCGCCTGTCCGACACCATTGTCCGCCGCGGCGATGATCACACCGTGGCCAGCCTGATCCGCAATGACGGGGCGCAGATCTCGCGCCAGACCTTCGAGGTGGTCTCCGAACGCGCGGAAAGCTCGCCAGTCCTGCAAGAGCCAATGGTTGAACGGGCCGACACCCCCAATGACCTGCTCGCCGACCTGATGCTGACGGTGGAGAACAATCTGCGCGAACGCATTGTCGAGCGTTTCGACCAGGTCGACCCCAAGGTTCTCGAACATGCCATGGCCGCCTCACGCGCCCGCCTCGCCGCCCGACTCGAGGAAGACCGCGAACTGGAAGACGCGCGCAAACAGATCCAGGCGCTCAAATTGCGCAAACAGCTCGACGGTGCCCAGCTCGCCCGCCTGTTGCGCGAACGCCAGTTGATGACATTCTATGTCGGATTCTCCGAAATGACCGGCGTCGACATCGTCGCGGCCCGCCGCGCTATCGAACAGGATTGCGTCGATCCGCTGGCCCTGATCTGCAAGGCCGCCGGCTTCGACAAAGCCCTCTTCGTCACCCTCGCCGTCCTGCGCGGCGCCGCCAATGCCGAAGCCTTTTCGGACGCGAAAGAACTCGGCCGTCTGTATGAGCGGATCACGCTGGAAGACGCCGAACGGGCCATGCGCTTCTGGCGCCTGCGCCGAGATGTGGCGGCCTAGGCCTCAGCCTTCTCATTCGGCGGATTGAAGATCTCCGCGCCGCTTTCCAGATAGACACTGGTCGAGGGGAAGGCGAAGTCGGTCCCGGCGTCCTCGACGATTTCCTTGATCTTGAAGGCCAGGTCTTCCTTCAGCCGCAGCCATTCGCCCCAATTGGTCGTCTTGGTGAAGCAATACAGCATGAAATCGATCGAGCTGTCGCCGAAACGATCGACCCGCATGAAGGTCGAGACCTCCGGCGGATGCGCGTATTCGGGATGGGTCAGGACATAGTCCAGTACCTGGTCCCGGATCTGTTGGAGCTGCTCGATCGAGGTGTCATAGCGCACACCAATGATCCAGTAGGTCCGGCGGTGGGTCATGCGGGAGAAATTGGTGACCGCATTATCGGCCAGTTTCGCATTGGGCACATAGACCGGGCCCTTGTCGAAACGGCGCACCAGGGTGGAGCGGAAATTGACCTCTTCCACCGTTCCCTCGACAACGCCGTCCACCTTGATCCAATCGCCGGGCAGGAAACGTTTCTCGGTCAGGATCAACAGGCCGGCTATGAGGTTCTTGAACAGGTCCTGGGCGCCCAGGCCAACAGCCACGCCAAACAGGCCGAGACCGGCGACGATCGGGCCGACGGATATACCCCAGAGCTCGAGAATGGCGGCCGCACCTACGATGATGAAGATGATACGCAGCGCCTTGGTCATCCAGTCCAGCATCAGCGGCGTCAGCGTGTTCTGCAGACCCTTGAACAGATGCATGACCGGATCGACCGCATTATGCAGCGCCCAGAATATCGCGATCGTGATCAAGGTCCGGATGATGTTCTCGCCGTCATTGATCAGAAAGGCGCCCTCATCCGCTGCCCCGGCCTGCAATGTGTTGAGCGCAAAGAAGAGCGCGATGATCACCGGCACGAGTTTCAGCGGCCCCGCGAGCGCATCAACCACCGCATCATCAAGCTTGTTCTCGCTCTTCTGCGCCATGCGGCGCAGGGAGGCCACGAGCCAGCTGGCGATCAGTCCGCGCAGGGACAGGCCGATAATCAGGATGAATACCGCGGACAGGCCATGCCCGACGCTGACACCGAGGAAGGAGCTGGCCCAGACGTCCTGGGTAATGCTCCAGAGCTGGTCGAGGTCGGTGGCGAAACCTTCAGCCTGCGTCGTCATGCAGAACGCTCCTTGGCCCGGTGGAAGCTGACATCGGGGAATTTCTCCTCCGAATAGGAAACTTCCCATGCACTCTTGGCAAGAAAGACCGGGTCACCATTGATGTCCTCGGCCATGGCCGATTTGTGCCGATCGGCGAAGGCTTCGATCTTGGCGTCTTCGCCGCCGAGCCAGCGCGCGGTCTCATAGGGGGCCGGTTCGAAATCGACTTCAAGGCCGTATTCCGCCGCCACGCGCTCACGCATCACGTCAATCTGCAGCGCGCCCACAGCACCAACAACGAAATCACCGCCCATGACCGGACGGAAGAGCTGGGTGACGCCCTCCTCGGCCAGGCTCTCCAGCGCCTTCTTGAGATGCTTGGCCTTGAGCGGATCAGCCAGGCGGGCCCGGCGCAGGATTTCCGGGGCGAAATTGGGAATACCGGAAAAGCGGATCTTGCCGCTCTCCGACAGGCTGTCGCCAACCCGCAGCGTGCCGTGATTGGGCACGCCCATGACGTCGCCGGCAAAGGCCTCGTCGGCGATCTCACGATCCTGCGCGAAGAACAGGGTCGGAGAGGAAACGGTAAGCTGTTTGCCGGTCTCCGTCTTCAGCTTCATGCCGCGTTTGAACTTGCCTGAACACAGGCGCACGAAGGCGACGCGGTCTCGGTGGTTCGGGTCCATATTGGCTTGGACCTTGAACACGAAGCCGGCGACTTCCTTGCCGCCCGGTTCCACCTCGCCGGCCTTGCCGGAGATATCCGCCGCAACCGATGCCGGGCCAGGAATATTGTCGGCCAGACCGTCGAGCAATTCATGCACACCGAAACCGCGCAGGGCCGAGCCGAAGAAGACGGGCGTCAGATGGCCTTCCAGAAAGCTCTGCATCTTGAAAGGCGGGCACAATTCCTTGGCCACTTCCGCCCCTTCGCGCACCTCGTCCATCTCGTCCTCGGAGAGGATTTCGGAAATCATGTTGGAGCTGAGATCAACGACCTCGCTGGGCTGGCCCGCCTCACGCTCCTGACCCGGACGCTGATAGACGTGGAAACCGTCATCGGCCAGATCCAGAACGCCCTTGAAGCGGTTGCCCGAACCGACCGGCCATTGCATCGGCGTCGTGTCCAGCGCCAGTTTTTCCTGGATGTCTTCCAGTAGTTCAATCGGGTCGAGCGCCTCGCGGTCCATCTTGTTGATGAAGGTGACGATCGGGATGTCGCGCAGGCGGCAGACCTCAACCAGTTTCAGCGTCCGCGGCTCCACCCCCTTGGCCGCATCGAGCACCATGATGGCACTGTCGGCGGCCGTGAGCGTGCGATAGGTGTCCTCGGAGAAATCCTCGTGACCTGGCGTATCAAGCAGGTTGAACAATAGCCCGCGATGCTCATAGGTCATCACCGAGGCGGAAACCGAGATACCGCGCTCCTGCTCGATCTTCATCCAGTCCGACTGCGTGCGGCGGTTTTCGCCCCGCGCACGCACCTGGCCGGCCAGGCGGATCGCTCCGGCAGACAGGAGCAGGGTTTCCGTCAGCGTGGTCTTACCGGCGTCCGGATGAGAGATGATGGCGAAGGAACGGCGGCGAGCCCATTCCGGGTCGCCCGGGGCGGGAGTGGTCATGGATCGGTGGGTCCGGGATCGGTGAAATCAAACTGCAAGCCGCCCGGTTAGCCCGATCAGTGTGCGCTGTGCAAGTTTTCAGTGACGCGAAACCAGACCTCGTGATTGATCTCGTCGACCGTGAGAACGTCATGGTTCTGCTGGCGCCAGAGATAGGCCAGCGTTGTGATCGGCACATTGGCAAAGCGCAGGCCGACATCATCGGGGCCCTCCGCACCCTGCGGCCGCACCGCGAGTATCGCATTGGCCCCCGGCGCCCGATAGCTGATCAGGGCGCAGAAATAGCGCGTCCGCTCAAACTTGGTGTGCGCCATATTGGGATCGACATAGACCGCCTCGCGCAGCAACTCGGTCAGGTGTGCCGGCGTCAGGGTCTCGAATTGCGAGACCGGCAAGGGAATCGATCCGTCTCTCAACAGTGAGCTGACATCTCCCAGCTCGAAAACGACATCGTTGAACAGGAACAACATCACTAAAGGCCTTCAAGAGTTCGATTGCTCGCAAAACTAAGCCGGGATTCGTTAATGCTCCTCAACCGGCTCGGTTAAAAAATGACGTCCCTGGCGATCCTCGATCTCGATCAACCACAAATCGGGGTCGTCCTCGCAGCGCTCTCGGCAGTATGCATCGACCGTCGGCTCATCCGGCTCGCCCTTGCGGAATCGAATCCATAAACGCTCACCCACTTCGTCCCGGACCGGGACATAAAGCACGCATTCTGTCCTGGACTGCACGACCTTTACGAGTACCGCCCCGGCGTCCTCGTCTCCCCGGCGAATCACATAAGCGGCGGCCAAACCTGATTCAGCCCGCCTTATCAGGGCTTCCACCCAAAAAATTGCCTTCAGTCGACTCATTTTCGTTGCTGGCCGCGCAATTGCTTAATAATCTGTGAATGGGTGAGGGAGTATTACATGTCAGTACGAGTGGTGTGCGCCGCACTGTCGTGGTGGGCTGTTATGGCTGGTGCAGCCGTGGCTGTCGAGGGCGATGCAGCGGGCGAGGCTGAGGTTTTGGGGACCGCAGCCGAGCAAGCCATCTACACAGAGGAGCGTTCCTTGTCGGATTTGCAGTCCGGTATGACCGCTTTCGTTCTGTCCCCCTCCCAAAATCAGCAAACGGTTTCATTCACTTTGCCGCCGAATGCGGATGCCACGGAGGCGTGGTTAAACTTGGCTGCACGCCCGGCCAGCGAGGCCACGACCGGCCGCATCCATGTATCGCTCAATGGTGGAGAAAGTATCGTCATCCGTCCGCAGGCGCGGGCGATGGAGGCGCGATTCGCGCTCTACTCTGACGATGTCCGTCCCGGCGAAAATACCCTGGAGATCGCCTTCACCTCCGATAGCGCCACGGCGGGCTGGATCGTCGATGCCAGCCGCTCACAGCTGCGCCTGTCGATTCAGCGCCTAGAACAGCTTGGTTCTCTCGGTCAGCTGGAAGAAGCTCTGGGGTCGGATTTTGCGGCCCTGCGCCGGGTGGCCCTGGTCACCGAAGACAATGCCGAACGCCCGACCGTGGAGGGCCTCGCCGCGCAGGCCGTTGCCCTGCGCGCCGGCCACGTCCCGCTCTTCGGCGGCGACACGGAAAATGCCGACCTTGTCGTGCGCATTGCGCAATATGAATCGCTGAGCGAGGCCGATCAGGCGCTGCTGCGCCATGATGGCCGTGCCATCGGTCCGGAAATCGCCTTCTCCGGCGGCGAAACGCCGCGCATCGTGGTCACCGGCCGCAATATTGAGGAAACCACTGCGGCCGTCCGCCTGCTCGCGGCGCGCTCGTTTGAAAACCAGGGTGCCAGCTTCATCGCTGCCAACGCTCTCTCTGCCCGTCAGCTCGGTGCACCGCAGGCGCGCGATGCCCGCAATCTGAGCCAGGACGCGGATCTGCGCATGTTCGCCAGCTCGGCCCTGCCATTCAGCGCCGACCAGGGTGCGCGCACCGCCGTGCAGCTGGTCGCCAACGATGATGCGACCCGTTATGGCGCCCTCTCCGTCCTCGCCCGCGCCTCTCTGTCCGGTGGTGAAGCCTGGCTCTACGCCTGGTATGGCGACGGGTCCGTCGAGGCTCCAGCCAACCATAATCTCCTGGTCATCGGTCCGGACAGCACCCAGTTTGACGAGATTGACCGCAATGCACCGGCTGAACTTCGTGCTGCCCTGCGCGCGGCTGAACGCAGCCAGGGCCAGCGCGGCCTGATGCGTCTGGCCGCTGCGGCCTATGCCGATGCCGGCGATGAAAGCGAGGGCGTCAATATCGGGGTCGCTTCGCTGTTCGAGGACCGCAATCAGACCGGCCGCTGGATCGCCACCATGACGGCTCCGGAGCCGGCCTCTTTCGAAGCGGCGGGTCGCTCACTGGCCCGCTCGGATCTGTGGAGTGCGCTGGAAGGCCGCGCGGCCGTGTGGAGCACGCGCGGTGTCACGCCGATCGATTTCCGCGTCACCGCCCCGAGCTGGCAGGAACGTCTGCGCGAGTTCGCGCTCGACCATACGCGCGACGCCGCCTTCGTTCTGTTCGGCCTGGCCTTCTTCATGCTGATGCGCGGCATGTGGTATCGTCGTCGCCGCGTTCACGCGTCGTAAAACCGGACTTGCTATGATTGGCTCCTCGCAATTGCGCGGAGTGAGCATGCGTAGAGTGATCACAGCCATGATGGCTGCCGCAGCGGGCCTGTCCGCTGCCAGCGCCCAAGACGCCGCCGATGTCTTCGGTGAGCGCGCCATGGCGCTGGCCCTCAATTCCCAGTGCGCGATGTTCACCGACAGCCAGTCCGCCGTGCTGGAAGCCTCCTTCCTGCAGGCTCGCAACACGCTTTTGCGCGCCGGTACCCATCCGGGCCAGCTCGATGCGGTACAGACTGATATCCAGCGCGAAGCGGCGCGCAAACCCTGTAATGCGCCCGAGATCATCACCCTGCGCGAAACGGTTCTGTCTGCCTATGACGCCTACAGCCGGCGGCTGCGCCAGGAGTTTCCCGGCGGCACTTTCGGTTGGAGTGCCCGTCGGCCGACCGGGTTCGAGACGCCGGAATGGCTGATCCACCAGGACACCGGCACGGTCCAGGCCGGCATCGCCCGCATTGATGGAGCAAACCATCTCGCCATCACCATTCCCGGTTCCGGTGACTTCACGTCGGCGGTGATGATCCTGCGCGATCCGGCGCGGGAGCCCGGCCTGTATGATCCCACGCTCGGCGGCATGTTCGCCATGCCTGAAGGGGCAGAATGGGTGAGATGGTCCGCGCCCGATTATGCCATGACGCGGGTCTGGGCCTCCGGCCGTCTTGATGCCGATACCGCCATGGCACTGTCAGGCTCGCAAGAGGAAGCGCAGGAAAGCTTCGGTTATCGCTTTGGCGAGCGGGCGCTGGAGGCCGTGCTCGAGCGCGACCCGCGCGAAGCTGTTCGCATTGATTTCCTCAACCGGCGCGGTGAACGCGTTCTGTCACACTATTTCGAGATTGCTGACTTCGCAGCGGCGATGGCTTTCCTGCGGGCAGGTGAAGACCGGGCGGCCGCAATGGGTGCGACAGAAGGCGGGGCGACCCGCTAGCGTCAGCCGGTCGAGACCAGACCGTTGGAAGCTTTCTGAGCCCGCTCGATCTGCTTGTGCACATCCAGCCGCTCAGCCTCGCTGACCACCTCGCCTAGGACATCCGCCAGTACAGGCAGGGTCACCGTGACCGTGGTGCCGACACCCTTGCGGCTGGCAATGCTCATCGTGCCGCCATGCAGCTCCGCCAGGGCGCGCACGAGCGACAGGCCGAGACCGGTGCCGCGGTTCTCGATATCGCGGGCATTGCCGGCCTGGCGATAGGGCTGGCCGAGCAGTTCGGCGTCTTCCTGGTCGAGACCGACACCACTATCTCCGACAGCGAGCACGAGGTTGGAGCCGAGCGCTCGCGCCATGACCACGACGGCGCCGCCATGCGGGGTGAACTTCACGGCGTTGGATAACAGGTTGAGCAGGATCTGACGCACCGCCTTGCGGTCGGCATTGACTTCAATGGGCTGATCAATCGGGTCAATCGACAGGGTCAGACCGCCCTCCTCTGCCTGCAGGCGCATCATCTTGGCGGCCACGGCGACGACCTCGCCGACATCGAAACGCTCCTCGACCAGCTCATAGCGGTCGGCCTCGATCTTCGACATGTCGAGCACATCGCCGATCAGCTCCATCAGGTGCTGGCCGCTTTCATGGATCAGGTCGGCGTATTCGGCATAGCGCGCGGGCAACGGCCCGAAGAGCCGTGTCTTCATGACGTCGGAGAAGCCGATAATCGCATTCAGCGGCGTGCGCAGTTCATGGCTGACCGAGGCAAGGAATTGTGACTTGGCGCGGGCATCGTCGAGCGCTTCCTGGCGCGCCTGCGCCGCTTCACGCAAGGCGTCCTCCACGGTGACCGAATTATCGCGGGTCAGGGCCGCAACAGCCCCCCCCGGGATCGGTGCGGCATCGAGGCGAACGGTTTCCGGACGGCCGCGCGCACCGCGCACGGTGAGAAGGTCAGTCAGTGGACCCGCGGCCGCCCGACGCGTGGCCGAGGCGAGATGGACGCGATCTTCCTCGTCAAAGCCGATATCGGAAACCGGCAGATTGTCGATCGAAGGCGGCAGCCCCGGCGAGAGATCGCGCATTCCGCTGGACGCGGCGAGGATATTGCCTTCATGGTCGCATGCGATCAGAGCTGACGGCGCCGCATCAAAGGCCGCTGTGCGGGCGCGGCCACGCTCGGCCTCGGCCTCGACCCGGTCGGTCTTGCGGATCGCGCGCAGCGCCGCGCAGGCGAAGCCATAGGCGACCATCAGGACGAGACCGAAGACAAAGGGCAGGTGCGCCGCCACCATTTCCGGGGCGGGCCGGATGAAACCGGCCGCATGCAGGCCCAGCGTCACCAAGGCGGCAGCCCCGGACACGGCCCCCGCCTTGATGATGGCGTCACGATCCCCGCTCGCTGCGGCCACGGCCGGCGGCAGAAGGAAGACCAGCACACCCAGGCCGAGCACGCCCCCGCCGGAGGCGGTCGCACCGACCGCGAGCGAGGTCCACAACATGGCGATTATGAAGCGTTCGAAAGCGCGGCCCATGCGCGGGCGAAGGATCAGACCGGCAATCGCCGGAAAGGCAATCGCGGTCATGCCGGCCACAGACAGCCAGGCCGGCAGGGTCAATTGCGGCCATAACTGCACCGCTGCCCAAGCAACGGTCGCCAACCAGATCAGGTTGACAACGGGGCCGCCACGGCGGGCGATCCAGAGAGATATATCGCGCTTAGGCTTGTCCATGATCCAGTCGTCGCGACTCATTCATAAGGGTTAAGATCAAACTCAGCCTCAGGGGTTAACAAACCCTGAATCGTAAACTTCTCGCGTTTACGAATGCGAATTGGAAAGCGCGCATGAACAATTCATGATTCGAGGCTTGGAGTGAAACCCGGGCCGGGGCAGTATGCCCCCACCGCGTTCTTGGAGAGCCTCATGTTCGTCACGTTTCTGTCCAGCCTTGCCTTGACTGCTGCCGCTCAGGACGTCGCCGAGGATGCCCCCATCCTGCAGCTCGAAGCGCCTGCGGCCGAGCCGGTTTCGGCCCTGGTCGACACCGCAGAGGATTATGCCGCCTATCACAGCGTAATCGCCGATCTGCGCGATGCGCCCATCGGTTCGGCCAATGATCTCGACAGCGCCATGGACCGGCTCACTACTTTCTATAGCGACGAACGCCTGGTCCGCGCCTGGATCGCCTACACCGCCATGATCGCTGCACGCCACCCGGAATATCTCGATGATGTGCGCGAGCTGGCCGATTATTACGGCCCGCAGGCCGCCATGTCCGGTCTGATGTATGATCCGGCCTATGCCACCAGCTTCACCCATTCCGCCGACGCCCAGGCCTCCGTCGTCGACGCCCTTGATCGCGACACGGCGCAGATCCGCGAAGTCTCCGAACGCTATCGCGCCGCCGCCTATGACCTGCAGACCGGCAATGACGGCCGCTGGGCCCGGGTCCGGGCCCGGGACCGCCAGGACCGGCTCGATGCCATCACCAATGCCGGCGAGCGCGAAATTGCCCTTGATGCCGACATTTCCAGCCTCGTGACCAGCGGCATGGCGGCCTCGGAACTGTTTCAGCCGACCTCCGCCGAATTTGAGACCGAGTCGATGACGCCGCAGCTCAGCCTCACCGTTGGTGAAACCAGGGCCAATCCGGACCGGACCCGTATCGGCCGCATTCTCTCCGTCGCCGCGCTGGAGGATTTGTCCACTGATCCGCAGCGATCCTCAGACGTGATCGATGCGCTCCTGTCCGATCCGGTGGTCGAGCGCTGCCTCGCCTGGGTGCGCCTGGACCTGCAGCAATGCGTCGCCGCCGGTCACTACAAGTATGAAGACAGCTTCTGCATCGCCGAGCATGCCCTGCTCGATGTCAGCCGCTGTCTCGGCGCTTCCACCGGCACGCCAAACTAGACACCTCAAGGACAGCCGGGTTTATGCCCCGATCCTGTCCCAGCCCGGGACAAGATAAAATTGCGCATAAATTTTAGACAAAAAACCTGATCCAGATTTGTACGCTATTTCCGCTAGCCCTTTGATTCGCGTGCAATTGCGTAGTGTTTTGCCTAGCCTCTATCCTGCAAAGAAGAAGAACAGCTGTCCCAAAGGGGTGACCCGCCGGGATCAAGCTGTCGAGAGGTTGGATGATGATGTTCGTTATTCGCGCCGCTTTCTGGCTCGCCATTGTCAGCGTCTTCGTGCCGTCGGACTTCGCCGGGGCACAGATCGACATGCCGTTCGAGATCAATGAAGCGACAACGATCGATCTGAATGCCGACGGCTGGTGTGCCGAGAATGCCGAGATTTGCCGAGCGGGTGAGGAAGCCCTGCAGTTCGGCGGCTTCCTGGCCGACATTGCCGTGGACCGGATCGACGCCGCGATCGAGGCGCACAACGATACGGAGGGCTAACCCCCTCCCCATCGCGGCGACGCGCCGCAGCATTCAGGCGCAGCAAGGGCTTGCGCCCGCCGCGTGACCGCACTAGGTCCGCGGCATGACCGATCTTTCCATCCAGGACACCGTTGAAGACCTCGTTGACGAGTTTGACCTGCTCGACGACTGGGAACAGCGCTATCGCTATCTCATCGACATGGGCAAGGCCCTGCCGGAACTCCCCGAGGCCGAGCGCACCGAAGACACGCGCGTGAAGGGTTGTGTCAGCCAGGTCTGGCTGATCGAGGAGCGAGACGGCGAGAAACACATCTTCCGCGCCGACAGCGATGCCCACATCGTCCGCGGCCTGGCCGCGCTGCTGGTCCGGCTTTATTCCGGCCGTACCGGCGAGCAAATCCGCTCGATTGATGCGCGCGATGTGCTCAAGCGCATCGGCCTGGCCGAGCATCTCTCACCGCAACGCTCAAATGGGCTCGCCTCGATGATTGGACGCATTCAGGCGGCGGCAGGTTAGACGCCGGCGGGCTCTGCGCGCCGTGCGACAACACCGCAAACTTCCGGATGGCCCTGGCAGCACTCATCAACAAGAAAACCCACCGTCGCTGCCGTAGCGCCGATGCGCACGGCATAGATGCGTGAGCGGCCTTCGCGGCGGGCCTCGATCAGACCGGCCTGGCTCAGCGTATTGAGATGGGCGGACAGGTTATTCGGCGCGACCTGAAGCGCCTCGGCGAGCACGCCCGCTGCCAGCCCGTCCGGACCGGTCTGCATCAGGCGGCGGAAAAGGCGCAGCCGGGTCGGGTGAGCCAGCGCAGAAAAACGCTCGGCCGCAGTCCGGTCATCCATCAAAAATCCCCCAATTCACTTCAACACTCGTTGAATTGAAATTCCATTCACCTTATAACCGCTCCGATTGACGGGGGGTAGTCATGTTTTCGATCCGCGCATTTTGCCGCGCCGCTGTCTGGGCGCTGCTCGGTACCGCTGTGACCATGCCAGTCCTGGCGCAGGACGGCTTTTCTTTGAGCGGGGAAGCGCGGGCGCGCTATGAAAGCCTGGACGGCCAGTTCCGCGCCGGACGGTCCGGCAGCGACCAGGCGCTTTTCCTACGCACGCTCGTTCATGGCCGCTATGAAGCGGACGGTTTCGCCTTCGGAATCGAGCTGCAGGACAGCCGCGCCTATCTCGATGATGAAGGCACGCCGCTCTCGGCCAGCTATGTCAATCCGCTCGATATTCTCCAGCTTTACGCCGAGACCCCCGCGGCCGGCCTTCTCGGCCCGGGCTGGACCGGCGCGCTGCGCCTGGGCCGGCAGACTGTTTCCATCGGCTCGAAACGCCAGATCGAGCGGGTCAGCTATGCCAATGTGATCAAGAGCTATACCGGCGCCCACTACACCAGCCGCACGGATGCGGGTGATGAGTTCCACCTCCTTGCCGTCGTGCCGCTCTCGCGCCAGCCGTCAGACCGTGGCCTGATCGGCGACAACACCTTGTCGGGCGATGAGGAACAGTGGAACCGGCAGATCTGGGGCGTGCATTATCGCGATGCCAACGCCTTTCCCGGCTGGGCCGAGGACATTATGGCCGAGGCTTTCATCTATGGCCTGAGCGAGCGCGACAGCAGCGATTTCTCCACGCCCAACCGGCAATATACGGCGCCGGGCTTCAGGCTCTACCGCCGCCCCCAGACCGGACAGTGGGATATGGATATTGAAGGCGTCTGGCGCTTTGGCAGCCGCCGCGCGACCAGCTCTGCCAGCGACACTGACGACCTCGATGTCAGCGCCACCATGTTGTTCGCCGCTGCCGGCTACACCTTCGATGCGCCCTGGAAGCCGCGCCTGGCGCTGGAATACTATTGGGCCAGCGGCGATGACGATCCCAATGATGAGAATTTCGACCAGTATGAGCGCCTGTTCGGCTCGCGTCGCACCGATCTCAACAATACCAGCCTGCACGGCCCGCTGACCCCGGCCAACCTGTCTGCGCCCGGCGTGCGCCTTGAACTCGATCCCGGCCCGCGCTGGTCGGCGCGAGTGCATTACTCCCACGCCAGCCTCGCGAGCGAGACCGATAGTTGGGTCATCGCCAAGCTGCGTGATCCATCCGGTCAGTCCGGCAATGTGATCGGCCAGACGATTGATAGCCGCGTGGTCTATGATCTGGTGCCGGAGAGGCTGGAATTGGAGCTGGGCGCCTCGGTCTTCCTGCCCGGCGCGTTTGCCGACAACGCCCCGGCCAGCCCGGCACCGGATGAGACGCTGTTCGGCTATGCCCAGGTGGCCTGGCGTTTCTAGGTTTCGGCGTAATGCCGAGCCAAGGCATCGAGCGCTCGCGCCAGTACGGCCCGTCCCGATCGCGCCTTCCAGCCAAAGCGGCGCTCCAGGCTCGCCAGGCTTTCCTCGCGCACCAGCGCCGCCATGAGAACGGCTTCATCGCGTTTTCCGGCTACCGCCAGAGCCCGCATGACCCGCTCCTTGGCCCGGATCCGCGCGAGGCTGGCTTCGGCCTGCCCCCCGGCACTGCCGGGTTTACGGGCCAGCGCATCGACAGACCAGTTACGGGTAACCGGCGCGATCAAGCTGGAGCGATGGTAATCGGCGAGAAATCGTTCCCCGGCCTGGCGCTGGCGCTCGCTCAATACGGCTGCAAGGCGCCCGAGCGGGCTCTCAAACGCATTAGCGCTCGCCTGGGTAAGCTGTCCGGCGCGGTCGATCAGGCTGCGCGTCACCATGTGACGGTGCTGCGCCGCATAGCTCTGTGACCCGCCCAGAGTCCGGCTGACTGCCGCGCGGCCCAGCGGGCTCAAGCGGAAATGCGCGCCCTCCGGTTCGACCCGTCCGGCCTTCAGGGCGGCATCGAGCGCGGCGCGGTCCAACCTGGCCAGTGGGCGGCGCCGGCGATCACCGGCGGGGAAGACGCCATAGCGGTCTTCAGCCCTCGTCAGCGGCCAGAGCTCGGCCCCGGGCCGGGCCAGGCATCGCTCCCAGCGCGGCAGACTCATCGGCTACCCTCGCCGGCCCCTTCCGGCCAGGGCGCTGCGCGCAGGCAGGCCTCAAGCTGTTCCAGACAGGTATCGAAGGCGTGGTCATCACGCTCATCTTCGATCCGGTGGCAGGCATAAGCTGCCGTGGAGCGATCGCGGCCGAAGGCATGGGCCACACGTGTCAGGGGCAGACCGAAAGCGATATGGGCCAGATACATGGCCACCTGGCGGGCAAAGGCCGCCTCGCGGGACGACCGGGTCGGCGCCACGACCTCTTGGGGTGCGACGCCGAAACTGAAGGCAACGGCACTGGCGGCCAGCTGCGCACAGGCGCGGTCTCGGCTGACCCGGCTCGACGGTTCGATCATCCTGCTCTCCCTTGCGGCGGCGAAGCGTGTGCTTCGCCGGACCATGCTAGGAGGCTACGCCCTGGTGGGGATAATATTCCTACGGGATACGCAAATCCACAAAATACACTCATAAGGTGTATTTTGTGGATTCGAGCGCTAAACCCCGGAAATCTTAGGGTGCGAGATAGGCAATCAGCAGGACGATCGCCAGCAGCGCACTGGTCCAGATCGCCAGCAGACCACTGGGGATATCCCGGCTCAGGGCACCAATAGGACTAAAGGCCTGGAACATGCGTCCACCCAGCTTGCGGCCGACCGCATTGATCACATTGCCGATGGCCGCCGTGAGACGGTCCATCATGGCCCAGATCCAGCGCAGGGCCCCATCGCCGAAGCGGCGATAGACCCAGTCGGAATCGACATTTTCCGACCGCTTCTCCTCCGGATAAAGCCCGAAACGGACCAGGAGGGTGAAGGCGAACATGGCCCCCAATAGGAGCTGCATCTGTCCGACGATGTGGTCGAACGTATAGGGCTCGTAGTAGAGCGCCGCCTCCGGGAAGGGCAGCATCTCGTAGAGATTGCCGTAGAAAATGCCGAACCACAGGCACAGCGCCGCCGCCAGGAACATGGCGATCAGCATATTGGCCGGAGCTTCGCGCACACGCAGACCGCGGTCATGGGCGAAGAAGGCGAAGTACGGGATCTTGATGCCGGAGTGTTCGAGCACGCCGGCTGAGGCAAAGATCAGGACGAACCAGACAATGACGTGCCCTTCCTGGGCCACGGCAGCCAGGGTCAGCGCCTTGGCCACAAAACCGGAAAACAGCGGGAAGGCCGAGATCGAGGCGGCGCCGATGAGGCAGAAGACCGCCGTCGCCGGCATCGACTTGAACAGCCCGCCCAGCTCGGAGGCTTTCACCGTCCCCACACGCAGCAACACCGCGCCCATGCTCATGAACAGGAGTGCCTTGTAGATGATGTGCACAAAGGCGTGCGCGGCGGCACCATTGAGCGCCAGCTCGGTGCCGACGCCGACACCGACGACCATGAAGCCGAGCTGGTTGTTGAGCGAATAGGCCAGCACCTTGCGCAGATCGTTCTCGACCACGGCGAAGAAGACCGGGAAGGCCGTCATCACGGCGCCGATATAGATCAGGATATCCGTGCCCGCATAACCCCGCGCAAGGGCATAGACCGCCAGCTTGGTGGTGAAGGCGGAGAGCACGACCGCGCCGGTAATGGTCGCCTTGGGATAAGCGTCCTGCAGCCAGTTGTGCAGCAGCGGGAAGGCGCATTTGATACCAAAGGCGAGGAAGATCAGGAAACCGCCCGTGGTCTCGATGCTCAAGGTCTCGTCAAAGGCCCAACTGCCGGTCTCGCTGGCGCGGATCACTGCACCGGCCAGGAGCAGAACGCCTGAGAGGATGTGGATCGCCAGATAGCGCAGGCCGGCCTTGTAGGCGGCATTGTTGCGCGAACCCCAGATCAAGAAGACCGAAGAGATCGCCGTCAGTTCCCAGAAGAAGAACAGCGTCAGCAGATCACCGGCAAAGACGGCACCCAGGCCAGCACCGGCATAGATCATGCCCATCGTGTCGGCGAGCCGGTCCTTCTCGTGCAGGCCGTAAATCGCATTGATGAAGGCCGCGATGATGAAGACCAGGCCCCAGATCCGGCTTAGCGGATCATAGCGAAAGGTCTCCAGGGTGAAACCGCCGAATTCGATAATGCCATAGGTGCCCGGGGCTGCCGGGTTGAACCAGAGGACCAGCGCCATAACCGGCACGGCCAGGGCCAGCGCCTTGCGCAGGGTGAAATTGGGGATGATGGCAGCGATCAGACCGCCAATGATCACCGGCCAGGCCGGTGAGATATGCGCCAGGGCCTCGATGTGGAAAGCCTCAATCATCATGGCTCTCCTTGTCCCAGTAGTTTTCTTCGCGGCCGAGGAATTTGCGGATGCCGAACCAGCCGATCATCACGGCAGCGACAAAGGAGGCAAAACCCCACCAGGCGTAAAAGCCGTAGGTCTCGGCAAAGGGCACGTATTCATGGCGGTGATGGAAGAAATCCACCCCGGCGAAGGCCAGCGCCAGAAGACCGAACACCCAGATCATCGCCGATTTCAGCCACGGGGCATCGAGCCACAGGAAGGGCCGAGCCACCGGGTGGATCAGCTCGTCGGACTTGTCCTTGCTTGGATCGCTCATTGGGCGCTCCCGGAAATCTCGACCGGCATGAAGACCGGCTGCAGATAGTCACGCAGCGGGCCGATCAGGAAGAAGAGGATGATGACGCCGG